>CAZTCX010000071.1:0-18501 GCA_964612515.1 uncultured Lentimicrobiaceae bacterium | reverse complement strand
AGCGAAACACGACCACCAAAATGAAAAAGGTTGCTGTGATCATTCCAATGAAAAATATGCTTCCGCAGATAAAGCCATCGGTAGCGGATGGTACTGCCCGATGAAATGCGAAGGCGATAAAACCTATCCCGAAAAAGGGCGCTGCCCCGTGTGCAATATGTGGCTGGTAAACGATTCGGAGCCAAAATCCGCGCAAGCGAAACACGACCACCAAAATGAAAAAGGTTGCTGTGATCATTCCAATGAAAAACAATCTACCGCAGATAAAACTACCGGCGGCGGCTGGTACTGCCCGATGAAATGCGAAGGCGATAAAACCTATCCCGAAAAAGGCCGCTGCCCCGTGTGCAACATGTGGCTGGTAAATGATTCGGAGCCAAAATCCGCGCAAGCGAAATGCCACCATTGCGAACACGATGAAGCAGCTGCTGCTTCCACAAGCAAGCACGCTTCCGCTAATAAAACCACCACCGGTACCTGGTACTGCCCGATGCAGTGTGAGGGCGACAAGATGTACGAAAAACCGGGCGAATGTCCCGTGTGCGGAATGGATTTGCTCAAGGATGAAAGCCGGGCGACCTCCCCTATCGTTTACAGTTGCCCGATGCATCCGGAAGTAAAAAGCTCTTCTCCCGGCTACTGTCCCAAGTGCGGCATGGCGCTGGTTGCCGAAAAAGAAGTGCCCGTGAGCGAAGAAGATAATGCCTACCAGCGGATGCTGCGTAAGTTCTGGATAGCGCTGGCACTAAGCATCCCGCTTTTCCTGCTGGCCATGTCCGACCACTTTGGCTTTCTGCATGTCGAGAAAGTTATTCCCAAATCTATTCAGGGCTGGATACAATTTCTGCTTGCCACGCCTGTAGTCTTTTGGGCAGGCTGGACGTTTTTTAAACGTGGCTACAGCTCCGTGCGCCGTTGGTCGCCCAACATGTGGACGTTGATTTCTCTCGGTGTGGGAGCCGCCTATCTCTTTAGCGTGGCGGCATTGCTGCTGCCCGGAATCTTTCCGGCACAGTTTAAAGACGCCGGCGGCAACGTCCATCTTTATTTTGAAGCTTCTGCCGTCATCCTCACGCTGGTGCTGCTGGGGCAGGTGCTCGAGCTGCGCGCCCACAGCAAAACCAACACGGCCATCCGCGCATTGCTGCAACTGGTGCCGCCAATAGCACGACGCTTGCGCCACGGAACGGAGAAGGAAATTCCGCTTGAAGAGGTAGTCGTTGGCGACCTGCTCAAAGTTCGTCCCGGCGAGAAAATCCCGGTTGACGGGGTGATACAAGACGGAAAGGCTGTGATCGACGAAAGTATGATCACCGGCGAATCGATGCCCGTCGAAAAAGCGCTGAACGATAAAGTAACCGCAGGCACCATCAACGGCCGGACGGCTTTTGTAATGCGTGCCGAAAAAGTTGGCAGCGACACACTGCTTGCGCAGATCATCGACATGGTGAATCAGGCCAGCCGCACACGCGCACCCATCCAGCGACTGGCCGACACCGTTGCCAAATATTTTGTACAAGTCATCGTATCGGTGGCGCTGATCACCTTTGGAATCTGGGCGCTGTGGGGACCTGACCCGGCGCTGGTATATGCTTTCGTAAATGCCATTTCGGTGCTGGTGATCGCGTGTCCTTGTGCACTTGGGCTGGCAACACCAATGTCAATCATGGTTGGAACCGGCCGAGGCGCACAAGAGGGTGTTTTGGTTAAAAATGCCCGCGCCATCGAAGAGATGAATAAAGTGGATGTTCTGATCATCGACAAAACCGGTACGCTTACCCACGGAAAACCTACGCTGACACAGCATCATTCGTTCGGTAAGCTTACCGACGATGAGGTTTTGCAACTGGCAGCCAGCATCGACGCCGACAGCGAACACCCATTGGCCGAAGCCATTGTTAAAGGCGCCAGCGAAAGAAATATCCAACTCTTTCCTGCTACAAATTTTGAATCATCAACAGGCAAAGGCGTTACAGCCGTAATAGACGGAAAAAAAATGGCTCTTGGCAACCGGCAATTGCTCACAGAGATGGGCGCCACGCTGGACGAAAAGCAACAACAACTTGCGCAGGCCTGGCAGAAGAAAGCCCAAACGGTGATGTTTCTCGTGATAGAGGGCAAGACAGAAGGAATGGTCGCAGTTTCGGATAAGATAAAAGAGAGTTCGGCGGAAGCTGTGCGGGCGCTACAAGAGGCTGGCGTTAAAGTACACATGCTTACCGGCGACAACGAATTTACGGCCAAAGCCGTAGCCGACGAGCTGCAGTTGGATGGCTATCAGGCGAACAGCTTGCCCGCCGACAAATACCACAAAGTGCAGGAGCTGCAGAAGCAGGGACATATCGTAGCTATGGCCGGCGACGGCATCAACGATGCGCCGGCGCTGGAGCAAGCCAACGTTGGCATTGCTATGGGCACCGGCACCGACATCGCCATGCAAAGTGCCGACATCACGCTGGTAAAAGGTGACCTGAACGGAATAGTCCGTGCCCGCGAGCTAAGTCATAAGGTGATGCGCAACATCCGGCAAAACCTCTTCTTCGCCTTTTTCTACAATGCGTTGGGCGTGCCCATCGCCGCCGGTGTGCTCTATCCATTCTTCGGTATTTTGCTTAGCCCAATTATCGCTGCGGTTGCCATGAGCTTTAGTTCGGTAAGCGTCATCACCAATGCGCTGCGGCTGAGGAAGCAGTAATTCTATTTGAGAGCTCCTGAACCGATAGCTGTCTATCAATGACTTTGTTTATGTCACTCGCAGATATCCATGACGCATGATAAGGTAATAAGGTTGTGAAGTATTGGGTCGTGGTCTCTCTACTAAGGTTGGGGAATGAGATAAGGTTTTTAAGAAATTGCTGTTTTAAAACAAAGGAATAAAACCTTATTTCCTTCTTAAAAACCTTAGTAGCCGCAATATGCACCCTATCCTCACCAACCTTATTACCTTATTTCTCGAATCCAGTATTTGAGCCGACTCAGGTTGAAGATTTATTGGTACTATCTACACTGAAATTTTATTTCACGACAATGGATTTACGATGGGTCAGGAGTTCTGAATTTGAGAACCCAGGCCAGAAGAGCTGGGCTACGGAATACTAAGCGAAGTGCATTTCGCAGCGCTGATCATAGTTATTTTTGTAAATAGATTCCGATTATAAACAAGGTCGGGAATGTGTTACATCTGGATTGGTTTGGCAATAACATCAAAATTGCACACCGGGGAACGTATAATCAAAGTTTCCTTCACCCACAGTTCGTATCAATGTATTCAAAATTTTCGTCACATTATCATCCGGACCAGCCACAAAGTAAGGCTTCCCGTCCAGGCCAAATTCGAGATCGTCGATGCCATCATCCACTAATTCCTGATTGAGCAAATACTCGGCAACTTTAAAATCTTTTTCAGGCGCAAACCCGATGGATTCAGCATAGTCGAGCGCGCCATATACCAGATTGTGGAAATAAACGGGCGACACTTCTTCCATTTCGCCAAGGTTTGCCGACGATTTTTCAATTAATTCCGCAACTTCCCCGTCCGTCATATTGCAGTTGTAAAGACAATTTTTAATACCCAGACAATGCCGGTCGATCATAAAAAACGCAATGCTAAGATAGCCACTGGGCTGCCGGCGAAGAATCATAGCCAGGGTGTGTAGCCGATCTTCATAGCCATCAGCAACCAAACATCGTTCGATGGGCAACTTGCGTCCGTTTTCACGAATATACTTCTCAATATTTATTTTTGACATACCAATTTGAAATTAAGAATTTCTAAAAGCTATTAAATAAAATTTTAAAAGCATCAGTAATTATCGGAGCTTTACCAATTGTTCTTTGCTCTTTGTTCTTTGCTCTTTGTTCTTTGCTCTTTGTTCTTTGTTCTTTGCTCTTTGTCCTTTGTTCTTTGCTCTTTGCTCTTTGCTCTCCGCGCCTTGCGCCAAGCTTACTGCTCCTCCTCCGTCCCGTACAGTTCCTTTAGAAAACTCTGCGCCTCTTCCAAATCAAATTCATTGGGATCCCATGATTCACCCTCTTCCAGACCGAACCATTCGGCATTTTCCTCGTATTCAGGATGGTTCTTATCTGCCATTATTTCTTTTAAATTAGCATATCCCCATGGACCACCGCAATCTTCGGGCGGACAAGCTCCTTTGCCAGCCGGGCAGGTCGGTTCCCAGGTGACTTCGGGAAGTATTTTTTCCAGTGTGATGCGGTGTATCCAGTCGTCACCAAAATCGTAGATGTAGGTGAAATGCTGACCAACCTTATCAAAAAACTCATAAAGGCGAACTTCAGACGAATCGAGCTTTCCCGTCGTATCACCGCTAAAAATGTTTTCTTCCGTATCCAGGTTCGTAATGTCGGGCGATGAGCCGTATCCAGAAGGCAAAAAACTATAAAGATGGTAGTTATTCCAACCAAAAACAGCCTGAATAATATTATGTAAATGCGCAAAAGTGTAATAGGAAGGCACGGTTATCCTGCGCCAAACAGGAGGCTTGGTGATGTTATTTAACTGCACCTTAAATTGAAAGGTCTCCGAATCTTTTAGATCTTCTTTGTATTCCTTCAACTTTTCCTTAAGCTCGCTTTCCGTTAAGCCTGTCTTATCGAGTAATTCCTGAAGAGCATTCTTCGCCGGCATGTTATCATTATGATAGAAGTTGCCCGGGCCTGCAGTTTTTTCGAGCTGTTTCATGATTTCGGCTTGCCGCTTTTTACTCTCCAGCTCCGACTGAATATACATTGGCTTTCCATCCACACCAAAGTCGATATCGTATTTTCTCTTTTCGGGCGCATCTTCCTCCAGGACGTGGCTCACCAGCTCAAACCCCTCGTGCGGTTCAAAACCATACTTGCGCGCAAAATCCACGGCTCCATAAATAATACCATGCACAAGCTCATAATCAGCCAACTCCATCTCCATATTATCACGCACAGTGTTTAGCAAGTTTTCAAACTCCATGGCAGGCATATCATAAACCGATTGCGTTTGTTTTGCACCCAGGCAAAGCAAGTCGATAAAAAACATTCCTGCAGTAATATTGCCGTTAGGATGCCGGCGCGCCACAATAATGTAAGCCGAACCAATCTCGTCCCAATCTTCACTGATCCAACACCCTTCCATGGACAGCGAACGCGCCTTAAGCCGGATGAATCCCTCCGGAATATTCAATTCAACGCTTTTCCCTTTATTTGTCTTTGCCATGCTGTGTTATAATAAAAAAGTTCAACAAAAGGCAAAATTAGAGAAAAAGGGATAACGAGTGTTGGCTGGTGTAGGAAAAGTTGAATTGCAGATAAAATCCAATCCATTGAACGCGCTACAATGCTCCTGATTATTACTTTTGTGAAATTGAAATTTAAAAAAAATGATGGCTGAAAATAAATTTGAAGAAACAAAGATAACCCAGGCTGAAGCTGAAAAATTTGCCTTGGAGTTTTACGGAATAGAAGCTAACGCCACACCACTGCCGGGCGAAGTGGATTCTAATTTTCGGCTGACGGATAAAGACAATCAGTCATTTTTATTAAAAATAAGCAGAGCTGATGCGGATGAAAAGCAAATCGATTTCCAGATCGACCTGATGCGTTATCTGAACAATCAAAATTTACCTTTTGAAATCCCAAAACCCATTGCTTCAAAAGCTGGCCGCTTTCGCGAAATAGTTACCAATAGTCAGGGTCGTACGCAGCATATACGCTTGCAAAGTTGGGTGAAGAGACGGATGCTGGGCGACGTCAATCCACGCACATCAGATTTGCTGCGTCAGTGGGGCGAAACCTGTGGCTGGCTTTGTAAAGTGCTGAAAGGTTATGATCATCCGGCGGCCCATCGCTCATATAAATGGAATCCGTCTGAGATGCTGGCCTCCAAAGAATTTTTAAAATATATCACCGACAAAGAAACACATGATGCCGCCACCTATTTTGTTGAAATATTTGAAAAAGAAACAATCCCTCTTTTGCCGCAGCTCAGGCGCAGCGTCAACTACAACGATGCCCACGAGCACAACCTGCTGGTAAACTCCGATTTTAAAAATCCCAAAATCATCGGGTTAATCGATTTTGGCGACGCTATTTATACACAAACCATCAGCGAGCTGGCCATCGCTTGCGCTTATGCCTGCATGGATAAACCCGATCCGCTGGAAGCTGCCGCAGAAACTATCAAAGGGTTTCATAGTATTTTCCCTTTAGAAGAAAAGGAGGTGGAGGTGCTTTTCTCGCTTATCACTGCACGGCTGCTGATAACCATAGCCACGGCAGCGCACAACAAACACATCGAACCGGAGAATGCTTATTTGCAAATAAGCGATCAATCTGCCATAGCTTTGCTGAAAAAGCTACGGAACATTCCACCGGCGCTCGCGCATTATACCTTCAGAGCAGCGTGTGGCTGGGAGCCCTGCACGAAAGCGGCTGCATTCAAACAATGGCCTATTGAAAATAAGACCGACTTTGCGCCGGTAATCCGTTTCGACAACAAAATCGTGAAGCCTGTCGATTTGAGCATCGGGAGTCTGGAGTTGGGCAACAACGTCAACTTTAAAGACGAGGCAACTTTTGAACGTACGCTCCGCCGCCTGCTCGAAGACAAAGCTGCCGACATCGGTATTGGCGGTTATGGCGAAGTGCGTCCTTTCTATACCACCGACGCTTATCAAACCCGCGGCAACGAAGGCATGCAATGGCGCACCGTGCATCTGGGTCTCGATATCTGGGTGCCCGCAGCAACGCCCGTATATGCACCTTATAATGCCATCGTTCATAGCTATGCTGATAACACAGCTTACCGCGATTATGGCGCCACCATCATTTTGGAGCATAAAACGGATCAGGATCAGAAATTTTATACTTTATACGGACATCTTAGTAAAACCTCGCTCGCAGATATTTCGGAAGGAATGACCATCCGAAAAGGAGAGCAATTTTCTACCATTGGGAATCATAACGAAAATGGCGGATGGCCGCCACACCTGCACTTTCAGTTGATGCTGGATATGCTTGGCAAGCGGGGCGACTTCCCCGGAGTGGCATATTCCCATGAAAAAGATGTTTGGTTAAGCCTTTGTCCCGATCCCCAATTACTTATTTCTGAAAAGCTACCTGGTGATGATCGCAATAAGCATACGCAAACGGATATTTTAGAAAAACGTCATCAGCATCTGGGCAAGAGCCTGAGTGTTTCGTACGACCAGCCGCTGCACATCCAACGCGGATATATGCAATATCTCTACGACGCCACCGCCCGCCGCTACCTCGACACGGTAAATAATGTGGCGCATGTAGGCCATGAACATCCGGCGGTGGTAGCGGCAGCCTGCCGGCAAAATGCTGTGCTTAACACCAACACGCGCTACCTGCACAACAATATTATACAACTGGCCGAGGAATTACTACAAACTTTTCCGGAACCTTTTTCGGTAGTTTACTTTGTCAATTCAGGCAGCGAAGCCAACGAACTTGCGTTACGAATGACCAAAACTTTGACAGGCCAGAAAGATATTATCGCCATTGAGACGGGATATCACGGCAACACCGGCGCCTGCATTGATGTGAGCAGTTATAAGTTTAATGGCAAAGGCGGCCAGGGAGCGCCCGAACACACACACATTTTGCCGATGCCCGATGTTTTCCGGGGCATCATTCGCGAAAGCGCAGCAGTAGGAAAAGAATACGCTCAATACGTTTATAAGCTGCTGGAAAAAATCCAACACAAAGGACGCAACGTGGCCGGGTTTATCGGTGAGAGCATCCTGAGCTGTGGCGGACAGATCGTGTTGCCACAAGGTTACCTTGCAGAGATATATGCTGCGATACGCCGCAACGGTGGCCTTTGCATTGCCGACGAAGTGCAAACGGGCTTTGGAAGAGTTGGCCATACTTTCTGGGCTTTTGAACAGCAGGAAGTAATTCCTGATATCATAACGGTAGGAAAACCTTTCGGTAATGGTCACCCGCTGGCAGCCGTAGTAACTACACAGCCTATTGCTGATGCTTTTGCCAACGGCATGGAATATTTCAACACGTTTGGAGGCAACCCGGTGTCGTGCGCCATTGGCAGCGTCGTGCTTCGAGTTATTAAAGAAGAACATTTGCAACAAAATGCCCTCATCACCGGCAGCTATCTTATAGATAATCTCAAAACACTACAAAGCAATTTTCCCATTATTGGCGATGTGCGGGGTGCTGGATTGTTTTTGGGTTTTGAACTTATAGAAGATACATCAACGTTAAAACCAGCTACTGATCGGGCCACCTATCTTGCCAACCGGATGCGGCAGCGAGGAATACTGATGAGTGTGGATGGACCGGATAATAATGTGCTTAAAATAAAACCTCCGCTTTGCTTTTCACAAAAAGATGCCGATTTCCTGCTCGAACATCTTGATCATGTTCTGCGAGAGGATTTTATGAGGGTTTAAAAGCAGCAGGATATTTCAATTTCCTGTCTGATAAATGCTACACTTTCAATCAGGGTGGCATCCCCATCGTGGCTGCGAGCCATTTGCATTCCGACAACTTGATAACCCGACAACTTATTTAACCGAAAGCACCGCCAGTGAAGCACTGTTGGTGAGGATGGCTACTTTATCGGCATCAGCAATGTAAATATGCTCCTGGGCAGGGGTGGCCATGATTGAAATGATAGAACCAGTATGCCGTGAAGCATAGTCAAGAATGGCCCGGGCGTAGCCAACCGAAAATATTTCGGGGGTTTCCTGTACGCGAAGGTAGGGGATGGAATTTTTATCAAATTCTGTGATCGCATTTTGAAGATTTGCTTTGAGCTGATCGGAGAGCACCGTACCAGGTTTTTTAACTGTGAAAAGATGAACGCGCATTGATAGCATACGGGCAAAATGAATGACCGCATCAATCTGATGTTGCATCTGCGCATGAGCACCCACAGGAAAAATCAATTCACTAAAACCGTCCGGCGGAATGACGGTATCTTTTTGAACTACCAGAGCCGGAATGTCGATTTGCTTTAGGATTTTGAGAATGTCGGTACCAAAAAGCTTTTCGCGCAGCCCTTTGAAGCCATGGCTGCCAATAATCATAGCTGAATAGTTACCATCATTGCAGGCATCAACAATCTCTCGAATCACATCTCCCTGCCGCGTCAACATCTGATGATCCATGTCGCCGCGGAGCTTTCCGGCAACAAATTGCTTCATTTCGGCAATAGCATCTCCCTTATGGTTTGGCTGGGAGATGTACAGCAAAGTGATTTGCACATCGTCTTTTGCCGCAAGATGGGCGGCAGAAGCTATTGCAGTTGCCGAGACATCGCTAAAATCGATTGGAATAAGAATATTTTGCTTCATTATTTTAATCCTCCTCTAAAATTAAAAATGATTCATTCAAAACATAAAAGTAGTGCTACAAGCTTTTCCAAGCAACTAATTAACAATTCCTTAACAAATAAGGCGCTGAAGTTTTGAAATAATCAAGGCAATGGAGCCGTGGCAGTGCATTATTTTCTGAAAGTTGGAACAAAAAAAACCGCCCGAAGCGCGGGCGGTTACTTATAAAATATTTTGGATACAAATTATTCAGGGAAGAAATTACCAAAGTCTTTCTCAGTTTCAGTTTCCTCAATATTCCCAACCTTCCCAACCTGCTTTTTTAAAAAAAATCCTAACTCCTACCCTACCCCTGATACCGGTAGGCAATGCAGTTGATATTCATACCGGCGCCTACGGATGCAAACAGGAACAAGTCGCCCTTATGCAAGTCGTGTTTTTCGACACAGGTGCCTTTGCGGATGCGGTCGAAGAGTGTTGGGATGGTAGCCACCGAACTGTTGCCCAGCTTGCTGATGCTCATGGGCATAATGTCTTTGGGCACCTCGCGGATTTTGTAAAGACGATAAAACCGTTTCACGATTTCGATGTCCATCTTCTCATTGGCCTGATGGATAAATATCTTCTTCACCTCGTCGATGGTGTGACCCGACTTGTCGAGGCACTCCTGCATAGCGTCGGGCACGTTGGTGAGCGAAAACTCATAAATTTTGCGTCCAAGCATCTTCATGTAGCTTACCTCAGGGCTGGAGCCAATCTGATAGCCGGGGCCACGATAGAGATAAAAAGCCTCTTTGTTGGAAAAGGTAGCCATGCTGGTAGAAAGTATTCCATATTGCTGGTCGCTTTCGCGGATTTCCATCACGGTGGCACCGGCGCCATCGGAATAGATCATCGAGTCGCGGTCGTTTTTGTCGATGACGCGCGAAAGGGTTTCGGCACCAATGACCAGACAACGTTGTGCCAGCCCCGATTGCATGTACGAGCGCGCTTGAATAGTACCCTGCAGCCAGCCAGGGCAACCAAAAACCACATCGTATGCGATGCATTTTGGGTTGTTAATGTTGAGCTTGTTTTTAACTTTTGAAGCGATGCTCGGCAGCATGTCGGTTTGAACTGTGCCAACCGGAACGTCGCCAAAGTTGTGTGCCACGATGATGTGGTCGAGCGTTTCGGCATCGATGCCGGCATCTTTGATGGCTTCCTGAGCTGCGAGGGTAGCAATGTCGCTACAAACCTGATCCTCGGCTGCATAACGCCGTTCCTCTATCCCGGTGATGGCCTGGAACTTTTCGCTGATCTCTTGGTGAGGTTCGGCAAAAGCCACCCCTTCAACATCGAAAAACTGATTGACGGCAAAGTCTTCATTTTTTACCACACGAGAAGGAACGTAACTTCCTGTTCCTGTGATGAGAATATTTTTAAAACTCATTATTAAAATTCTATTTTATTAAAATTAAAGAGCGCTGCAAAAACCCCGTTACAACGCTCTGTTACTCGTGATCCAGGCGGGATTCGAACCCACGACCCGCAGCTTAGAAGGCTGCTGCTCTATCCAACTGAGCTACTGGACCATTTTTTTACTTTTTAACGGCCGCAAAGATAAACAGATTATTGTTTCGCCAAAACCAAAACTTCCATTTCCCTACACGTATCCGCGGCTTTCGTGGTTTTTTCTACTTTTGCGGGCATTACGTTTTATCTTTTTTTTAAAATAAAATAAAGTATGAATATTTCTGTCGAAGTAAGTTACTATCCGCTCAAAGCGGAATACAAAGCACCCATCAAAGATTTTATTGCTCGCATCAACAAGCACGAAGGGCTGAAGGTGGAAACCAACCATATGAGCACACAAATTTTTGGCGACTACCACGAGGTGATGAAGGCGCTCACAGAGGAGATTTACAAATCCTTTGAGCTCCCCCACTCCATCTTTGTGATGAAAATCATCAACGCCGAACTGCGATAAACCGACCGCTGTGAGCGAATTTTTTAATCTTTTCTCCGAAAACCTAATCCAAACCACCTGGATCGAAGTGGTGGCCGTGGTGTTTGGGTTGCTTAGCGTTTGGTACGCCCGCAAGGAAAACATTCTGGTATTTCCCACCGGCATCATCTCCGTTCTCATCTACGTTTACATCTGCTTTTTTGCCGGCCTTTATGCCGACATGGGCATCAACGGTTTTTACTTTGTAATGAGCGTGTATGGCTGGTACAAATGGACGCACCGCGACAGCGCGCAGCAAACCATCGTTATCAGCTTTAATACCTTGAAACAACATTTGATAAGTATTGCAGGCACCATCGTGTTTTTCGTAATACTTTACTATTTGCTTTCCAACTACACCGACAGCACCGTGCCTGCCTGGGATTCGGCCACCACAGCGATATTCATTGTGGGAATGTGGCTGATGGCACTCAAAAAAGTCGAGAACTGGATTTACTGGATTATCGGTGACTTTGTGTCGATACCGCTTTATTTTTATAAAGGGCTTGCACTTACAAGCTTTCAGTTTACGGTTTTCCTAATTCTGGCAGTTTGGGGCTACATAGAGTGGCGAAATAAAGTAAAGGAGCAACAGCAATGAGCAACCTGATAAAAATAGCCATCACAGGTTCGGAATCGACCGGTAAGTCGATGCTGGCAAAGCAACTTGCAGCGCATTATCACGCACTCTGGGTGCCGGAATATGCGCGCTATTATCTGCAGGAGCTTGGCCGCGACTACGATTTCGACGACATCCTGCATATTGCCCAACAGCAGCAACAATCGCAATTGGCTTTTGAAGCATTATCTTCTAATTTGCTTTTCAGCGATACTGAGCTGCTGGTAACCAAAATCTGGTGCGAGGTAAAATATGGTCGTTGTCACGAATGGATTGATGAAAATCTGCAACAGCAACATTTTGATCTGTATCTGCTCACCGACATCGATCTGCCATGGGAATACGACGAGTTGCGCGAACATCCGCACCAGCGTAAAATGCTTTTCGGACTTTACCGGCAAGCGCTCGAAAAGCACCGTTTCCCTTACGTAATCATCAGCGGAATTGGAGAGCAGCGCCTTTTGAATGCAATAAAAGCCATTGAAAGCCAGAGGGCTGTCAAACGAAAAGGATGATCTTTGAATGCAGGGTTATTGGAAAGGAAGAAATTGCCGGATTTTTGAATTTTGATCAAATAATAACAATGCTCCTGTTAAAACAAATAACTGATAGTAAATACCGTTAGCCGCTCATGAAACAAGCACAACCCTCCCGTCTCCACATTTTGTATCTGCCACGATGGTATCCGCACCGCTACGACCCGATGATGGGTCTTTTCATCGAAAGGCACGGATTGTCTGTTTTGCCGCATGCCGACATTTCGGTACTTTACGTGCATGCCGATGATAAATTGAAAGGCAAAACCTATGAGGTCGTTCATTCTGAGAAAGGTTTGTTTACCAAGCGCATTTATTTCAAAAAATCTTCTATCAAACCAGCTTTTCTGGCCAACCTGATAAATAGCTGGCGCTTTGCATTTAGCCATTTCAAGGGCATACGCATGATACGCCGGGAACGCGGAAAGGAAAACCTGGTGCACGTGCACGTACTCACGCGGTGTGGGGTTATTGCCCGCCTCAACAAGCTGATACACGGAGTTCCTTACGTAATTACCGAACACTGGACGCGCTACCTGCCCAACATGGATACTTACGCCGGCACTGTTCGCAAGCTCGCTACCCAGCAGGTGGTGCGATATGCTTCAGCCGTGCTGCCGGTTACGGCTAACCTGCGCGATGCCATGATTGATAACAAGCTGCGCAACGACAATTATGTGGTGATCCCCAATGTGGTGGATGTTGAGAAATTTAAACCCATCGCGGTTAAATCGGAGCGTCAGCGCAAAAAGATCGTGCATCTCTCTTGTTTTACCGATAAGCAGAAAAACATCTCGGGCATCTTGCGGATAATGAAAAAGCTTAGCCTGCAACGCAACGACTTCGAGCTTACGTTGATAGGCGATGGTGAAGATTTTAATAAAATGCACCAGCTTGCCGATGAGATGCAGCTTACCGACATGGTTGTAAAATTTGCCGGACTCAAAGAGGGTCAGGAACTGGTGGAGCTGCTGCGCCAGGCCGACCTGATGATTATGTTCAGCAACTTCGAAAATCTTCCGGTGGTGATTCTCGAAAGTTATGCTTGTGGCGTGCCCGTGGTTTCTACGCGCGTAGGCGGCATCCACGAGCATCTCGACGATCGGCTGGGGCAGCTCACAACCGCCGGCGACGAAGAAGAATTTGTTACAACGCTCAATGACACGCTTGATAATCTGAGCCGGTATAAAAGCGAAACCATCCGCCGCTATGCTGTCGATCATTTCAGCAATGATGTGATCGGACAATCCCTTTTCGAACTTTACCAGCAAGTAGCACGGAAACCCAAATAACATAAAATCCTAACCACAGTTCTTTAATCATGAACCAACCGAAACTGTGCTTAATAAGATTGTAAATACTTTCGGCACCCGTGTGGCCATCGCAGTGATCAATCTGCTGATTGCCGTCATGGTGTCCAAAATGCTGGGCACCGATGGAAAAGGCGTACAGGCGATGGTCTTGGTGAGCATCACCTACATTCTGGTCTTTGCCAATCTGATGGGCGGCGGTGCGCTGGTTTATCTCACCCCTCGTTTTCATTTTCAGACACTCGCTTTGCCCGCCTATTTATGGGCTGCAGCCAATAGCCTGGTTTTTTATTTTGTATTAAAAGTTTTCAATCTGGTGCAGGAACAAATGATTCTGCACGTTGTGATTCTGGCTGCCATCAATGGCTTCACGTCTATCAATACATCCATACTGATTGGCAAGGAAAAAATCAAATCCTCCAATTACATCATGCTCCTGCAAGTGGTAATAAGCGCACTTAGCCTGGTGGGATTTTTTTATGTGGCAGGCCTCGCCACCATCGGCAGCTACATCATCACATTATACATTGCTTTCGGCAGTGCTTTTGCGCTAAGCCTTATTCTACTCAACCGGCATACGGAGCGCTTCCGTCGTGCAGACTGGAAAGAATACCGCACAGCTTCTTTTCAAATGCTGCACTTTGGCGTGCTAAATCAGATGGCACACATTGCACAGTTGCTCAGCTTCAGGATGAGCTACTACTGGCTCAACAGCCTTTATGGTGAAGCAGAGGTGGGCATTTATTCCAACGGTACTTCTTTGGTAGAATCGATATGGCTGGTGAGCCGCAGCATCAGTATGGTTCAATACGCGCACATTGCCAACAGCACCGACAAAGCCTCTTCGCAAAAGCTCACTGTACAACTGACGCTGGCAGCGCTGGTGCTTAGCGCAATATTGCTGTTGATAATGATTGTTCTTCCGCCGTCATTTTTCGTATGGCTTTTTGGCCCTGGGTTTGGCCAGGTGGGAGCGGTTATTCTGTCGCTTTCGCCCGGCGTGCTGCTATTTAATGTCGCGCTTATTGTGGGTCATTATTTCTCGGGAACCGGAAAATACCATGTCAACACGATCGCCTCTGTGGCAGGATTGATAGTAGCTGTGATTTTGTATAGCACGATGATACCAGCGTGGGGAATTACCGGCGCCGGATGGGCTACAAGTATCTCCTACTCTTTCACAGCGCTCATTGTGATTTTATTTTTCTTACGAGAAATGATCATCCGCCGCAGCGACATTATTCCCCGAAAGGGCGAAATCAAAACGCTGATAGCAGGAATGATGAAATCGTTGGGAAGAAGATGACGCAGAGCGCATGGCGCAGGGCGCAGAGCGCATGGCGCGAAGAGCATGGCGCATTATGAATATCGCACCCAGCCTGCCCTGAGCATGTCGAAGGGAACCGAAGAATACCGAATCAAGCCTGCACTGAGCGTAGCCGAAGGGAAACATTGTTGTCCGGTAAACATAATTTTCCATAAATAGATTCTTCACTCCACTGCGTTTCGTTCAGAATGACAGGCTGTTAGGCTTCTTGGGAGGGCGCTTAGTCGGCGGCTGCGCCGCCGACTAAGCCCTCCCTCCTCCAATCCTTCGCAAACCCTTGTCCTTCTGAGCGTAGCGAAGAATCTATTGTTTTTAACCAGACACCAGTGGAAGGGAATAATGCATTAAAAAAGCAGATCACAATCCTTTAATAAAAAAGCGCCAATCTATATGGGGAATAGATTGACGCTGGCATTGAGGGGAATGAAATAGTGAGTCGAAATTAAGGGGTCTTGGGAAACGAGAACAACACGTTGTATTTTAATAATTGGTTTTAAGGGATGCTCTATCAGTGACCTAATCAAGGTTTTTTTTAATCATCGATTTTCGGGTTTTACATGTTGGTATTCCCAACTTTCCGGCTGACATTACTGGCAACTTCGGCAGCTTTTCGTTGTACTTCATCCTTTTCGGCCAAAACATCCTTTTTGAACTTTTTCAGTTGTTTTTCCAGATATTCCTTCTGGCATTCAAAGTTGTCGGCTACAGAACGCGAAACGTCTTTCATGGTGTCTTTGAGTTTCTGTGCGGTTTCGGAACCTTTGTCGGGGGCTATCAATAATCCTGTTACTACGCCGGCAATTGCGCCTGCAAGAAATCCGGCTACTACATTTAATTTGCTCATTTTAGTTGTGTTTTAAAAGTTATAAATTTATTGAATTGATCGTTTCTATTTGAAACCTCTTACCCCTCCGGCAATTAGCGAGAGTAGAAGAAGAACAATAAAAATAAAGAAGATGATCTTGGCAATTCCGGCTGCTCCTGCGGCAATGCCGCCGAACCCGAAAAGCGCTGCCACAAGGGCTACGATAAAAAATATAATTGCAAGTCTTAGCATAATTAATTTGTTTTTATAGATTAAACGTTGGTTTGAAATCATGGAAGTATCCTTAATTACTATGCCATCAAAAAATGAAATTGGCCTAACAAGGATTGCAATGAGCTGATGACGTGAGTTTTAATACTGCAATGAGTTTTTATTAATTAGAAACCCCTTCCTATTTTCATGTTAAGAATGTTCCACACTTGAGGTTAATAATCCACAACAAGACAATTATGGATAGTCGATGGACAATGGCTTATCATCTCACACCTTCAATGGATTAACTTTTGGGAGCGGGCTGGAGGCATGTTTTTGGCCTTTAGCGTCGAAACTTTAAAAAATTAAATATGAAGAAAGTAAGTTTAGTAGTTTTTGTAATTATGCTAAGTAGCTTTAGCGCTATGGCGCAATACGATTTTGCGATCGGTCTGCGCACCGGGGGTACATCGGGTCTGACCCTAAAAAAAATGAATCCCTCCTCAGCCATCGAAGGTATCGTTGGCTTTTGGCACGATGGCCTCAGCGTCACTTTATTATGGGAAAAATATGCTCCAGCCTTCAACGAGCATGGCTTCAACTGGTATTATGGTGGAGGCGGCCACATTGCCTTTTATGGCGATGACTTCGATGGACGGGGCGCGTCGTGGTACAACCACTATTATGATGAAGACGACGGTGGCGTAGGATTTGGGATAGATGGAATAGTAGGCTTGGAATATAAAATCCCTAACGTGCCTATTGCGTTAAGTCTTGACTTGAAGCCCTATCTGGAAATAAATACTGATGGAGGCGTTCATTTTTCACCCGACCCGGGACTCGGTATCAAAGTTGCTTTTTGATAACCTTAAACTATAAAACCCACAATGGAAAAGATTCAAATCAAGCGAAAGCTGAAGGATATCTTTAAAATAACAAAGAATTCGGCCCTTAATTTCGGCAGTAACAATCCGACAGATTTGGCCGGAACCACTGCTTATTTTGCCTCCTTCTCGATGGCGCCCATCCTCATTATAATCATCTCTCTGTTTGGGCTGCTGGTAGGTGACGACGCCATGCGCACCAAGCTCTTTGAGGAACTCAACGGGCTCATCGGGTCGGAAAGTAGCCATGTACTGCAAGATGCCATCGACAACTATGAGATTTCGAAAGATAGCCATATTGGAACAATCCTGGGGGTCATCTTTTTTCTGGTATCTGCTACCACCCTCTTTGGCATCATGCAAAGTTCCATCAACTATATTTGGCGCGTTCAGGTGAAAAGCAATATCAAAATGAACATCCTGAAGCTCCTGAGAGACCGTGTGTTTTCATTTGGCGTAATCCTGGGATTGGGGTTTCTCATGTTGGTGTCGCTAATTATCGACGCTACCATCGCCTTCCTTCGCGCGTTTCTTTCGAGCCATTTTGGCCCTGATCTGGTGATTTTGGCGCAGATAATTAATCTCATAATATCCCTGGGCATCGTCTCCAGCATTTTTACCTTCATCTACCGTTATCTGCCCGATGTAAAAGTACAATGGAATGCCGCCTGGTTTGCCGGTATTTTTACGGCAATATTATTTTCTATCGGAAAAATCGCCATCGGGATGATCATTGGCAGCAGCAATATGGGCGTGGTTTATGGCGCCATCGGCTCGTTTATTATCATCCTCATTTGGATTTATTATGCCTCGTTTATCTTCTACTTTGGCGTAGAACTATCGCGGCAGTACTCACTCCATTACAAGCACAACAACGAGCCACTAAACTTTGCGGTTCCATTTAGGATTATCCTGGAAAACGAAGATGGGGAGAAGATCGAAAAATCGAAAGAGCACGCCATCTCAAGCAAGACAAAACGCAATAAAGTAGAATAGTAAAACTCATCCCACTATCGGACATCCGATCGGATAACGAAACATCAAAAAAAAACGGCGTCATTTTGCATGACGCCGTTTTTTTATTGAATAATATTAAAGAGGGTTGACTAATCTTTCCGCTTTTTGATGAATGCCACCACAATAGCAATAATGGCGAGCACCAACAGCAGATGGATAAAAAAACCAACGACTTTAAGTATCAGGCAAATAATCCAGCCCAAAAACAATATCCCGGCAATGGTAAAAAGTAGTGTCCTCATTTTTTTTCAGATTTACAGTTTGTTAATTTCATCGATCAGTTCCTGTTTGGCTCGTCCGGTGCGTTGCTGAATCCGACCCAGCATCTGGTCTTCCTGCCCCTCGAGGTAGGTGAGATCGTCATCTGTGAGGTCGCCATATTTTTCTTTCAGCTTACCTTTTACGACATTCCATTTTCCTTTTAATTCCAGTTTGTTCATAGTTGTAAATTTTAAAAGATGAATAATAATCTGATTTGATATTCCGAAA
>CAZTCX010000070.1:0-18511 GCA_964612515.1 uncultured Lentimicrobiaceae bacterium | reverse complement strand
CATTATTTAACTAATTATTTTTCGATTTATCTAGTAAAAAGCCAAACTTGAGTTGCAGGCTTTGCCTGCCCTATTTCACAAAATAAAAATCAATCCATGGCAGCTGAACATAAGATCGAAAAACGGCGTCTGCTTTGTACCGGCCAGGACACCATTAGGATTACTATAGAAAATTGGATAGACCTTCCTCCGCAAAAATAAACGCAGGGGCGTTAAAGTCTTTAAAAGCCTTAAATCTCGCAACTAAAAGAAGCCCATGCCCGGCATATTTGAGAAGGAGCGCCGCCGACAGCCTTTAGAATAAATCTATACTATCCTTCAATTTTGCTGGTAACGAAAGTTTTTACATTTTTGCCATTCATCATTGACCGTAAGAAAATCGTGTACATTAGCAGAAGCAACATCATACAGTCACCATTTCCCATAGTAGCAGATATTCTCCAGGCGGCTTTTATCAGCTTATTATTTTCACCAACAAACTAACGTGCTATGAATCCAATTTTACAAACCATCGACAATGCAATCATCTGGTACAACGAATACATTGGCGGGTTTGCGATATTGCTGTTGCTGATTCCTACGGGTATCTATTTTATAATCAGGCTGCGTTTTCTCAACCTTACGCAACTGCGCCACAGCATCCGGATTGTAGCCGGCAAATACGATAAGCACGGGGATGTAGGCGACGTAAACCATTTCAAAGCGCTCACTACAGCGTTGTCGGCAACTGTCGGTACAGGAAATATCGTAGGCGTAGCGCTGGCCATCGGCTGGGGTGGTCCTGGTGCCATTTTCTGGATGTGGGTGACCGGCTTTTTGGGGATGATATTAAAATATGCCGAATGTACGCTGGCGCATAAATACCGAAGCTTCAACAGCGACGGTTCGGTGTCGGGTGGCCCGATGTATTATATGGAGCACGGGCTGAAGAAACAACTTGGAAAATATGCAAAAGTGCTTGCGGTAATTTTTGCAATAGCAGCGGTGCTTTGCTCGCTGGGAACGGGTAATATGGCGCAATCCAACTCAATGTCGGGCGCTTTGTTCGATACCTATAAAATCGATCAATATCTCTCCGGAGCCCTCATTGCATTGTTGGCGCTGCTGGTGGTTGTTGGGGGAATTAAGCGCATCGCAGAAGTCACCTCACGGCTTGTGCCTATCATGGCGGTTTTATATTTTCTGGCCGCGATGCTGATTATCGTCATCGAATACGATCGCCTTCCGTATGCTTTTGGGGTTATTTTTAGCGATGCCTTTACAGGAAAAGCTGCGGTGGGAGGCTTTTTTGGTTCTGCATTTTTGATGACCATGCTCATGGGCGTGCGGCGGGGTTTGTTTTCCAATGAAGCCGGACAGGGTTCGGCAGCTATAGCCCATGCTGCAGCAAAAACGGAATGGCCGGCACGCGAAGGTTTGGTAGCATCACTGGAACCGCTGGTGGATACCATCATCATTTGTACCTTAACTGCTCTGATGATTATCCTCACTGGCGCCTGGGAACTCGACAGAGAAGGCGTAACAATGACCACACATGCTATGGAAATTGGACTCGGCCGCATTGGCATTGTCGGCGTGGGAAAACATATCGTGGCTGGCGGACTGATGCTCTTCGCTTTTTCCACCATCATCGCGTGGGCTTATTATGGTAGCCGGGCTGTAAATTATCTTTTTGGTGAAAAGTTCATCAAACCTTATGGGTATTTATATGGCCTGTTCGTGTTTTTGGGCAGCATCTGGGGACTCGACCTTGTGTGGCATTTTGTGGATATGGTGATCACATTTATGACTATTCCAAACCTGATAGCGCTCTTGCTACTGGCTCCGGTGGTGATGAGCGAAACGCGCAAATATTTCACCGCCATGGATGCACTCAAGGTTTCTCAAAAGAAAAATAAGCCGGCAAGCTAATGTAAATTTGCCCCAAAAGGCTTATCATTGCAATGTTTTTATTAAAATAAAAAAACCAAGCCAGGTTAAAAATGGGGAAGTTTGATTTCAGTCATCGTGATAGTTTTACTTCAAAAGCCGGAGTAATAGCCGCAGCCGCAGGGTCGGCCATAGGATTGGGCAACATTTGGCGGTTTCCGTATGTTGCCGGTGAAAATGGCGGCGGTGCTTTTCTGATTGTTTACATTGGTTTCATTTTTTTAATCGGGATGCCTGTGATGCTCTCGGAGCTGATCATTGGGCGGCGTGCCCAGCGCAATCCTTATGGCGCTTTCAAGTTGCTAAAACCCGGAAAGCCCTGGTACCTGGTCGGATTGATGGGCATCGGAGCCGCATTTATGATTCTGGCATTCTACAGCACCATTGCCGGCTGGACGCTCGAATATCTTTATCAATCCATCATCGACGGCTTCAGCGGCAAATCCACGGAAGAGCTGCACGCAGGCTTCGACCACTTCCAGCAAAGCGGCTGGATGCCAGTAATCTGGCAGATCGTTTTTATGTTTTTCACGGCAGCCATTGTTTGGATGGGTGTAAAAAATGGCATCGAGAAATACTCCAAAATCCTGATGCCCGTGTTGCTGCTGATCATCATCGTTATCTCTGTCCGCTCTGTGACGCTGCCGGGCGCTATGGCAGGGATCGAGTTTTTGTTCAAACCTGACTTTTCCAAAATCAATGGGCAGGTAATTCTCGAAGCCCTCGGTCAGGCGTTTTTCTCGATGAGCATTGGTATGGGAACACTGATCACCTATGGTTCGTATATTTCCAAAAAGGACAATCTTTCTACCACGGCCTTTGCCGTTTCCGGTGCTGACACACTGATAGCCGTGCTTGCCGGCGTGGCTATTTTCCCGGCGGTATTTGCTTTTGGTATTGATCCGGGCGCAGGCGAAGGCTTGGTTTTTATCACACTTCCCAATATTTTTCAACAGATGGCCGGCGGGTATTTCTGGGCACTCCTGTTTTTTATTTTGCTCTCGGTGGCTGCGCTCACTTCTACCATTTCGGTGCTGGAGGTGGTGGTAGCGTACTTCAGCGAAGAGCTTAATATTCCGCGAAAGCGGGCAACTGCCCTTGCGGCGACGCTCATTACAATTTTGGGAATACTTTGTACGCTTTCCATGGGTCCCTATAAAAATGTGAAACTATGGGGTGGCAGTCTGTTTGGCGATTTGGAATATTTATCGGCCAATTTGCTGCTTCCGCTTAGCGGCCTACTCATCGTAACTTTTGTTGCCTGGTTTATGGGTCGGGATAATTTACGTGCCGAATTATCCAATGAGGGAACACTGCGCGTCAGATTTTTTGGTGTGTTTCTCTTCATTGTCAGGTTTTTGGCACCGGTAGCCATTGCTTTGGTGTTTATGAACGGGGTTGGGCTTTTGAATTTTTAATGTTGCTTACACAATGAATCAACCTATTGATTACGATCTTTTTATTCGATTTTTTGAATCGTATGAATCTAAAGGGTTTAAAAACATTGATCCTGCTGCCCCCCTGCTTGCTGACCTGGAAGAAAAAATGGCTGTGACTAAGCAGTTTTTTTATATCGCTGATTTGATACAGCTTAGGATATTATTTGTTTCGAATGGATATTTTGATTTTTTTGGGCAAGTACCGCCGGAATCATACGCCTCTGCAGTGTTCGAAGCCTCCCATCCTGATAATAAACAACGGCACAGCGTAGCGCGCACCAAATTAATTAGGCTGGCTCAGGATATGTTTAATAATCAATGGAAAAGGATGTTCTTAAACTCGAACCTTAGGATTAAGAATGTGCATGGAAATTATATCCATCTGATGTTTCAGGGGTGTTTGATTTTAAGTGAAATCCCATACCATTCGGTTTTTATGGTTATGGTGCTTACCGATATCACCGAAATTGCTAAAATCAAACACGGGTATCATTTCTATGCCGGGCCAGACGAATCATTCTTTAGATTTCCGGATCATCAGTTATTAATGACCGGCAATGTTTTTACAAAGCGCGAATACGAAATCATCAATTGCATTTCGAATGGGTTGGACAGCGAGCAGATTGCTGAAAAATTGTTTCTTAGCGTTCATACCGTCAAAACCCACCGCAAGAATATCCTGCACAAAACAGGAAAGAGAACAACCCACGAACTTGTGATCGAATTGCGGGAGCGAGGCGTGATTTAGATGAAATACATTTTCATTCTTGAAACTAAACAGGGCTGTCAGAACATCAAAAATTGGCCTGTCAAAAAACAGACTCATCATTCGCCGAAAAAAATAGTGTCCTGCTGAGGCCGTAGTTTTATATCTCGATAAAACTTCCGGGTCAGCAGGACACTTTGTTAATGATGTCAATACTTACAGGCTCAGCAATGAGAATTAAAATCTAATGCCTTACTTAGCTTTTGGTGGATAATTCATCATGATTTGCTGTACAGCGTAGTTGATATTCTTCTCTCTTTGCTCCGCGCTTGCATTGTCTTCAATGGCTTTTTTGCCAATGCCCTGCCATACTAAATTTCCGGTTTTGCTATCCAAAAAAGAGATAAACATAGTTCCTTCCACATAGCTATCATAGGTGATTTGTGTAGTTGCAAAACCACCGCCGTAACGATATCCCCATGGACCTGCCCCCATTGTATTAGCTGTAGCTGTTTCTACTTGATTGCCCTTGATATGAATATTGACTAGTAGATCAGGAGTAGCCGACTTGGTCAAGCCTTTGGCGGCTGCTTCAGTTTCGAATGCTTGTATCACGCGATCCCGATTTAGCTGGCCAATGGCTTTATTTAGCGAATCGGCGGTAAATGCGTAAGTTTTGAATTTTGAAAAATCAACGGTTTGGTCATAATCAAAACTAACCTTTACTGTCGAACATGCGATCATTGCAAATAGAATGGATAATAATAGTAGATTTCTCATTGTTGTGTGTTTTAAATTGTGAAAAAATTTATTTTTAATTCAATTAAGCTTTTCAAAGGTTTCGAATGATTTATAATGTAATTTTTTGCCTTTCGTTAATTTCGCAGCAATAGCTGAAAATCAGGACAGCGTCAATCGTCGGCTAAGTTATTTTCCCATAGCTGCCGGCATAAAGGAGTATTGTGGCAGGTACCAGCCTTCGATGGTTTCGACTTTCCTGACAAGTTCCATCATAGCCATCCACAATATTGTTCCTTCGTCATCCAATAGATCAATGTTTTTCTGCAGATTTATTTGGTAATCCAGCGGGCTTGCGGCCCAGGTAGTGAGCATAATAACAGGTTGCTCAAGGCCAACCACGCCCTTAAATACCCTGAATCCATTTTCAATACCTTTATTTTGATAAAGGTTTTTCCAGGCCATAAGAATCTTATCTGCTTCCTTTTCTGTTCCGGGTTCCAAATAAAGGTAGTTCCATTTGCGGTAGGGTGCATCTTCAAGCCACACTTTCCCGTCAGGAATGTAGGATAAATCGGGTTCAAATTTCACCACATAGAATCGGTAACTTTCGATGGTTTCGTTCAGATCAGCCCATATTAAATCAAACTCCGCAGATCTTTCGTCGCCCCGGATATAGGCTCTCAGGCCGCCGTTGATGTCGTCCATATTATCAAGCACCGTAATGTGCGAATAGTGATAATTGTCCTGTAACTGCGTCATGTAATTCACATGCTTTACTTTATTCTCTGTTAAAAACAAAGCCAGATCAGTGAGCGACGCCTCATAATACATTGTCATCGAAGGTTTCACAACATCTTCTCTCACCAGTAAATACTTCCAGTCTTTATCAGAAATTTGTGCAAATGTTGCTTCAGCTCCCAAAATAAAGAGCATTAGCATTATTAAATTTATTTTTTTCATGATCATACGTTTTAAGATGGACTATTTAACGGTGTAACCTTTTCCTTCAAGGCAGGCGGTGTAGGCTTTTACAAATCCATCCACCAGGTTTGCATTGGTTTGTGCAGCCTGCTGGTTAGCCTGACCCTGTTCCGCAAATTTTTCCATCCTGCCTCCTCTATGACCCAAAACGGCTCCGCTAATAGCGCCAATGGCTGCTCCTTTTCCGGCATCGCCCGAAATGGCACCAATTGCAGCGCCTACTGCGGCACCACCTGCAGAACCTTTTATTGCCGAACCGTCAGGTCCCTGATTTACCTGCTTGGCCTGAACTGTTGTCGGATTAATTGGGTCGTAGCCCGATTGCTTGACGGCCCACGAATAACAATCAGATTCATCCTTTGCTTGCTGATCGGCAGTCTGGCTTTTTGCAGGAAATACATAAACTCCTACCTTTTTGTTGATGGCATCACCGGTTGATTGCCCGAATGTGATTACCGCTAAGCCAAGGAATATGATTGACAGGCCTAACTTCAAGATTAGTTTTTTCATGCGACTTATCTTTTAGTTAGTTGTCGAATTCGCCAATGTATGGAATTTCTTCAAAAATGGCAGCTCTGATTTGGGTGAGGAAATAACCTTCTATCTGAAAGAACTGTGCGGCTACTTTTGAGCCGGAGGTCTTCTTGATCTTTTTATAGAATTGATCCATCAGCTTATCCGTTTTTTTGCGAAGAGCGATCATATTGGCTATCGTAAGATCATACTGATCGTTAGTCAAGGTATTGTAACTCTCTACATAAAACGTTAATACTTCCAAACGTTCTTGACCCAATTCTTTGCGCTTGGTTTCGTATTCATCATACAAGACCCAGAAAGGATCTGCACTGTCGATGCCAAGAAATTCGGCAACAATTGCCTTTTTCTCCATGCCAAAAATTGACTGAAAAAAATCAGTCTCTTCTTTGTTGGTCTGAGCGTTTATCGTTTGGCTAAAGAGCAACGAGATAAACAGCACACTTAAAAAACTTAAAATACTCTTTTTCATAATGTTTAAAATTTTGGTGGTACGTTATTATTTGATTTATAATTAAAATTCAATTTACAATTAAAAAAATCACTTTTTTGTTCATCCTTATAATCTTCAATTTCCCCAATTGAGGATTCTTATTTGTCTTTGCTTTTTTCACCAGCTCCTATCGGAATGGTAGCAGTAATAAAAAAAGAACGGTTATGGGTGCCGGACTTCCCTTTGTAAACATTTACGAAACCCTGGTAATATTTAACGCCGAGACTCACACCAGGACTTTTCATAAAAGTATAACCTGTACTGAGCATAAAACCAGCATCGATTTTGTTAATCAAATCTTTATTGTATTCTTTATTCTTAACATCAATGTCATCAATACTGGCATCAAACTCCACCCACGATTTATGCATCAGGCCGAATTGAGGCCCCGCTGCAGCATAAATGCGATTTTTGAATTTGTACTTGATCATTACCGGCACTAAGAAATATTTCATCCTTTGGCTGTAGTCTCCGGCTATTGTATCACCAGTTTGGCTATCTGTATAAATACGCGCATCCAGATAGGAGAGATCTCCGGAGGAGAGTCTGTTCACGCCCATATCAGACTTTACTAAAACACCCGTGTAGAGCCACCATTGATTTTTGATGCGAATATCAAAATAGAAGCCCAAATTCCATTTGTACACGTAATCTGTTGTTTCCATTCCTGAAATCTGTGCCCAGTTAATTCCACCTTCGAGGCCAAATTCAACATTGGGTGAATTTAACTTGTCTCCGAGCAAGAGCGTAATGAGAACCTGGCTTTGAGCAATCTGGATTGTGCCAAATAAAACAAGGATAATAAGTAGGTATTTTTTCATTTAAGTTAGCTTTTTTTTAGATTTCACATTTGATGGTTTCTTGGATTCTATTCAAAATACCAGATTGCTCTTGTGTAGTGATTCTCTCTGCATTTTCCAGTATTTTATGGTTAGTTGATGTTTAATAAAATGGCGATCTTTCGCTTGATAACTTAGAATTCTTTTAGAACAAAAAAACAAACAAAAGAACAAAATGACTTTGCAATTCTGATTAAAAAGATACCTATCGATAGGTATTTTTCGAGAGCCTTGTAATTTAGAAGCTCCTATATTTTTAGTTTGAAATAGCTCTGCTTGCAAGGTTGATTTTGCTCCCGAAACTAAAAAAAACAACCAGGTAACCCGGCAACGCTTGCAATCAAATTTTCGACTTATTTATTATTTCGTTTTTTATAATCAAAAAGCAATGCCCTGAAAATCCTTATCATTGCAACCTTTTTGAAAAATATAAAAAGGAGCAGAGGTATGGAAAAATTTGATTTTGGCCATCGCGATAGTTTCACTTCCAAAGCTGGGGTAATAGCTGCCGCTGCAGGATCGGCCATAGGTTTGGGGAATATCTGGCGGTTTCCGTATGTTGCTGGCGAAAATGGGGGAGGTGCTTTTCTGGTTGTTTACATCACCTTAATATTCCTCATCGGGGTGCCGGTGATGCTGTCGGAGCTGATCATCGGACGGCGTGCCCAGCGCAATCCTTTTGGCGCCTTCAAATTGCTAAAGCCAGGCCAGCCGTGGTACCTAATCGGGCTGATGGGCATCGGTGCTGCATTTATGATTCTGGCATTTTATACTACCATTGCTGGCTGGACGCTCGAATATCTTTACCAGGCATTCATCAATGGTTTTAGTGGCAAATCGGCTGACGAACTACGCACGGGTTTCGACACTTTTCAGCAAAGCGGATTTATGCCGGTGGTGTGGCAGATAGTTTTTATGTTTCTTACGGCAGCTATCGTGTGGATGGGCGTGAAAAACGGCATCGAAAAATACTCAAAAATCCTGATGCCGATGCTATTGCTCATCATTATCCTCATTTCAATACGATCGGTGACGTTGCCGGGCGCAATGGCCGGAATTGAATTTTTGCTTAAACCTGACTTTTCCAAAATCAATGGGCACGTAATTCTCCAGGCCCTGGGTCAGGCTTTCTTCTCGCTGAGCATAGGCATGGGCACGCTGATCACCTACGGGTCGTATATTTATAAAAAAGACAATCTTACCTCGACGGCTTTTGCCGTTTCCGGTGCTGACACGCTGATAGCTGTGCTTGCCGGCGTAGCCATTTTCCCGGCGGTATTTGCTTTTGGCATCGACCCGGGAGCCGGTGAAGGTTTGGTTTTTATTACCCTTCCCAATATTTTTCAACAGATGGCCGGCGGGTATTTCTGGGCGATATTATTTTTTATTCTGCTTGCGGTAGCGGCACTTACATCAACCATTTCGGTGCTGGAGGTGGTGGTGGCTTATTTTAGCGAAGAGCTTAACATTCCGCGAAAGCGGGCAACAGCCATTGCGGCGGTTCTTATAACTATTTTGGGAATTCTTTGCACGCTTTCCATGGGACCCTACAAAAATTTGAAACTTTGGGGTAGCAGTCTCTTTGGCGACCTCGAATACCTCTCGGCCAATGTGCTGCTTCCGCTTGGCGGCCTGCTCATCGTAACTTTTGTTGCCTGGTTTATGGGCCGAAATAATGTACGTGCTGAATTATCCAACGAGGGAACGCTACGTGTTAGATTTTTTAGTGTGTTCTTGTTCATCGTCCGGTTTTTAGCTCCGGTGGCCATCGCTTTGGTTTTTATGAATGGTGTCGGGCTGATTAGTTTTTAAATTATAAGATGCTAAAGCTATAATAGTTTGCTGAAGCTATTTATTTTTTTCTAATTTTGTTAAAAATGAAAAGCCTTGGTGAATCGGAACTTACATGCAAAACCATATTTATACATAACCCGGCGGCAACGTACGGGGTTGTATTTTATGGTTGGCGGCATTTTTTTGTTCATCGTGTTGTTCATTGGTCTTCACTTGTTTATCCAGCCCACGCTTTCCTCTGATCCAACTTTTAAAGATGAAATAGAAACCCATCAAGGCGCAGCACTGCCTGAATCTGAAACACGTTACACCAACTTATTTCCTTTTGATCCTAACAATATTGGCAAAGAGCAGATGTTGCAGCTTGGTCTCACCAGCCATCAGGCTGATATGATTATAAAATATCGGGAAGCTGGCGGACAGTTTTTTAACAAAGAAGATTTCGGGAAAATTTATGCCATCAGCAAAAGCGAGTACGAGCTTTTGAAACCCTACATCATCATAAGCCAGGAAATGCACCAAAGACCCGAACGCCGCAGAGCAGAACAATTTGTCCTTGTTCCTTTCGATCCCAATAGCGCCGACAGCGCGCAGCTTCTGGCTTTGGGATTAAGTCCCTACCAAACTGGAAATATTCTGAAATACAGGCGAGCCGGAGGGATCTTTACAATAAAAAAAGATTTCAGCAAAATGTATGGCATGGATGTCAATACCTATCAGGAGCTGGAAAAATACATCCTGTTGCCTTCAACGCGCACTGAATTGCCACAAGAAATCAAAACGTATGATCGCCAGGAACTCGTCGAAATCAACTCTGCAAGCCTGATGGAATTGCAAAAGCTCAAAGGCATCGGCGAGGTATCTGCACAACGCATTGCCAAGTATCGCGAAAAGCTGGGAGGCTTTTATGATAAATCGCAGCTTCTCGAAGTTTATGGCATCGATACGAGCCGGTTTGCAGCGCTTGCTCCGCAGGTGGTGGTGGACAAGTCATCTATCCGGCGCATCAACATCAATGAGGCTTCTTTTGATAAATTTATGGAGCATCCCTACCTCGAATTTTATATTGTTAAGGAAATTTTCAACTATCGCGACGCCATCGGAAACTTTGATTCGGTGGCGCAGCTCAAAGATATCAGCCTGATTTATGATCAGTTATATTTAAAAATTGCACCGTACCTCACCGTGGCTAAAAAGAAAGATATGCCTTGAAAAATTTTTACAAAAAGCGAAATAACCTTCAAAGTATTTTGATACTGCCCATGTTGCTGCTGGCTATTACAGCCGCTGGCCAGGATGCTACACGTTACATCGATTCGATAACGCAGGGGCTGAACGAGCGGCAAAAGCTGGAAGTACTTAATAAGCAGGCTGTCGAGGTTCGGGCTTCCGATTTGATTTTGGGAACCGCTATTGCCGACCACGCTCTTAAGCTGGCGCGCAGATTAAATGATAAAAAACTGCTGGCTACCGCAATTTTAAACCAGGGCACCATCTATTATTTCACTTCCGATTACGATAGCGCACAACGATATTGGGAGGATGCGCTAAATCGCTTTACCGAGATCAGGGATTCACTGGGTATTGGGTTTGCTAATATGAACATGGGGGTGCTGTGTCAGGCACGGTCAGAATACAACAAAGCTATTTATTATAATCAAGTTGCATTGGGTATTACACTCCGTAATAATGATACCCTTAAGGCGCTCGGATGTATGCAAAACATTGCCAACAGCTATTTTTATTTAGGGAAATATGAGGATGCTTATCACCAATATCAACAGATAATTGATATGAACGCTGCCTTTCAGTATCCCGACGTCATAGTCTCAACACTAATTCAAATGGCTGCCTTGTTCGAAAGGCAGGATGAGTTTGAGCTTGCGCTTGCTAAATATAATGAGGCTCTCGCACTTGCCGACAGCCTTTCGCTCGCCAGACGAACTGCAATAATATTGAGAAATATGGGTGTAATTTATATCCAAACCGGTGAAAATATGAAGGCGTTGGATCATCTTTTCGGAAGTCTTTACATTCGCGATTCTCTGGGTCTGAAACAGGGCTATGCTTCCACACTGAGCATCATCGGCAAAGTATATGAACTCGAGGGCAACCTGCAACGCGCCAATGAAATGTATGTGGAGAGCCTCAAGATTAGTGAGGCCAACGACAACAAGGAGGAGGTAAGCGACGGCTTGCGGTTTATCGGCGAAAACCTGTTGCTGAGCAACAATATTGCAAGTGCTGAAGGCTATGTGCGAAAAAGCCTTGAAGTAGCCCATCTGGCAAGTCTTCCGCTTCAGGTTAGCGAAAACTACAAACTACTGACTTTCATCTTTGCAGCAACCAATCAACTGGATAGCGCCAAGGAATACATCGACAAGTATGCGGAGCTGAAGATGCAACTGAAAATGGATTTTGATGAGGAGGAAGAAAATCCATCTGACCTTGAAAGCCAGGAAACCGACAATGGGCTAATGACCACCTCGCCGTCCAATGGTTTGGTGTGGCTCGTGTCGTTGATAATTATCACCGGGCTTGTTGTTTTTATCTTTATACTTTTGTCCTTTTTACTAAGTCGCCGACAGCAACGAAATAAGTTTTACAGGAAAATTAATTAAACGAAGGTATTCCATCGCTACGCTAAACCATTAAAACTATTGAAATCAATCCTATTCAATCTGCTGCGGCAGTTGCTATTCTGGCTCCTATTTTTTGCCCTTGCCAGGGCATTTTTCATCATTTACAACTTTCATTTTTTTAAAGTCGAAAACGTCACAGTCGGCGAATTGATGTCGGTGTTCTTTCATGCGCTGCCGCTCGATTTGGCCACAGCCTGCTACATCCTGGCCATTCCTTTTTTAATATCGGCAGTTCAATCATTTTGGAGTCCGCGATTTCTGAATATCGCCAACAAGGCCTACACTTTTCTGATGGTTGTTTTGTATGCTTTTATTACCGGGGGCGAAGTTGGTTTATATGGCGAATGGAAAAGCAAAATCAACGTCAAGGCGCTGCGCTACCTCGAGAACCCTTCGGAGGTTTACAACTCAGCCGATAGCAATAGTTTTTTTATTTTATTAATGATAACACTGTTGCTGACCGGAGTTGGTATTTACAGCTATTACCGGTTTTTTTATAAAAACATCCATTTTCCTGCAAAGCCGCTGCAAGCCATTGCTTTTGTGATTGTAACCCCATTGTTTTTATTTTTAGGACTAAGAGGCGGATGGCAGGAGATCCCAATCAATCAGAGCCGATCTTATTTTTCACAAAAAAACATACTTAATCTGACCGCCACCAACAACGCCTTCAATCTCTACATCAGTATTTTCGAAAATGCCAGAAGCATGCTTAGAAATCCGTTTGCTTTTTACGATTTGGCAACCGCACGCCGCATCACACAGGAGCTGCTTATTGTCGAAAAAGACACTACGATAAACATATTAACTACTTCGCGTCCTAATGTTGTGATGCTGATTATGGAGAGTTGGTCAGCCGATTTGATCGAAAGCCTGGGCGGGGAGCCTGGCATCACGCCCTCTTTTGCAGCACTCGAAAAAGATGGATTGCTCTTTACAGAAATGCTTTCGAGCGGCTCGCGATCGGAGCAGGGCATGGCGTCTATCTTTGGCGGTTTTCCGGCGCATGCGCTCTCGGCCATCACCCTTCAACCCGATAAGTTTATCCATTTGCCGGGGCTGGTGAAAATACTCAAAGAGCAGGGCTACCACACCACATTCAGTTTCGGTGGCCAACTGATTTATGGAAATATTAAGGGATTTATTCTCAACAATGGCTTTGACCGCGTGCGCGAAGGCAGCGACTATCCTGAAAGCATGGTTCGTGGAAAACTTGGCGTACACGACGAATATACCATGCGGCAGCTTATTGCTGATTTGAAAACGGAAAAGGAACCGTTTTTCGCGGCACTTTTTACGTTGAGCTCTCATTCGCCCTACGACCAGCCGATGGAAGATGTTTTCGACTGGGGCGACAATGAACGCCGCTACATCAACTCGGCTTACTATACGGATCGGAGCCTGGGGCAATTTTTTGAAGTAGCACGCCAGCAGACCTGGTACGACAGCACCTTGTTCATCATTGTCGCTGATCACAGTAAAAATAGTTACCGAAACCATCCTTACCACACCATCGCCTACCACAGCATTCCTATGCTTTGGACTGGTCCGGTAATCGACAGCGCCTACCGCGGCAAGCAATGGCCACAACCCGGCTCGCAGGTAGATATTCCAGCTACCTTGCTTGCGCAGATGCATCTCCCGCATCAACAGTTCGAGTGGAGCCGTGATTTATTTAATCCATACAGTAAAAAGTACCGCTACTTCGGTTTCGATAATGGATTGATATGGGAAGAAGAAAAAGGAGCTTTTTCGTTCGATGCCGACCGCAATGAATACCATTGGCAGCAGCCACCGATGGCATCAGACGATTCAGTAATCATCCGTGGCAAATCTTACTTGCAGACGCTATTTCAGGAATACCTTGATTATTGATTTTAATAGGGAAAACAAAGAAAACCACAGAGGCACTGAGACACAGAGAATAAGAATGAAGAGTAGCCTCCATGTATCTGCGATGATGCAGTTTTCTTCCTCTGCGCCTCGGCGTCTCTGCGGTGAAGCTCAATTGGAAGAAACAGCAGCTTAGAGATATTCAGATTTTATGAGATAGTTTTTCACATAGTCATTCACTCCTGCTTCAAGCGATGTAAAGGCACGGCTATAGCCATAATCCCGCACCTTGTTCATGTCAGCCTGGGTATAATACTGGTATTTGTCGCGGATGTCTTCGGGGGTGTCGATAAATTCTATTTCCGGCTGGCGACCCATCGCAGCAAAGGTGGCCTTGGTAAGATCAAGAAAAGTGCGGGCGGTGCCGGTACCCAGATTGTACAATCCCGGTTGCCGCTGATGTGCAGCAAAAAACAGCAGCACGTCCACCACATCTTTCACATACACAAAGTCGCGCATTTGCCCACCGTCATTAAAGTCGGGATGATGCGACCGGAAGAGCTTCATCTTGCCGGTTTTTTCTATCTGATGATAGGCATGCATGATCACCGAAGCCATGCGCCCTTTGTGATATTCGTTGGGGCCATACACATTAAAAAACTTAAAACCAGCCCAAAAAGGCGGCGTCTGCTTCTGCGCAAGCGCCCATTTGTCGAATTCATTTTTGGAAACGCCATAAGGATTTAGCGGCTTTAGCTTCGCTACAATGTCGTGGCTATCCTTGTAACCGTGCTCGCCCATCCCGTAAGTGGCTGCGGACGATGCGTAAAGCAGCGGAATCTGATAACGTGCACAAGATTCCCACATCTTTTTGCTGTAGTTAAGGTTGAGCCTGTCGAAGACGGACATATCAAATTCGGCGGTGTCGGTGCGCGCACCAATATGAAAAATGGTTTCGACCTCTTTGTGATTTTTGTCGAGCCAGTCGAAGAAAACATCCCGATGTACCTGCTCCGCAAACTTCTTGTCGTGCAGGTTTTTTAGCTTTTGTTCGTTGCCGAAATCATCCACCAGCACCAGGTCGTGGCGTCCCGTACTATTCAGTTTCGATGTTAATGCGCTTCCGATAAAACCCGCAGCTCCCGTTATTACTATCATATCAATGTGTTTTTCAAATTACAATTAAGTTGAAAAGACTTTTAATAAAATCTAAAATCCAAATATCAAATTCCAAATAAATCACAAAAGTCAAATATCAAAAATGACCTCTCTGAAACGTGGTTGCTTTTCGATAATTGGACATTAGAATTTACTTGCTATTTGTTTTTTATTAATTGGGATTTGTTTCACTATTCGGCTTTTTCCAAAAACTTCCGTGCCAACGGCATAGAGAGGCGGCTGATGGTGTCCATCCTTTCGGGATGCCATTGCACGGCCAGCAAAAATGGTTTGCCATCCGGCTCTTTCCAGCCCACAGCTTCAATAACCCCATCGTTGGCTACAGCCAAAACTTTAAGTTCGTCGGCGGTGCGTTTCACAGCCTGGTGGTGGTTGCTGGTAACACTGTCGCCGCTGCGCGCGCCCATTGCGCTAAGCATATTTTCGGGAAGAATCATTACACGGTGATAACAATTCTGCCAGTCGGTGCAGCGATGATAAACTGCCGTTTGGATTTCCGTCGGGATATCCACCACGAGTGAGCCACCCATTGCCACATTGAGGATTTGCTGCCCGCGGCAAACTCCCATGATCGGCAACTGACGCTGCAGCGCTTGCTTTATCAGCAGAAACTCGAGCGAGTCCCGGTAGTGGTTAAAATCATCGCAGCGAGCCGTGTCTTCGGTTTGGTTGTAATAGCCTGGATAAACATCTTCGCCACCGGTAAGCAACAACCCTGTGCAGTCGTCGAAAATGATGCCGACGGAATCCCACGGATATTTATTCATTACCACATAACGCACCTGCGGGTCGGCACGGCGCAGCCAGTTGAGGTAATTGTTGCCGGCAGTGTCGCCACCGATGTACGAGACGGCGATTAGGCGTGGCTTGGGGGCAGACTCCGTTTGGCAAGCCGAAAATGTCAACAAAAACAGCGCAAGCACTGCCAGACTATAAAGTTTTAAAACAGATGTTTTCATTAGAAAAATTATTGAGCTGCAAATGTCGGGAAAAATATTTTGTCATTTTAGAGATAACCCTCGGCGTGGAAATCGCGCGTAAGCGCAACATAATCTGCTGTGTATTTACCATCTGACTTTAGTACGGTAAGATGTTGGGTGATAATTTTATCGGACGGTTGCTTCCCCAGCAATAGGATGCGCCTTGAGGGCACGTGTTCCGGGGTTGGAATTACCAAAAGCTGCTGCTGAAGATGCAATCCATGAGATTCTGTTTGTTTGCAAAAGTCGTTGGCTTCGGCTATCGGAAGTATCACCGCCAGCCTTCCTTCCGGTGCAAGTAACAATAAGCTGCCGCTGATAAAATCATCTATCGAAAGATTTACATTGTGCTTGGCCATCTTCAATCGTTCATCAGCAGGCAATAGGCTGTTGTGGAAAAATGGCGGATTGCTCACGATGAGGTCGTAAAGCTGGGATTGTTGCAAAGCAAATTTTTGAAAAGAAACACAGTCGGCCTTTAAGCGATGGTACCATGGTGAGTTGTTAAAATTCAGGGAAGCCTCCTGCACGGAAGCCTGGTGAATGTCGATGGCATCGATGAAAGCCTGTGAGCGCTGCGCCAGCATCAAAGTGATGATGCCACTGCCGGTTCCCACATCGAGCACACGTTGTTCTTGTCCGCTAAGCGGCAGCCACGAACCCAGCAGCATGGCGTCGGTGCCGGCTTTCATGGTGCTCTGGTGGTGGCTAAGCGTAAACTGCCTGAAACGGAAAGGTTCTGGCGCAGCTTTCATTGACGGCACTTTTGGATTATTTATTAAGATCAATCAACCCATCGGGCAGGTCGAGATAGAGAATCTTTTTCCGTTTATCGATCTTCACAATAAATTCTTCGACGAACGGAATCAATACCTCATCTCCGTTATGATCCACCTTCAGCAGTGTCTGTTCCTTCGAAACCATCAAATCAATAACTTGTCCCAGCTCGCATTCGTTTTGATCTATGGTAAGATACCCGATAATCTTATCCTGATAAAGCTGGTTGGGCTTGAGGGCAGGCAAATCGTCTTCGGCAATATACACCTGGTATCCGGTAAGCTGCTGTGCCGCCTCGGGGGTGTCATAATCCTGGAACCATACGCGCAACTGTCCGGAACCGGAACCCGATTGCAGATCAACAAAAAAGGGAACCAACCCTCCGTCGATATCCACAAAGAGTGTTTTGATATCGGCAAATCTTTCGGCAGGCTGATGTCCGGTGCTAATGGTGAGCTGTCCGGTTTTGCGGTTGGCTTTGGTGATGGAGCCAAGAAGAAAGCAGTTTTCTTTGTTCATGTTTTAATAAAACTATAAAATTGTTTTCGCGGTAGTAATGTTTCCAAACCAAACAATTAAAAAACCGGAGTAGCAGCCGTTTCTATCGGTCTGACCACTCCGGCTTATGATGATCCAAAAGAGGGGAAGCGGTGGCTTATTGCTCTGTTGCCTCTTCTTGTTCTGGTGCAGTTTGTTCGGTGGGTTCTTCGGTGCTGGCCTCAGCTACTGGTTCAGTAACTTCCTTGGCTCTGGCTTCCTCTTTGGCGTCGGCTTCTTCAGCGGCGGCAGCAGCTTTCTTGGCAGCGGCTTCGTCTATACGTGCGCGTGCTTCGGCTACTTGTTTTTCCACTTCGGCAGCTCTGCGGCGAGCGATCTCGGCCATACGGTCTTCGTTGATTTTTGTTTCGGCTTCGTCGCGTTTTTTAGATTCAGAGCGCTCTTTGTTTTGTCTCTCGCTGGCAGCTCTTTCTATCTTGGCCTGTTTAGCTTCTTCCCATTCCTGGAATTTAAGATCGGCTTGTTGTTGGGTCAGTGCGCCCTTTTTAATACCTATAGCCAAGTGGTTTTTGTACATCACACCTTTGTGGGAAAGCAATGTACGAACGGTGTCGGTTGGCTGTGCGCCGACCTGAATCCAATGTATGGCTCTGTCGAAATCGATATTGATTTCGGCAGGGATAGACACCGGATTGTAGGTGCCAATTTTCTCGATAAATCTGCCGTCGCGTGGTGCCCGACCATCCGCAATTACGATATGATAAAAAGGTTGCCCTTTTTTACCATGCCTTTGTAATCTAATTCTTGTTGGCATAAAATGATGATTTGTTTAAAATTTGTAATTAAAAAAGTGGCGGCAAAGGTCTGATTAATTTTTTGAATGACAAAGTGTTATTTGCTTTTTTGCGAAAGCGCGTAGAGCATGGCACGTGTTGCAAGGCGCAGAAAGCTGGGCATTCAGCCCTTTTTTGTTAAAACAATGATAGGGTAGTAGATTAAGAAAGTTACACCCAGCAATGAATTGGCTGCCCCGGATAGATATTGTAATACAATGACAAGGCGATGTCTGTGGCGTTTTTGCGAGGCAGGGATTGTAGCGGCACCCCGGCGCAGCGGCGGCTGATGTTTTTGTTGGCGGGCGGAGGC
>CAZTCX010000069.1:0-18591 GCA_964612515.1 uncultured Lentimicrobiaceae bacterium | reverse complement strand
TAATAAACCCAAGTGTTTCCGCTATGTTCTACATCCGTAAGTAGCCAAAGTCAAGGTAAATCATCTTGATGATTTAACAGCAGCAAATGAAACGGTAATAGATGGAAAGACTCCACTTTCCACTGATGCTGTAACAATCAATACCGATGGAACTTACGCGATAGGTTTCCAGCGTCTGGGTGATCATGACGAACCTATCTTTGAGAAAGGGAAACTGAACTTATTGCTGGAGGTGATAGACAACAGCAATGATATTGTGATAAGATCACCATTGATCATCAATGCAAAAAACAACGAAGAGATCAATCTTTCGATTGGAGATCAGGAATACATCGGAAGGTCTGATTTTGAAACAATAACCGATAAAATAGGTGATAAACTGGATAATCTGAATGACCTTTCTACAATTAAAGACAAGAATTTTGCTGTCTTGTCTAATATTGTAGATGCTGATCCTAAGAAAATATTAAATTACATACAGTCCAGACATTTTGCTTCAAAACTTAGCCTGGATACAGCAATATTCACCGAAGTGTTTTACGGCCTCCTTAGCTCAGGTGCACCGACTAGCCTTAGAGATATACTGCTTGCCGATGGACACCACCTCAAATCATTGATCAGTAAAGCGTATGATAAAAATATTGTGTCAAATTATACTGAAGCTAATATTGATACAATACTTGATAAAGCACCGGAACAGGCTCTTGTAGATGAGGAGTCAAACCTCTATTTGAATTTAGGAATTACTACCCTTACCGACACAGAAAAGCAAACGTTTATAACAACCTATATCAACAACAAAGACAATATCAATGGTGATGATGACCTTTGGACGTTAGCAGATTCGGACTCCGGTTTGTCGTCTGCGAAAATAACAGAACTGAAATGTATTTTCGATCTGAGCTTTTTAACCCAGCAGCATCAACCCCTGATTGAGCATCTTTATGACCTTAAAAAAACAAGCTATAATGGGTTGACAGATTTTATTTCCTATTCCAAACTTGACTGGATTGCTGAAATGAATAGCATTACCGGGTTTGAGCCCCCAACCAATTTCACCGGCCAAGACCTGGCCGAAAGAAATGACAAGTACGCAGATTATCTGTATGGCACTATCGAAAAGAAATATCCTTCAGAAGTGTTCATCGAAAATATCAGAGGCAACGGAGTTGTGCAGCCGGTCAAATTGGATGCTTTCCTACACGCAAATCCTGATTTTAAGTTTGGGGAAGATCACATCGGAAATTATATCCTTAGTGATAGCAATGGTGACTTTACCGAAGATGAGCTTGAAGAATTGCAGGCTTTGCAGCGCTTATTCATCATGGCTCCAATAGCAGGCAAGTTTCAGGTCGTTGAAAAGCTATGGGCAAAAAACTTTAAGGCGGCAACAACGATTAGCAAGCTGGGGCGGACAAAATTTTTAAACCAGTTAGCCGGTGATATCGATGAAGATATCCTTCACAAAATATATAGCAAGGCATTTAAAACAAGCTTATTGTCGTTGATGAACTATGCCAGATATGCAAAGAGCTTCAACGAGATTAGCACCTATGCTGTCAATGCATTTAACGTAGATCCGCAAAGAGATGATGGGCCAAGTCTCGAAAAGCTGTTTGGATCGCTGGATTATTGCAGTTGTAGGCATTGTCGCTCGGTATTGAGCCCACCGGCTTATCTGGTGGATTTGCTATTGTTTTTGCAAAACGGAGAAGCCAATAATTCTGCCTTGTACCAAAAGCTAAAAGCGAAAAGACCCGATATAGAAAAAATTGAGCTTAGCTGTCAAAATACAAACACCCTCGTGCCCTATATCGATCTTGTAAACGAAGCCCTCGAAAATCTTGTTGTTAATAATACCTCTGGTAATTCAAATCAGACGGCACTTGATTCGGAAACCATATTAGCACTTCCCGAGCACTTGAATCCTGCAGCTTACGATATATTGAAAGATGCTATTTATCCCTGGAAAATGCCTTTTAACCTGTGGACAGACGAAAGCCGGGCTTATTTTGATTTCCTTGCTATCAAACGCTGGCAAATTATGGAAATCTTTCCATTTTTTAATGCAGAGAATCAACCTGAAAACTCAAATCAATATTTTAATACTGACAGTCCTTATTGGAACAACCTGTTTGATTTACACGCTGAAATAAAAATAGCAAGCGAATATCTGAAATTGTCAAAATTGGACAGGGATATTATAACCGGGATCCATGCCCAAAATCAAGAGTGGAAATTTTATGGATTAACAGACAATTGGAGCACATTAATTATAGATGAATCTGTTAAAATTAGTGATCTTCTAAAGAAAAGCGGTCTGACCTTTGACGAGTTGAAGGAGCTGATATCATCGGGCTACATTAATCCCACTAGCAAAAGTATTGCGTTTGCTAATCCAAACAAATGCGGACTGGATACAGCAACAATTGATTTTAATTCGGTTGAGCTAATAAAACTGCACAAATTTACACGCCTAAAACGAAAGCTAAACTGGACGGTAAAAGAACTGGACCTGGCCATTGACAATCTCACAACAGATGATGAATTAAATGATGCGTTCATTGTGGATCTGTGGAAAGTAAAAAAGCTGGCTGATCGCTATCAGATTCCGGTGGTGGAGCTACTTGCCTGGTGGTATGATATGGACAAAGATACCGATGGCCGCTATGAGATAAAATCGCTATATACAAACCTGTTTTTGAATAAAGCAGTAAAAAATCCGGTGAGTGACCCGATGGAACTGCAAGGTTTAATAAGCGATAACGACAACATCCAAATATTTAAAGCAGCCTTAAATATCACCGCCGAAGAAATCCGGCTCTTGATCGATGGTGGTTTTGCCGATGATGATATCACAATTGTAAATATCACCAAGTTATTCAGGGTGGCCTCATTTTGCCAACACATGGATATCTCCGTTAAGGATTTTATCGACCTGCACACAATAACGAACTCCTCCGGTGTATTTAGCAATACTGATGCAACAATTGCATTCATCAAGCATGTTGACTACTTGAAAAACAGTCCATTCAATGTAGAGGAACTGGGCTACCTGATCAATAATTTTGCACGCGTAAATTCTACAATAAAACCCGCCACTGAAGAGATAAACATTCAACTGAATGAATTGCGCACAGAACTGCTAAAGAAAAAATCGGAATTGCTTGTACAGCGTGACAACAGCATAGACTTATTGCACCAACAGGTGATCATCGAACCAATGATTATAGATGGAGCAGGATCGCATATCCACCTGATAGTTAATACTATTTTAAGTCCTGAAAATATAGAATCGCCGACTATCCCGGAGTCCGATTCACTGATCTATAATCAAGCCTATTTCAAGGATAGTACCTTGGCAATAAAAAAATTGCTTACACCGAATGATCCTGGTTATTTGAATAGTTTACCTGAACGGTATGCATTTTTTATGGGGCAGCACAGCTTTATTCCGGCAGGCGAACTCGCCGGTTATACAGAAAATGAACTTCAGGAGATGACTAAGCAATTGCTACAAAAAGTAGTTGCAAATAATGTAGTAAAAATAATTTCAGGAGAATCAACTATTAGTGTTGAGAACCAGAATTCTATTATTAATGATCAAAATGTTATTTTTAATCAAAGCAATTTTAATGATATTGATCCAAAAGACCTCTTTACGAATGCCAACAGCAACAACTTCATTTCGCTGAGGCAAGCACGCCTGGATGCGGCAATAAAAGCGTTAAACGTAGAAGAGGATGAAAGCCAGACAGTAAAAAACCTTAGGCATTTATTAAGAAAAACTTTTGAAGAACCTGACATTAATTCCATTGTTGAATTCGTAACAAAAAAAGATATGCTTGACAATGATGAGCAACTTTATTTGATCGAATCACTACTAAGCACTTATCTTGAAGATGTTCAGGAAGCGAAGGATAAACTTGTTTATCGAACTACAGGCGACATCATAATCGAAAATGAAAATGTGATTTTAAATGTAAATCTGCGCGCAAGTTATTTGATAGGAGAACTACTTCTTTATCACCTAAAAAATCTGATCATCAATTTTTTCTCAACCCGATTTGGTATCAATGCCGGCCTGATGGAAGACATGCTGCTTAAATATGTACCCCATCCAAAAGACGAAAACAAAAGCGGCATACGGATTTTCCTGAATTACTCATTTTTAGGAGAAAATGTTGCGAAGGCTGACCATACCAATCAGCAGCAGTTTTATTTAAAACTGTACAAAGCTGCCATGGTTGCACGGAAGTATTTCGTTACAAGGGAAGACGCAGCCATTATCCTTCAGGATGATGGAGAACATTGGATGAATTTCTGCAATCTTAGTGTTGGTGATGAAGAATCAACCGGAACCTATTCAAGGTGGCTGAACCTGAACAAGGCATACCAAATCCAGCAGAAGTATTTCACGGGCGACCTGAGCCTGTTTGGCTATATTAATAGCCGCCCCGAGGATGCCGACAATGACCAGATAAGAGAATACTGGAGTATCCTGGGTAATGAAACCGGCTGGTTGCAGGAGGATATTGAGTATATGATTTGTGCCAACAAATTTGAATACCCCGATAATTTTAAAAATGAAGAATGGGTTTACAAACTGCAGGAACAGTTTGCAATTATCAACAAAATAGGCGTGGCCGCCAAGGAGATTATAAAATGGAACAAAACCATGGAAACTACTGCCGAAACCGCCAGGGATATCCGCGAGGCCATAAAAGCCCATTACAACAACAAAAAGTGGATAGACATTGCAACACCCTTGCGCAATGAGCTGCGCCAAAAGCAACGCGATGCACTTGTTTCATATTTAACAGGCAATAACGACGAATACGAAGATGCTTTCGATCTGTACGATGCCATACTGCTGGATCCCGAAATGGAACCCTGCGCCATGACCTCCCGCATAAAGCAGGCAACCCTGAGTGTTCAGCTTTTTATACAAAGGGTCTTGCTGAATCTCGAAACAGTTGTTGATAGTGAAACCCTTTTATCGCTCACCGATACACAAGCTGAAGAATGGAAATGGCGCAAAAACTACCGTTTATGGGAAGCCAACCGTAAGGTGTTTCTTACCCCAGAAAACTGGCTCGACCCTGAGCTGAGGATGGACAAGTCGCCAATGTTTACTGCAATTGAGGAAAAGCTAACCCAGTCGGAAGTATCGGCCGAAAACGTGCAACAGATGTACCTGGACTACCTTAGTAATTTGGACGAGGTGGCCAGGCTGGAAATAGCAGGTATGTTTGAAGAAGATAACGGCAATATTCATGTGATAGGCCGCACACCCAGCAACCCACACAAATATTACTACCGCAAGCAGGTGGCAAGCTCCTGGACACCTTGGTCGCCCATAGATGTGGAGATAGAAGGCGACCACCTGCTGCCGGTATTCTGGCACGGGCAGTTGTTTTTGTACTGGCCGGTATTTATCGAAAAAGCCGTGGAGGACGAAACCCTGCCTTATCCCGATCCTGATAAAGCCGAAATTGCGATTGAAAAACCCAAAAAATATTTCGAGATTAAACTGGCCTGGACAAGGCTGAAAGATGGTAAATGGGATTCAAAACGCATGAGTACGAATTCTTATGATATGCATGAACCGGAATTCCCACTCCCAAATATGTATCATAGAAAATATGACTATAATAACAATAAAAAGAAAATAGCTCTTTTTGGCTATTTTAATAATTTTTCCGAAGATACATTAAATATTTATTTGAGCTACCCTATCGACTTAACGGATAACCCATTTCCAGATGAACGTGATAATAGAATTTTCTGCAAAATTATCATTGAATCACAAAATGCAGAACCATTATTTACATGTAATCGTGGGATAACATATTATCCAATTACTGGAAAATCATATTCATTCCTTGAGTATAACAACTCCTATAGTTATCTTAATTTCTATCCTGACTTATATGAAGAGTTAATAAGTATTTATAATAATAAATTTAGTTTTAGTCTTAGTGTTGAAGATACAGAATTTAAGCTTCCAATTAGAGAAACTTATTTTGCAGCATCTGGATATATGCAAAGTTATAAATTCACTTTTAATCAAATTTTAGAATTACCTTTTAGGACAAATATTGTTTTTCCCCATATCAATCCAGTTGATGGTAACTATATGATGATTCCATGGATGTATCTCGAAAACACGGGAACAGGCAAATTAAAACCCTCCCATCCTCTTTTCATCGAAATCCTGGCCTCAAGCCCCAACAAAGCACATACTTTTTTTGTAAACTATAAGGAAGCTCCATCTCAGGTATATTACCCAAATCCAGGTGTAAACGAAATCGGCTCGTTAATTGGCAATGCCCTTCAACCGGCAAGCATCCATGTTTCAAAACAGTTGCTCAATCAAAACATCTTAGCCCCCGATACTATCGCACATTTTTACAGTCAGCAGGACGCTTCCCTTATCATCAACAGGGCTTTGGTGCAGTATGGTGAAACCGGGTATCCGACTGAGCAGATTAACATGGCTCCCGAAGGAATGGAAGACGGCGAAACTGATGGTGGACAGGGTTCACAATCGGGAGAAGGAGGTGATTTAATTACCGGTGGTTTAAAATTTCACCTCTTCGAGCATCCTTATGTAAAGGATTTCATCAGTTATATCCAATTCAACGGTTTGGATACATTTTTGAAAAAATACAAATTGGAAATCACCCTCTTCTCAGGTGATTTCTTTGATAATGCGTATTCGCCCAACCATGATATGGTATCCAATGAATATCCGGGCTTTGATATCGACCTTTCGGCTTCAGGACCTTACAGCGTGTATAACCGGGAGTTGTTTTTTCATTTGCCCATGATGGTGGCCAACCGCCTGTCGCAAAATCAGCAGTTTGCTGAGGCCATGCGCTGGTATCACTATATCTTTGATCCTACTACCACCAATTCCGGTAACGAGCCGGCAAACTTCTGGAAATACCCGCCTTTTGTCGAAGTTTATACTGAAAGTGGAAACCCGCCTGCAAGCATCATCGACTTGTTTATTGATAATCCTGATAATATAGATACCATGATCAAGGCCTGGATAGATGACCCCTTTAACCCACATGCTGCGGCCAACTTCCGACCCCGTTCCTACATGATGTATGTGATCATGAAATATCTCGATAACCTTGTATTCTGGGGCGATATGCTCTTTAACCAGGACAGCCTTGAAAGCCTGAACGAAGCTAGCCAGCTTTACATATTGGCAGCAAAACTGCTGGGCAGGCGGCCGATGCTTGTTGAAAAAGAACCGCCCGAAGCACTTGCTTTTGAAGGCAATAACTGGAATAATTTCGGCAATCTGCTACAGATCGAAAATTACGTACTCCTGATGATGAAGGGCGGGGAATTGCCACCCGCATTATTTGCATCAGGAGCCAACATTGTAAAAATTGAACAGGCACTTAGTATTATGCAAAGCACTATTACCATGCATATTCCGGTGGGTGCAACGGATGCGGAAAGCGAGTTGTACTTTTGCATACCCGAAAACGAAAAACTATTGTCGTACTGGGATGTGGTATCCGACAGGTTGTTTAAGTTGCGCAACTGCATGAGCATAAAAGGCATTGTAAGGCAATTGCCCTTATTTCAGCCGCCAATCGATCCCGGGCTTCTCATCAAAGCCAAGGCGGCAGGTGTTGACCTTACCAGTGCGCTTTCTGATTTAAATGCGCCGCTGCCGCTTTACAGGTTTAAATACAACCTCCAAAAAGCCATCGAGCTTACCCACGATGTAAAGTCGCTGGGCGGGGCATTGCTATCTGCACTCGAAAAGAAAGATGCCGAGGGTCTTGCACTGATGCGAGCCATGCAACAGAAGGAAATGCACGAGGCGATGGAAACCAACCGCAAAAAATCCATCGAGGAAGCACAGACCGGCATAGAAGCATTGCAGCTTTCGCGTAAAATCATCGAAGAGCGCATAATTTACTATAGCTCGCGCGAGTACATGAACGCTCAGGAAAGAATGAGTCTGGATAAAACAGAACAGGCACTCAAGAACCAGCAAATAGCCATGTTATTAGGGGCTGTTGCCACCGAATTGAGTTTGTATCCGACTTCAACAATTGGCATAGAGGGCTTTGGTGGCTCACCCGTTGTAACTTTTAGCTGGGGTCTGCAAAATCTTATCAGTGGTATCAACTCAGCCATTGGGGTTATTTCGCAACAGGCAGGTATTTACCAGTCGGAGGCAGGTAAAGCAGCCACCAAAGGCGGGTACGATCGCCGTATGGACGAGTGGCGGCATCAGACCAGGATGGCCGAACTGGAACTGCCGCAAATAGACAAGCAGCTTACCGGTGCGGAAATAAGGTTGGCTATGGCGGAGAGAGAACTCGAAACCCTCGCCCTTCAAATATCGCAGTCGGAAACTGAACTTGCTTTCATGGAAGATAAATTTACCAGGGGTGAGCTCTACAGTTGGATGCTAACCCAACTGTCAACACTATATTTCCAAAGCTACCAGATGGCCTACGATATGGCCAAACGTGCCGAAAAAGCCCTGCGCTTCGAGTTGGGCAAGGACGATAGCGATTTTATCCGCTTTGGATATTGGGACAGCCTTAAGCAGGGGCTGCTCTCGGGCGAAAAACTGCACAAAGACCTGCGGCAGATGGAGATGGCTTACGCCGAACAAAATGAACGGGAATACGAGATCACCAAACATCTGTCCCTTGCAATGCTCGACCCGCAAGCATTGATAGATTTGAGGGTAACAGGAAAGTGCATCTTCGATGTTCCCGAGGTGTTGTACGACATGGACTACGCCGGGCAATATTTTAGAAGAATAAAATCGGTAAGTGTAAGCATCCCGGCAGTTTGCGGATCGTACACCAACATAAGTTGCCGATTGACGATGCAAAAAAACCGCTACAGGAAAACTACAGGCGGCCTGAGTGAATATCCCTTCAAAGGAATAAACGATGCGCGGTTTGTCCACAACCTGGTGGGGATACAATCTATTGCTACCAGCAATGCGCAAAACGACAGCGGTATGTTTCAGTTTAACTTTAACGACGAGCGGTATCTGCCTTTCGAGGGGGCGGGTGCCATAGGAACATGGGCACTGGAAATGCCCGATAAATACAGGCAGTTCGACTACGACACCATTGCCGACGTGATTCTGCATATTAATTATACAGCCAGAGAAGGCGGCGATACGGTGAGGGCTGCGGCTGTAGAAAGTATCGATGAAATGTTGGCGATCATTGGGCAAAACGATATAGGCCTGGCCCGCCTGTTTAGCATGAAAGCCGAATTCCCCAACGAGCTCCACCAATTCCTAAATTCCACTAATGGAAATAATGTTGACTTAGTTTTACAAAGAAAACATTTTCCGTATTTTTTGAATAATTGGGATATTAAGATTGTAAGTAACGATGATATTTCAGTTTTTATCAGGCCTGACAACCAGACTGTGATTACCGCTACAACAGCACAAGGTTCGCTAATCGGAAGTTCTATTAATTTAAATGCAAGCGGATTAAGCCAGGATATAGTGGATGATATCTGGATTGTAGTAAAATATAAAATTGAAGAACCGGCTTCATAATAAATTGAAAGTTTATCATCAAGGCTCAAAGTCATGAGGAAACCATTTTCCTAAGACTTTGCGCCTTCCTGGTTTAAAAAAACATTTTATCTTTAACGTTTAAAAATTAATTACAAACTTAAACTTCATCAAAATGAAAAATTTATTAATTACCTCTGTTTTAGTGCTTTTTTGCACTGTACTTTTTGCCCAGGACGAAACCGTTCCCACGCCCGATTTTATCGATCAGCCCATGCTTTGGGATAAAACGACCAACACGCTGTCAAAAATTTCTAAAGAGTCTTATGAGATGAAAGGCAAGATTGGTAAGATGCTCTACATTTTTGACGAGCCGAAATCCGAGACACGCGTAGCCAAAGGAACTGATTTCAGTTTTCTCATTTCCTCGTCAAATTCTACTGCTATTTCTGCCGCCAAATTATACCTGTTGGAAACAAAGAAAAAAAGAAGAGAAGTTCAGGCCATGCAGGTTAAAGGATACATGAGTGCAAGTATCGAGCAGAACTCGGATGTAGAAATTAGCTTTGATTTGAGGAAAGTTAACGACGATGTTTACGAACTGGTACTTAGCAAAAAACTTGAACCCGGAGAATATGCTTTTGTAATCGGGATGAATGGTTTTACTTTTGGTATCGACTAAAACTTTCGTGCGATGAAAAAGGGTTTAATAATACTATTTCTTTTATTCACTTTGGGTGCTCAAGCCCAGTTCGTTAAAAAAGCCGGGTTTTATGCAGGAGTTGCCATTTTTACACAAGAATGGGCAACAAAAGAAATTCCGGGCATTGATTATTCATCATCAAGCGTGGGAGGATTAAACTATTACCTTTTTGCAGAATTCATCAATTCTGATTTTTTTAATCTTAGGACAAGTTTTGGATATGTCGGGAAAGGTGGCGATGAGCTGTTTAACGGAACCGTTGCTGTGGCTGATTATGTGGGGGATTATACCACGAGGGTAAACTATCTTTTTGCCTCCGCCCTGGTAAAACTTCAGTTGCCATTGGGTTCTGTCAGGCCCTATATTATGGCTGGGCCGCGTTGGGATTTTCAGCTAAGCTTAAAATCTGATAAGGAAATGGACGAATACATAATTAAAAACAATAAAGTAGTTTTTGGATATGATTTTGGAGGAGGCTTAGAATTTTACTTCGACTATTTCGGTATTAATTTCGAAGCCATTTATTCCGGCGATTTTAACGAATTCCTGGAAATCGATGATTCGGATTTGTACCCGGCCCAAAAAATTAAAAATCAAGGTTTCATCCTTGCTGCCGGAATGTCATATTACTTTTAACGGGTAAATTTTTACCACAGTTGATTAAAAATCACCTAAATATTAAAAAAGAACTGAAATCAGCCACGCAAGCAAAGAGACACAAAGAAAAACAATGAACCATGGACAACAAGAACCCATCGTATGCTTCGCAGTTTTATCCCGGCGATAAGGCCGCCGGTGCTATGGCTCCATTGCAGCAGCAGGCAGGGCAGGGTGCTACGGGAAACAAAAATACCAATGATTCCGATCCCCTCGTGCAGCTTCCCAAAGGCGGCGGGGCCATCAAGGGCATTGGCGAAAAGTTTCAGGCCAATCCCCTCACGGGCACTGCCGGTATTACCGTCCCCTTGTCCATTAGTCCGGGGCGGGCGGGCTTTGCGCCGCAGTTGAGCCTTAGCTACGATTCGGGCAGCGGCAACGGTGCCTTCGGGCAGGGATGGAGCATAGGCCTGCCCTCCATCACAAGAAAGACTGACAAAGGCCTTCCACGCTACTTCGATCCGGGACAGAACTTCCCCCCTCAAGGAGGGACTGAGGGGGGCGAAGACACCTTTATACTTTCGGGTGCCGAAGACCTGGTTCCCCTGCTCAACGCTGACGGCAGTGCCCCCGTGCCCGAGCAAAAAACTTATCAGGGCCAGGAGTACTCCCTTTTTCGCTACCGCCCGCGTACCGAAGGTTTGTTTGCCAAAATCGACAAGTGGGTGCGCCACTCCGACAACGACATCCACTGGCGCGCTACCACAAAAGACAACATTACAAGCGTGTATGGAGATTCGCCCCAAAGCCGTATTGCCGACCCCGACAATCCTGGCCGCGTTTTTCAATGGCTTATCCAACGCAGCTTCGATGGCAAGGGAAACGTAATTATGTACCAATACAAGCAGGAAAACCAGGCCGGTGTTGACAACGAAATTTACGAGAAAAACCGGCTCAAAAGCAACAATGCTTTTAATATGCAATACCTCAAAGCGGTGTATTATGGCAACGCAGGCATGTATGCCGATGGGGATGCGCTTGCAGCAATGGATTGGCATTTTCAACTGGTGGCAGACTATGGCGAACATGATGCCACGGCACCCATGCCCGATGACGACAACAACTGGCTGCTTCGCACCGATCCCTTTTCCACATTCAGGGCAGGTTTCGAGTTGCGCACCTACCGCTTGTGCCAACGGCTACTGATGTTCCATAAGTTTGAAGACAACCTGGGCAACGGCTGGAAGCTTGTAAAATCAACCGACCTCGCATATAATGAGGATGCTGCGCTAAGCACCCTTGCATCGCTTACCCATAAAGGCTATCGCGGTAGCCAAACAGCAAGCTACCCTCTCGTGGAGTTTAATTATACCCAAGCTGAGATCGACGGCAAAATCCATTCGCTCGACCTCGATGATATGGAAAACCTCCCCGCCGGCATCAACACGCCGGGCTACCGATGGATCGACCTCTTTGGCGAAGGCTTAAACGGAATCCTTGTTGAAAACGACCAGGCCTGGTACTACAAGCCAAACCTGGGCAACAATCAGTATTACGACCAAACAGCCACCGAACCCGATGCAGAATTGGGTGCTATGGTTCGCCTGGCTTCAAAACCATCTCTTGCCGGTTCGGGGCTTAAATATCAATTGGGCGACCTGGATGGAAACGGCCAAACCGACCTCGCGATTTTTTCGCCGCAAATTTCGGGTTACCACGAAATGAGCCGCGAAGACCAATGGGAAAATTTTATCCCTTTTAAGGATATCCCCAACATCGATTTTGACGATCCCCAGTTGCGGATGATCGACCTGAACGGCGATGGCCATGCCGATGTGCTTATTAGCGAAAGCACTTGCTTTACCACCTATTACTCCAAAGCCAAAAAAGGTTACGAACCCGCAAGACGGCTATCAAAAGAAATGGACGAAAACCAGGGGCCTGCAATAGTTTTTAACGACGGCACCCAAAGCATTTTTACCGCCGACATGAGCGGCGATGGCCTTACCGACATTGTGCGCATTCGTAATGGTGCTGTCGATTATTGGCCCAACATGGGCTATGGCCGTTTCGGGCAAAAGGTGAGTATGAAAGATGCACCGCACTTTGATTTTCCTGAACGCTTCGACCCCTCACGCATCCGCCTGGCCGATGTTGACGGAACAGGCACCACTGATATTATTTACCTTTCGGCTAAAAAAACATTTTACTGGAAAAACCTTGCCGGCAATGCTTTTGGCCTGGCCAACGAAATAAACCTGCTACCGGCCTTTGATGGCAAGGCCGCTATTTCGGTTATGGATTTGATGGGCAACGGAACATCGTGCATTGTTTGGTCCTCATCGTTGCCGGGTGCTTTCGGTGGCAGGGTACAATACCTCCAACTCACCGGCGGCGTAAAACCCTACCTGATGAGCCAAATGAACAACAACATGGGGGCACTGCGTAAAATGTATTATGCCCCTTCCACCAAATTTTATTTGCAGGATAAAAAAGCAGGAAAGCCCTGGATTACCAAACTTCCCTTTCCGGTGCATGTACTCGAAAAAACCGAGACCATCGACGAGCCAAGCCAGACAACTTATGCAAACCGCTACGCTTACCACCACGGCTATTTCGATGGCGAGGAACGCGAGTTCCGTGGCTTTGGCATGGTGGAACAATGGGATACCGAAGATTATCAGTTGCCTCCTGGCGGCGAACAAAACGGCGACATCCCGCCGGTTTACACCAAAACCTGGTTCCACACGGGATTTTATCGGGATCGCAATAGTATTTCTCAACAGTACCTGACGGAATATTTCGACGGCGATGCAGGTGCATGGCTTTTGCCCGACACCAAGCTCCCCCCTCCAGGAGGGATCGAGGGGGCTGAAATCCGCCAGGCCTGCCGCGCACTAAAAGGCAGCGTGCTACGCCGTGAAGTGTATGCCGCCGACCAAAGCAGCGATGAAGATAAACCCTACACCGTAGAGGAAAAAAACTATACCCTTAAAAAGCTCCAGCCTCTGGCCGGGCAAAAACATGCCGTCTTTCATGTAGTTGACAATGAAACCATCGCATACAACTACGAGCGAAACGCCGATGACCCCAGGATTTTGCACCGCATCGTACTGCAAACAGATACCTTTGGCAACATTACCAAAGAAACCGAAATTGCCTACCCGCGCAGAACCGTACCCGCCGGCCTGGACGAACAGCGCGTAACTTTGCTTAAGTATTCCGAAACAGATTTTATTAACGAAGCCGATAATGCCGGCTTTTACAGGATAGGCGTGCCCTGCCAAAACAAGTCGTACCAGATATATGGCCTTAGCCCGGCGGCTAATGGTAAGTTTGATGCCGGCATACTGGATGAAATAGCAAATGCAACGACCATCAATTACGAGGACGAATACTCCGGCGCGGGTATAGCCAAACGCCTGCTGGCTCATAGCAGGCAAACCTATTATTCGGAAGACCTGAGCCAAATGTTGGCACTGGGGCAAACAGCCTCGCACGCCCTGCCATATCGCACAAGCAAGCTGGCCTATACGCCCGGATTGCTACTGCTGATGAAGTCAAAAAATGTGAATGGAGCCGTTTATTACAACAACATGCTTAATACGGCTCAGCTTGCCGACATACTCGAAAATACCGGTGAATTTATAAACGACCATGACTACCTCTGGCAGGTAAGCGGAAGGCAGACTTTCAGCAGTGCGGGATTTTATTTGCCCCTTAGCACCATCGATCCCTTTGGCAACACTACCCTATTGCAATACGATGCTTACAAGCTGCTGGTAACAAAAGTTACTGATGCGCTGGGCGATGAAACCGCAGTGGAAAACGACTACCACACTTTGCAGCCGCGCCAGATTACCGACCCCAACCTCAACCACACCGAGGTGGCCTTTGATGCGCTGGGCCTTGTAACTGCCACAGCCATTAAAGGAAAAGCCAGCCAGTTTATTATTGGTGAGTGGGAAGGCGACACCATTAACGCCCCTACCGTGCAAATGGCTTACGACCTGCACCACTGGAAAGACGAGGGCAAGCCGGTGTATGTACACACTTCTGCACGCGAAACCCACAAAGACACCCACACCGCGTGGCTGCAAAGCTACACCTACAGCGATGGCCTGGGGCGCGAACTGCAAACCAAGGTACAGGCCGAGGATGGCCCGGCATGGACAATGCAGGGTGGCGTGCCCGTACAGGTGAATTCCACCAACCGTTGGACGGCTACCGGGCGCACCCTGTACAACAACAAGGGCAAGGTAGTAAAACAATACGAGCCCTGGTTTTCGACCACCCACGAATACGAGCCCGAGGAGGAACTGAGCCAATACGGCGTAACGCCAGTAATGCACTACGATCCTGTGGGCCGACTGATACGTACCAACCTGCCCGATGGCAATCACACCAAAGTTGAATTTGATGCCTGGCAGCAAAAAAACTACGACCAGAACGACAACAACGATACAAGCCCGCACTACCACACCCCGCAAATACAACATTACGATACCCTGGGCAGAATGTTCCTTACCCGCGATGACAACGGCACCAAGGGAAGCGCTGTTTATTACGATACCCGGCAGCAGTTCGATATCCTAAGCAATGTAACTGCCGTGCAGGATGCCAAAGACCGCTGGATGACCCAAAACATTTACAATATGACCGGCCAGGTGATCTATACCTATAATATCGACAGCGGCAGGCGATGGCTGCTCAACGATGTGGCCGGCAAACCCATCCGCCTGTGGGACATGCAACACCGGCAAATGGAATACAGCTACGATGCACTGCAACGCCCGCTTTCCCTATCTCTGTGCCTCAGTGCCTTCGTGGTTAATCTTATCCAAAAGACCGTGTATGGCACCAGCGCAAGCAACAACCAAAAAGGCCAAATAGCCTGGCAGTACGACCAAAGCGGAAAAACTACCTTTACGGCCTACGACTTTAAAGGAAACGTATTATCTTTGGCGAAGCAATTGTGCCAGGACTACAAGCAAACAATCGATTGGAATGGCAGCCCGGTGCTGGAAACAGAAACATTTGAACAAACGTTTAGTTACGATGCCATGAACCGCCCGATAAACATAACAAAACTAGACACTACTGTAGAGCAATACAGCTACAACAAAGCCGGATTGCTCGAAAGCGTGCAAACCCGGATAAGGGGCGCAGCCACGTGGACAGCATTTGTTAGCGATATCAACTACAACGAGAAGGGCCAGCGCACGGATATCTATTTTGGCAACGATAGCAAAACCGCCTACACTTACGACACCCTTACCTTCCGCCTAACGCGCCTGCTTACCACCCGCAACAAAGGGCAGGATGTGTTGCAGGACTTAAATTATACTTATGACCCAGTTGGCAATATTACCCGCATAACCGACGATGCACAGCAAACCTTTTATTTTGATAATAAGGTAATTGCCCCCACAGGCACTTACACCTACGATGCACTTTACCGGCTAACAAACGCAACAGGCCGCGAACTTAAGGCTTTAGCTATGCCCACACACACCGACTTTGCCAACAATATTGCATTGCCAAACCCTGCTGCCAACGCCATGCAAAACTACACGCAGCAATACACCTACGACCAACTTGGCAACATACAGCGAATGCAAAGCAAGGGCTTTTGGGCACGCGATTATTACTACGATAATAACAACAACCGCCTGCTCAATCACGATGGCCGCACCGATGTGTACGATTACGACGAGCATGGCAATACTACCGCCATGCCGCACCTGCCAGAAATGGTTTGGGACTATGCTGGCCGCCTAAAAGAAGCAACGCTAAATGCTTCGCGCGATAAGGCCTACTACGTTTACGATGCCAGCGGCGAGCGGGTGCGCAAGGTGATAGAGAAAACCGGCGGCATTGTAGAGCAACGGATTTACTTTGGTGGCTGGGAGGTGTACCGCAAAAGCATCTCCGGCAATTTAAACTTTGAGCGGGAAACCTTAAGAATAAGCGACGACCGCAAAGCCATTGCAAACATAGAAACCAAAACCGTAGAGAATGGCATGGAAGTTTTACCGCAACCCGCCATACGTTACCAGTACGATAATCATTTGGGAAGCGCAAGTTTGGAGCTGGATGAAAACGCGGCAATAATAAGCTATGAAGAGTATCATCCGTTTGGGACGACTTCTTATCGCTCCGGCAGAACTGTCACCGAGGTTTCATTGAAGCGGTACAAATACGTTGGCAAGGAACGGGATGAAGAAACGGGTTTGTATTACTATGGAGCCAGGTATTATGCTTCTTGGTTGTGTAGGTTTGTGAGTGTTGACCCAAAAGCGAATGAAAGGCAGTGGTTAAATCCATACAATTACGTGCAAAATAATCCTTTGAACAGGATAGATCCGGATGGAGCTTTGGATGATGAATGGGATGTAAATATAAAATCAGGTAAAACTACGCGGGTAGGTGATAAAGGCGGAAGCGAAACCCAATATTTTAACATAAAAGATGGCTCAGGAAACTTGATAACTTCTGCCTCTACTCCCGGAAATAATTTATCATTAAATTACAACTCATTTTCGTCGGGTGGTAATTTTAGTGCGAATTTAAGTATCTCGGGTACAAACCGAACTGACAATGCTTCCCATCAAATAAGCTATCTGCAAACAGCACCAACAGAAACGCCGTTTTTACACTCACCAGCAATGGATTATATTGGGATGGGGTTAAGTGGTGGTTCTGTTGGAACTGGTACAGCAACAACCTTAGGCAACCTAAGCAGCAAATTAAATTTACTGAATGAAGAGAAGTTTTTAGCCAACTACAAAGGAGCAAGCAATGCATGGAAGTTAGGGTTTAAAGGAAATCAATATGTGTCTTCTTCGCTTGTGGCTGCTGAGAAAACTAGGTTTTTAAATAATGTTGGATTATTAAAAGGTATTAAAGCAGGAGGGTATGTATTTGGCGGTATTGGAGTTGGAATTTCTGTAGCTCAGTTCTCTTTAACCGATGACCCCGGCGAAAAGTTTGAATATGGATTTGATGTAGGTATGGGTTTAGTTGGTTTTGCAGGCCTACCTGGAGCATTTGCATCAGGCTTTTATTTTGCTACCAAACCGTTACAAAAGATTAATGCCAGATATATTAATAAGGCTCAATCCGGGATGAGTGATTTAGGAAAAGGTTATCACGCCATTCAACTGGCTCCATTTAAATAAAATTGACTTCTATGTATTTATTTGATTATATCTTTTACAGGATAAGTCGGATTTATCTAAAAACAAAGATAGAAAATGTATATCCCGAACTTGGGGGTGGTGCAGTAACTTCCTTATTCCAAGGTTTTAACATAATTACCATTTTATACTTTTTGTTCTCAATAAAAATGACCCCTGATTTATGGGTTTATTTATGGATTCCATTAGTGATACTCAACTGGATATTTTTCTTTAATCGTAAGAATTTAAAAAAGTACCATCAGAAATGGGATGAAGAAGAAAAAAGCAAACGAAAAATAAAAGGATTACTGATAATTGTTTACATGTTGGCAACGTTGTACTTCTTTGGATTAGCATTAAGTAAAATGTATTAATAAAAAATCTATTTATGAACAGACCAGTAAACATAACTAAGCCCGATAACTCGGTGATAGCCCACAGCTACAATAAGGCCGGATTGCTGGAGAGCGTGCAAGCCCGGATAAGAGGAGCAGCCACGTGGACAGCGTTTGTTAGCGATATCAACTATAATGAAAAAGGCCAGCGCACGGACATCTATTTTGGCAACGACTCAAAAA
>CAZTCX010000068.1:12025-18836 GCA_964612515.1 uncultured Lentimicrobiaceae bacterium | reverse complement strand
GCCGACAAACAGCAGCGGGGCATCATGGCGCAGGCTGTTGCCGATTTTATTAATACAAATAACATCACCGATGCCTGCATGCTCACCGGCGACCTGAATTTGCAAAATGCGACAGAGGCTGCCTGGCAAACTTTGGCAGCATCCTCCAACACCTCGGTGCCATTTACTGATCCCACAGGCATGGAAGGAAATTGGCACAGCAATCCGGTTTTTGCTTCGGTGCATACCCAATCTACCCACATCAACAGCAACGGATGTGCGGCCGGTGGCGGCATCGACGATCGGTTCGATTTTATTTTGGTAAGCCCCGGCATGCTTGAAGCCGACGCTCCGGTAGCTTACATCGACGACAGTTACGTTACAGCCGGTCAGGACGGGCAGCGATTCGATGGCTCTGTCCTCGACCCGCCTAATTTCTCGGCGCCGCAGGCTGTGCTCCAGGCCATTTATCAGTTTTCCGATCACATGCCGGTGACGGTAAAACTAGGAATAGAAAATCCTGAAGCACCTCTGCCGGAATCGTGGAATTTTGCGGCCACTGCCAGAATTCATAATGTGTTAATTCCTTTGTCGTGTCAGCCTTCGCTTTTTGGAGAGCCTTTGCCGGCAGGTAGCTACATTGGTGCTTTCTTTTTGGACGCCAACAGCGAGCGATGCGCCGGATACAAACAATGGAACGGCACCGGAAATATTTTATTAAAAGTGTATGGTGATAATCCTGCAACGCCGGAAAAGGAAGGCTTTACTGCCGGAGAGCCACTCCTGTTCAAAGTGCTCGATATGCCGCTGATGGATGATTATTATGCTTCCGCAGATTTTAACGAAGCTTACCCCGCCGACAACGGTTTGTTTGTAGCGGGTGGCTCCTCGGCACTCATGCGCCTACAGGCCGATTATCTGCAAAGCTTCCCGCTCACAGTCGAAGCGGGTTGGTCGGCTGTTTCTTCTTTTTTACAACCCATTTATCCGGCTGCTTTTGCACTTTTTGGCAGCAACCTCCAGCATATTATTTATTATGCCGACAGCACTTCCGTTTATTGTCCGCAGGCCGGACTTATCGAAGCGCCGCTGTGGCAGGCCGGAGCATCTTATCTCATAAAAAGCAATGCCGATTTCACAATGGATTTTGAAGGATTGCCACTTTTTGATAAAACAATTATGCTCCATGCCGGATGGAATCTTCTGCCAGTGCCCGTTGGGCGCTACGTGCCGGCGGAGGAGCTTTTTGAGGATCTCGGTAATAATCTGGTAGTTATAAAAGAAGTAGCCGGAACCAAAGTCTTCTGGCCGGACTACGACATTCAATCGCTCAACTTGCTCATTCCCGGAAAGGCTTATTTTATAAAAGTAAACTTGGGTGATGTTTTGATGTTTCAAGAATGATTTGGATCGGAAGGATAATTTTACCCTGGTTTTTCTCTGATTTTTCACCGGAGATGCGCAGGGAAATGCAAAGACAATTGATTCACCACTGAGACACAAAGACACAGAGAATTAATGTTTTACTATTTCTGTTTTCCTTCGTGTCTCCGTGCCTTCGTGGTTTTTTTTGTTTTTTACCGAACAACTGACAATCCATCAATCCTCCGCTTTCCCGGGCAGCATGGGCACGAATACGAAGCTGCAAAAGGTTTGTTCTTCAAAGTCGTTGTCGCTGTGGCGGATGATACGTGTCATCTTTTTCATGCCTTGCTCGCCCACTTGTGCTACCAGCATTCCGCCATCTTTGAGCCGCTGCCGGAAAGGAAGTAGGTAATATCATTTATTTAATGTGGGAAATCGTAAGAAGGTTTTAAACAAATCGAATCATTATTTTTTCATGGCATCACGATCTGATGTTTTCTAACATTTTAACAACTCTTATTGGAAACCTATATTTTTGTAATTTTAACTTAAAAATTTAATATTATTATGAAACATGCATTTTTATTTATTATGGTTTTTGCATTTGTACTTGTCAGTTGCAAAAAGGAGTCAAACTCTTCTAATGATTTTGTCAAAGATTCTGAATCCAATGTCGAATTTTTAATTCTCAACTTCAAAGACCGCATCGAAAATCCTTTTAAAGATGAGTTAATTCTGGAACCAGATAGTGCAGTATGGTATCTGGAGGGACTATTAAACTACATGCAGGCAAATAATAGTCACGAATTTTCTCAACTTAAATTCTATCGGGATTCTATCCAGATATCCTTTGTTGATGGTGGGATTGATATTCACACTATTAGAGCAGCTTTTGATTTTGTAAATCAAAAAATGGAGCAAGAACTTAGTAATAGCGATGATTCAACCACATTTGTTGATATTGTAGATATTGAATTAGGAAGCAATATTTTTAAAGATGGGAGCGTCATCTTAAAAGTTGTATTTTCGACAGGAATAGAAACCAGACTCAATTACACACTTTTTACACAAGATGAGGATTGGCTGTGGGGTTCTAATTTAGGTGGCTGTGGAACTAACCAGTCCATAGATATGTCTGATGCTTCCAATGAGCTCGAATATAGATTTAACCATCCACTCTCACAAGGACAAACAGGCTGGTTTTACAGTGTTGAGGAAATAGATGCAATGGGTTGGGAAGAACCATATTTTGATGAATCTAATCCTGGTCCATTTTGTGACGGGATGATATTTTATTATGAACCTCCTGAAGACGATTTACCGATACCTTGTATTCAGGACTATGAATTGAATTATTACTTGAGTAAATTTGATCACATAAAAGCATTAAATAAGCCTGCAGGAAAAATTTTCAGATCAGTTGAAGTGATAGATGATATTATCCCGAATTTCACAGATAATTATTATCACAGATATAAAATGTATTTTGGGAAAATTAAGGCAATCATTGATTAGATCAGATTATTAAACACAACTTACCCTATGAATAAATATTTTTTAGTTGCATTTATTTTAACATTAACACAACTTTCTTTTTCTCAGGAAACCTTTTTTAAGGTTTATGAAACCCCAACCAGCGACGAAATTTACGATGCTATTGAGGCTTCTGACGAAGGCATTTTGCTTGTCGGTAGAAGGTTTGAGAACTATAACGATCGAGGATGTAAGGGACTGGTTATGAAAATAGACAAACATGGGGAATTTATAAAAGAAATAACACAAAGTCCTGCCTTTGTTGTTCAATATGCTGCTATCGATAATGCTAAAAATGCAAATGATGAATTTCTGGTGTTCGGAAACATGAAAAACTATGAACCAGATTATATCAGTCATATTTCGATGTTGAAAATCGACATCGATTTGAATGTTCTCGAACTTAAAACTACACACGAGTCTATGATGCAGGAGATAGTTCCATGGAAACATAACTTCGTTAATGACTCTACATTGCTATTGGTATCAACGAGATATTTCTCTCGCGCACAGGGTATGGCCATCGATAAAATAAAACTACCTGAATTCGAAAGCGTAGCAAATTATATGTATGGGGCTCAGGGGTTAACTCTTGGCATGGACATTATCTATTTACCCTCAACCAATGGGATACATGCTGTTTATTTTGGAAGTGAAATTGACGGATCACTCATAAATATAACCCAGTTCGATATGAACCTGAATCCACTTGTTACTAAAAAAGCCCCTCATGAAATGTATTCGACGCCGTGTATCACCCCCATTGATGATAGCTCCTATTACCTTACAGGCTCCGCCTATACACCTCATGGTACGGGGTCGGTGAGAGCAAGTGCCACATACAGAATAGATCAGAATGCAGATGCCCATAATGGAGCAGTTTTCTACAACCATCCTGATACTATTTTATACTGTGGTTTTGGAACAAATACAGTACTGCAAAATGATACACTTTATGTCGTTGGTTTGTATAATCTGATCATTTCACCAACTCCGTGGCAAACCGAACCTACCTGGATTGAATTAACAAGGCTCGACAAAGATTTAAATATTCTGGATCATAAGTTTTACGGCGGTGACGCAGTTTATCGCCCATACAGCATAATTGCAACTGCTGATGGTGGTGTTGTTATTAGCGGGAGGGTTTACGACTATAATGCCCCGGGGCAACCAAAAAATGATGCATTTGTATTGAAGCTCAATTCGAAGGGATTACTTACTTCTGTACCCAAAAAAGATGATTTCAGTATTAGCGAAAGTGTTGTTTATCCAAATCCTGCGAGTGATGTGGTGGAAATCAGATATAGTGAAAAATACAAAAATGCCAGATTAATGTTGATGGACATTTCAGGTAGATTGGTGATGGAGAGGAAACTGTTGAGCCATCAGGAGAAGGTTGATATCCGACATTTAAATCCAGGGACTTATCTCTATAAAATTTCTAATGCTTCAGGGCTGAACGAAGCCGGTAAATTAGTTGTGAACTAAAATAAAGCTGTCTTGACACTAATTTAAAACCCCTGGTAATTTTCAAAGATGCCGGGGGTTTTCTCATCCTCATAGGTGTAAACAGGTAGGAAAAATACAATTCAATCCTAAAATCCGACACTTCAATACTTCTTATTTTTATTTGGTTGATTCCACTCCTACATTTGCACGCATTATCATCATCATAACAATGAATGCGATGCTTAAAAAATATCTGATACTAATTTTTATTTTAATACAAATAGCTCTGAATGGAAAGGCTCAAAGCGCTATCTCAGGAACGGTGCACGACAAAAGCGGAGAGCCTTTAACGGGTGCCAACATTTATCTAAAAGAAACCTACGACGGGGTTTCGAGCGATGCTGAGGGTAACTTTAGCTTCAAAACCAACGAAACCGGGCAGCAAACTTTACGTATCGATTTTATAGGTTATGAAGGATTTGAAAAGGAGATCGATTTAAATAATTCTTCCATTCGTATCGATGCTGTTTTGCACGAGACCTTTAATCAAATGAAGGCGGTTACGATTACCGCCGGTACCTTTGAGGCTGGCGATGCACGGCGCTCGGCAAGCATGACTTCGCTCGACATGGTTACAACAGCCGGCGCCATGGGCAGTGTGTTCGGAGCCTTGCAAACGCTTCCGGGCACTTCAGCCAATCCCGAGTCAGGGAAGCTATTTGTAAAAGGCGGCAGCAGCGAGGAATCGCAGACCTACATCGACGGCATGTTGGTGCTTGTGCCTTATAATTCTTCGCCACCATTAACAGCGGCTCGCGGGCGATTCAATCCCTTCATGTTTAAGGGGACGGTTTTTAGCACCGGTGGCTATTCGGCAGAATACGGACAGGCTTTATCGTCGGTTTTGCAACTTTCAACTACGGATATGCCTGCCGAAGATGAGTTGAATATTTCGCTGCTAACAGTAAGCGCAGGTTTGGCCGGAACCAAAAAGTGGCGGAAGGGAGCCATAACTGCCACGATCGATTATACCAATTTGAAACCCTACATGAGCATTGCACCGCAAAACTACAACTGGAACCATCCTCCGGAATCGCTAAGCTCGGAATTTAGTTTGCGACAAAAAACCGGTACATCAGGCATGATGAAACTTTATGGCAATTTCACCACCACAACCATGTCGCTCATGGAAAGCGACCTGAGTAAGGACGGAGAGCAGATTGCCTACATTTTAAAAAACAACAATACCTATGTCAATGGATCTTGGAATACGCCGCTTGGCCAAAAGTGGATATACAAAACCGGATTGTCTGTGAGCGAAAGCCATGATCAGGCTTCTTACGGCCAAAACACGATGGATGATAACCTGCGTGGTCTGCATTATAAAAATGTTTTTATCAATCAGCTTAGCCAAAATAAAGTTAATGTGCGGCTGGGAGCCGATCTGTTTTTAAAGGAGTACGACAGCAAGCTTAGCCAGGGAGACAGCAGCCTTGCGGCCAGCTATCAGGAAGTGTTGCCCGCCGTCTTTGCTGAGGCTGAAATTTATCTGTCTAATAAGTTTGTAAGCCGTGTAGGTGGAAGGATGGAGTACACCAGCTACCTCGGTACAGCCACGTTTTCGCCCAGGGTTTCGACGGCCTACAAAATTGGAGCACAAAGTCAGGTTTCGCTGGCGTATGGGTGGTTTTATCAAAATCCTTTAGACCAATATTTGCTTTACACCAGCCAGATAAAGCCGGAGCGTGCCGATCATTACATCCTGACTTTTCAATCGATAAAAAATAAACGAACCTTACGGTCGGAGGTTTATTACAAGGCCTACCACGATCTTGTAAAAGTAAATCCTGAAACTTTTTATCGTGCCGACGCCTATTCAAATTCGGGTGATGGTTATGCCTATGGGCTGGATGTGTTTTGGCGCGACAACCAAACTTTTAGGAATGCCGAATATTGGGTTTCGTATAGCTATCTGGAAACGGAGCGCGATTTCAGAAACTACCCTTCCCTCGCTGTTCCTGATTTCGCAAGCAAGCACAACCTGTCGGTAGTTTTTAAATATTGGTTTGACGGCATCCGCTGTTTGGCGGGCATGAGCTACAGATTTGCTTCGCCACGTGTGTTTCACGACCCCAATGTGTCGGGATTTAAGAATCGCCAAACCATTCCTTATCAAACTCTGGACATCAACATCACCTATCTGCACCGTGAAAACATCATTTTTTATGCAGCCATCACCAATGTTTTGGGTTTTAAGCAGGATTACGGTGAGCGATTTGCCATGCAGCCTAATGCTGAGGGCTACTATGCCGGCGAACCGATAATCCCCGGTTCCAATCGCTTTTTTGTGCTGGCGTGCTTTATCACCTTGTCCAAAAGGGGGGATTTAAATCAGTTGGATAAGATAGAGTAGGAGAGAGAGGTGAGAGGTGAGAGGTGAGAGATGAGAGGTGAGAAGTGAAAGATGAGAGATGAGAGAAAAGAG
>CAZTCX010000068.1:7235-12015 GCA_964612515.1 uncultured Lentimicrobiaceae bacterium | reverse complement strand
GGTGAGGGGGAGAGTCGTCAGAGTTCTATGAAAATAACAGATTGCTTCTCCGCCAGCTGGCGGATCGCAATGAACCATTAACAAATATCGATTAACAATTAACGATTAACGATTAACAAACAACAAATAACAATTAACAAACAACAATTATGAAAAAAGTAACACTAATTATCACAGTAATTTTAATCGCATCAGCATCGTATGCCGGCGGTATGAAGTATCAGGAAAAAATGGGCGAAACCCTCGCCGGATTTTCCCAGGCGGAAACAGTAGCGGATTACCAGAGCCTCGCCAACAAATTTATGATGATAGCCCAGGCCGAAAAAAGCGAATGGCTGCCCTATTACTACCATGCACAATGCTATATTCTGATGAGCTTTAGCGAAAATGAAAATCCGGAAAAAAAGGACGAATACCTGGATGTGGCCGAAACCTCCGTAGCAAAGATGCTGGAAATGGCTCCCGGCGAATCGGAGGTTTATGTTATGCAAAGTTTGATGTACATCGCCAGGCTTGTCGTTGACCCGATGAGCCGTGGGCAAAAATACAGCTCGCTTTCAGCGCAATCCATTGGCAAAGCCCTGGGTATTGAACCCGAAAACCCACGGGCAAGATACATGCAGATATCCAACGAGATGGGAACGGCTAGTTACTTTGGCAGCGATGTTTCTGTCCCTTGCCAAAAAGCCCGCGTGCTTTACAATGAATGGGATAATTACAAGCCGAAATCAAGCATTTCTCCTAGCTGGGGCAAAGGCCAGCTTGCCGATATTATGAAGCAATGTGGGGAGAAGTAGAAAAATAGTATTCATTCGTAACTATTTAGGTGGTTGTATAATTTTTCAAATCTCAATGACGCCATCCCCGCCCTTCCCCTCGAGGGGAAGGGAGACCAGCCGCACAAGCCGCAGCAGTGGCAAGTACGATGGCATTCTCCCCCTCCAGGGGGAGTTAGAGGGGGTCTTTTGGTAATGGCTATTTTAATGAGAGATGATGAAAAGCAGGTAAATAAATGCATTCACTCTACGAAATTGTTTTGTCCCGCTTAAAGCGGATTACTCATCACATGTAAGCGTTGATACTCTAAATTATTAAATACATTTGCTCCATGCAAGCAATCGAAATCAAAAAGAAAGGAACCAAGCGGTTTCCGGCACTTTATCCTTTCAATAAGATAGCTACTTTTATTTTGGCCAATCTCCTGCTCAGCTTTATTATAATGCTGGCCTTTATGTGGAACTCTTTTGAAAGTCTTAACAACTTTTTGATTTCTTTTGGCTGGGCATACACCATTTGCACCACCCAATGGCTGGGACATGGATTCATTTTTAACTATCTAGACCAAAAAATCGATTGGATCGAGCAGCCCGAAAAAAGAGCTTTGGCGGGTCTTGTTGCTTTGGTCGTTTATTCGTCCATTGCCTTTTATTTAATTCAAACCCTTTTCTTTTTCCTGGTGCAGGGCGAGTTGCCTGCCGTTACGTGGCGGTGGGTTGTAGGGTGGGTGCTTTATCCTGTGGGCATTTCTTTTGTGATAACTATGACTTTTACCGCCATTGGATTTTTTAGAGCCTGGAAAGATTCATTCAAACGTGCCGAACGGCTCAATACCGAAATGATGGCCTACAAATACGAGGTTTTGCGTAATCAGATAAATCCACATTTTTTGTTCAATAGCTTTAATGTTCTCACCGATTTGGTTTACGAAAACCAGGATGCCGCCGTGAAATTTATCGGGCAACTAAGTCATTTGTTCCGTTACGTGCTCGAAAGCCGCGATAAAGAGTTGGTACCGCTGAGCGATGAAATCGAATTTGTAAAATCCTTTTCCTTCTTATTGCAAACGAGATTTGAAAACAAGCTTTTTATCAATATCGATGTTGACGCGGCAAAGGCAGAAATGATTGTTCCGGTGAGTATTCAAATGCTGATCGAAAATGCAGTGAAGCACAACGAGGTTTCGGATGCTTACCCCTTAAAAATTGATATCAGGAAGAATGGTGATTATATCGAAGTTTCAAATTCATTAAAAGCCAAAACGGCTAAAGATGCATCTACCAATTTGGGATTGAAAAACCTGCAACAGCAGTTCGCGTTTTTTTCAGACATGAAAATCAAAATCGAAAAATCAGCCACTGCTTTCAAAGTAAAACTTCCAATTATTAAAACGGCGCAAGCATGAAAGTACTGATCATCGAAGACGAAGTCCGCGCAGCAAACCGCTTGATCAAGCTGCTCGAAAAATTAGCACCGGAAGCAGAAGTTGTAAATACAATGGAATCGGTGCGGGATAGCGTGAAATTTTTGAAATCCAACCCATCTCCCGATTTGATTTTCTCCGACATTCAATTGGCCGACGGTCTGAGTTTTGAAATATTTAAACAGATCGAAGTGCAATGTCCGATCATTTTTACTACGGCTTTCGATCAATATGCCATCGAGGCTTTCAATACCAATGGGATCGATTACCTGTTGAAACCCATCGAGGAAGAACGACTGGAGCAGGCATTAAGAAAGCTGGAAAGCCTTAGCGCAAAGCCGGATATGCAAAAACTAATCGAGCTGATATCTGGAAATTTGCCCTTAGCAAAAAGATACAAAAGCCGCTTTATGGTAAAGGTTGGCGAGCAGATAAAAACCATCGGTACCTCCGAAATCAAAGTTTTCTACAGCTTCGACAGGGTCAGCTTTATTCATACGCAAAACAAGCGGAATTACATCGTCGATTTTAGTCTGGACCAACTGGAGGAGATGCTCGATCCCGGGAAGTTTTATCGGGTAAGCCGCAAGTTTATTGTGAGCCTTGAGGCTTGTGGCCAAATGTACGCATGGTCCAACAGTCGCCTCAAAATTGAAGTGGAAGGCCTGGACGAGGAGATTGTGGTTGCCCGTGAGCGTGTGTTAAAATTCAAGGCCTGGCTCGACGGTGGTGAATAAGTGTTTACCAATGGTGAAAACGAAAAGAAATATTCAAATTTCATTTTCTACAACAGAGGTATCGTGACACAAATTGAAGGTGTCCAACCTCTCTAAAACTCTTACCCCGGCAGCTTGTTTATGAAAATATGTTATTCTGATAATCAACAATTTTTATCCAAAAAAATGAACCAACAGCCCCGCCATAAAAAAACGCATAAGTCAAAGATTCCACTAATAAAGCCAGCCTGGATGGAGCGCTATGGTTACGTTTTACTGATAGCATTACTCGTGGCGACGGCGCTTCTGCGGCTGCGGCTTCTGGCTATTCCGCTGGAGCGCGATGAAGGCGAATATGCGCTCTTTGGCCAGTTGATGCTTCGCGGCATTCCGCCCTGGGAAGCTGCCTACAACATGAAATTCCCCGGCACCTATTTCTTTTATGCGCTCATCATGTTGCTCTTTGACCAGAGTGTCACCGCCATTCATCTCGGCTTACTGCTGGTAAATGCTGGCACCATCACTTTTCTGTACCTGCTGATGCGGCGGCTTACAACGGCATCTACTGCTTTCATGGCAGCCGCTGTTTTTGCCCTTTTATCAATAAGCCCCACGGTGCTGGGTTTTGCCGGCCATGCTACCCATTTTGTGATGCTGATGGCTATAGCGGGATTGTGGCTTTTGCAGAAAGCGCTCGAAAAGGGCAAAGTGATTTGGATGCTTTCCGCCGGAGTTCTTTTGGGCGCGGCACCGCTGATGAAACAATCGGGCGTTTTCTTTAGCTTTTTCGGAGCAGCCGTCATCGTCGTTTGGACAATTATTAATGATAAAGGAAACCTGCGTCGCTTTGCGCGAAATATGGGGCTGCTGTTTGCTGGTGGTATTATCCCAACCATCATCACCGCCTTGCTGCTCCTGTACTGGAATGTGTGGGAACGGTTTTGGTTTTGGACCATCGAATATTCGTTTAGCTACACCGAGCAGGTGTCAGCAGAGTACGCCTGGCAAAATCTTGTTAATAACTCACTTTACGTGATGGAAGGGTGGGTGGCGCTGTGGATTGCTGCTGTTGCCGGCGTTGTAATTTTGTTTGTCGATAAGAGATTTGGGCAGCGACGCTTCAGCCAATATTTCCTACTACTGTTTCTGGCGTTTTCACTGCTGAGCCTGGTTCCGGGATTTTATTTCCGGGCACATTATTATGTGATGGTGTTGCCGGCAGTTGCCATGTTTGCAGCCATAGCTCTGGATTATCTTGCTTCGGTGAGTAGCCGCAAGTGGTTCCCGCTGTTATCCGGACTAATACTTTTTGTGATAATAGCTATTGGTATCCGACACCACCGCGACTATTTCTTTGAAGATACTCCTGCCGAAATCTCCAGAAATATCTACGGATTGAATCCTTTTCCGGAATCGGAGGCTATTGGTGATTTTATTAAAAAAAATAGCAACCCCGGCGATACGCTGGCGGTGATCGGATCGGAGCCACAGTTGTATTTTTATAGCAAGCTGATGCCGGCCACCGGCTACATCTACACCTATCCGCTCATGGAGTTGCATCCCTACAATACACAGATGCAACAGGAGATGATAGCGGAGGTGGAGGCTGCACATCCGCAGATTCTCGTTTACGTCAGCATCGACAAAACCTGGCTGCGTAAGCCCGACTCGCCGCTGGATATCTTTTATTGGATAGGGCAGTATGCTTCCAGCGGGTACGATTTGATTGGTGTTGTGGAGATATTCAACAACAACACGGTATATAAATTTACCCCTCAAGCGCTGACCGACACACGCAAAGCACCTAACCAGGTTTTGATTTATAAAAGGAAACAAAGTTGATTTTTACCGCTGCGGCGCAGAG
>CAZTCX010000068.1:0-7135 GCA_964612515.1 uncultured Lentimicrobiaceae bacterium | reverse complement strand
GGAGGAAGAAAAGAAAGCGATTTCACCATAAAGGCACGAAGATACAGAGGAAGGAAACAAAGTTGGCTTTTACCGCTGCGGCGCAGAGTCGCGGAGGAAGAAAAGAAAGCGATTTCACCACAAAGGCACGAAGACACAGAGAAAGGAAACAAAGTTGATTTTTACCACTGCGGCGCAGAGTCGCGGAGGAAGATAAAAATTGGTTATCCGCAAAAGTGCCAACAAGAAACCCTTTGTTTTCTTTTTTCTCTCCGTCTCTCCGTCTCTCCGTCTCTCTGTCTCTCTGTCTCTCTGTCTCTCCGTCTCTCCGTCTCTCCGTCCCTCTGTCTCTCCATCTCTCCGGTTTATATCCATTTTTCAATCCTCCGCTTTCCCGGGCAGCATGGGCACGAACACGAATCCGCCAAAGGTTTGCTCTTCGTAATCGTCGTCGCTGTGGCGGATGATGCGGGTCATCTTTTGCATGCCTTGTTCGCCCACCGGCGCCACCAAAATTCCGCCCTCTTTGAGTTGCTCCTTTAACGTTTCGGGAATGGCTGGGATAGCTGCGGTGATGAGGATGCGGTCATAAGGAGCAAAAGCAGGCAGACCTTCGTAGCCGTCTTTATAAAATATCCTTGCGGGATAGCGCATGCGATCGAAGAATTGTCGGGTTTTCTTATAAAGTTGCGCCTGCCGTTCGAGCGTGTAAACTTTCGCGCCAAGCGCCAGCAAAACCGAAGCCTGATATCCTGAGCCGGTTCCCACCTCGAGTACTTTCATGTTTTCACCAACTTCCAATAGCTCCGTTTGAAAAGCAACCGTGTAAGGCTGTGAGATGGTTTGGCCGGAGCCGATGGGAAAGGCCTTGTCCTGGTAGGCATATTCGAGAAACGACGAGTCCATAAAAAAATGGCGTGGCACCGTATTGATGGCTTCCAGCACGCGCACGTCGGTGATGCCTTTGCTTTGAAGTTGTGCCACGAGTTTTTTTCGTAGCCCTTTGTGACGATAAGTATCGAGTTGATCCATGATAAAAATTAGAAACTGAAATCCTTGCAAAGCTACTATTTTGAGCGGGAGGCGGTCAAAAATGAATGCTTTTGAGGGTTTCTGAAATCTCGCAAACAATCAAACTGCCGAGCAGAAGAGCTCCCTTCTCCAATTGGAGAGGAATCGGGGGTGAGGTCTACAAGCGCCCCCATCACATAAATTTATCCTTTTCTAAGTTTCTATTTCCTCTTCTTACTGTAAGCCTTTATTAGCCGCTGATCTCCTAAAATCCTTACTTTTGCATCCACATAATAAAATCACTATGTTGAAAATCGGAGTGCTTGGCGCCGGCCATCTGGGGAAAATCCATATCAAATGTATCCGCGAAATTAGCGACTATGAGCTGGTTGGGTTTTATGATCCTAATCCTGAAACTGCTGCCAGCGTGGCCGGGGAGTTTGGATTGAAAAAGTTTGATACACTCGAGAGCATCATCGATGCAGCAGATGTGGTGGACATTGTAACGCCTACCGTTTCGCATTTCGATTGTGCAGCAGCAGCTTTGCGCAAATCGCGTCACGTGTTTATCGAGAAGCCCATCGTGACCACTCCGGCAGAAGCCCGCGAGCTGATGAAGATTGCCGCCGAAGCTGGCGTTAAGGTGCAGGTAGGGCATGTGGAGCGTTTCAACCCAGCTTTTCTGGCTGCAGGCAAATATATCAACAACCCGATGTTTATCGAGACCCACCGACTGGCGCAGTTCAACCCGCGTGGTACCGACGTTCCCGTGATTCTCGACCTGATGATCCACGACATCGACATCATCCTGAGCGTGGTGCGCAGCAACGTGAAAAAGATCAGCGCCAGTGGAGTACCTATCGTTTCTGACACCCCCGACATCGCAAATGCCCGTATTGAATTCGACAATGGCTGTGTGGCCAACCTCACCGCCAGCCGCATCTCGATGAAGAACATGCGCAAGTCGCGGTTCTTCCAGCGTGACGCCTATATCTCTGTTGACTTTCTGAACAAAGAGCTTGAGATTGTTCAAATGAAAGACATCGACCACGATCCAGCCGATCCGTTTGCCATGGTGCTCGACCTGGGCGAAGGAAAAGGAATGAAAGAGATTATGATTGACAAGCCTGCCATCCAGCCAAACAACGCTATCATTGCCGAGCTGGCCAGCTTTGCCGATGCTATCCGCACCAATTCCACTCCACCCGTCACCATCAACGATGGCTATCATGCGTTGGAGGTGGCTTACCGTATTCTTGACAAGATCAACTATTGACCGCGCCCCGGCGCCAAAACGACAATATAAAACTGGCAGTTCCGTTTCAGGATTTTCATATTAATACCATGGTGTGGATGAAATTATTGGGTAATAAACTTTGGATGGCTGCGGTGCTCGGAATCCTTTTATCGTTGATAACGGCATGCTCTGAAGAAAACCTGCAACCTGGCATTCCGGCTTTTGTAGCGTTTGATACTATCACTTTTTCAGCCACAGCTTCACAGGGAACTTCTTTACAAAGCATAAAAGATGTTTGGGTTTTTGCAAACGGCGCCACCATTGGTGTTTTCGAAATGCCATCAACTGTCCCCATTTTGGTAGCTGGGAAAGGGGAGCTGCATATCCAGGCCGGCATCGTGCTTAACGGCATTGCCACAACACGCGTCAACAATCCTTTTTGGGAACCCATCGTCATTAACAATTTCAATTTTATTCCTGATTCGATCGTTGCGGTAAATTTACACACCACCTATCGCGAAAGCACCGTGTTTGATTGGACAGAGGGTTTTGAAGAAATTCCATTGTCGCTCGATACTGCCAAGCTGGGCGGAACGGCTGCCATAGGCCGCACTACCGAAGGAGTCCCCAGTGTTGGATATGGAAACTATTCGGGCATTGTCCATCTTGACGGAGAGCACAAAGTTTTTGAAGCGGCAACCTTTGAAGCCTACGATTTACCGACAGATGGACGGCCGGTGCTGCTTGAAATGCATTACAAAAATACCACGCCATTTTCGGTAGGAATCATCGCGCAAAGCGCTACGCAGGTTATCAAAAAAGAAATTATCGTGCTTTATCCAAAGCAGGAGTGGAACAAGATTTACATCAATTTTACGGATGAGGTGCGTGCAAGTACCAATGCGCACAGTTTCAAAGTTTTGATCCGCAGCTATATCACTGCTGACGACGAACAGCACACTATTCTTCTCGACAATATGAAACTTATGCACCGGTAAAACTGACTACAGATGCAGACACTAAACAAAAAGACACAGCAGGCAAAATATGTTTTTGTCGATTGGCTCGCCGCGGCGCTGGCCTGGATGCTTTTCTTTGCTTATCGCAAAGCATCCGTAGTGCCCGACCTGACACACAATTTACACGAAATTTATGGCGACCCCAACTTTTACCGCGGCATGGTGGTGGTGCCACTCTTCTGGCTGATTATTTATGTGATTGCCGGAAGCTACCGCCGCATTTACCGCAAGTCGCGCATCCGCGAAATCACAGTTACCTTTTCGACGGTATTCATCGGCGTGGTCATCATATTTTTCACCTTGCTGCTCGACGATGCCGTTTCCTCGCACCGCACTTATTACCACTCGTTTCTCATGCTCTACGCGCTGCAATTCCTGTTCACGGCCACTTTCAGGCTCATCATTACCACACGTACCGTTAAGAAAATTCATCATAAGGTCATTGGTTTTAATACCATCATCGTAGGAAGCAATGCCAACGCGGTGAACCTTTACAAACAGCTCGACGCACAGTATCCGTCTTCGGGAAACAGGTTTTTGGGTTTTGTCAATGCACGCGTTTACGACGAATATCAGCTTGCCGAACACTTGCCACATCTGGGCGCTTACAAAGATTTGCCGCGGCTGGTGCGTGAACTGCAGATTGAAGAGGTGGTAATTGCCATCGAACGCAGCGAAACGCAGCTTGTAGAGAAAATCCTGACGCAAATAGAAGATACCGATGTTATCATCAAAATTATCCCGGCCATGCAGGATTATCTGCTGGGCAGCGTCAAGACGACTTCTATTTTTACGGAGCCGCTGGTGCAGATTTCGCCACACATGATGCCGCCCTGGCAGGAATCCATAAAGCGCCTCATCGACCTCAGCGCATCACTGGTTGCTCTTATTTTGTTATCGCCGGTTTACATTGCCCTTTATCTGTTTGTAAAATTTTCTTCGCCGGGACCCGCATTTTATTTTCAGGAGCGCATCGGGTTGCACGGCAAGCCATTTATGATTCCAAAATTCAGGTCGATGTATGTGGGCGCCGAGACCGACACGCCGCAGTTGTCGTCGAAGGATGACAGCCGCATTACGCCTGTCGGGAAGTTTATGCGCAAAGTGCGTTTGGATGAGCTGCCGCAGTTTTTTACGGTGCTTACCGGAAAGATGTCGTTGGTGGGATACCGTCCCGAACGCCAGTATTTTATCGATCAGATCGTAAAACGCGCGCCGCATTACCGTTTGCTTTTTAAGATAAAACCAGGAATCACATCTTGGGGGCAGATCAAGTTTGGCTATGCCAGCAATGTGGATGAGATGGTGCAGCGACTGAAATATGATATTTTGTATGTCGAAAACATGTCGCTTGCCATGGATTTCAAAATCATGTTTTACACCGTGCTCATCATTGTGAAGGGGAGTGGGAAGTAGGAAGTAGAAGCGGCTCTCTTTAATCATTATTGAGAAACCACGAATCAGATTCACTTCGCTGTTATAGTTTCTGTTTTAATAAAACAAAACTCCCGAAAGCAGATTGACCTTCGGGAGCTTTTTTGTTCTTGCTTCTTACAAAAGGTCAAGAAGACTTTTTAGGTTTTTTTGAGTGGGTGGAAACGGTCCGTAAAGATGTTCTAAAGCCGCGCACTTCCAATATACTCATTAAAGATTTGTATGTTTCCTATTCTTCTCATTCTACACATTTTTCTCAGATTACCGCTAAAAGGCTGTGAGCCATTACCATTATTTGCTGTTGTGCATTGTTGTTATTTTATCATCTCAATTAATTCAAGAAATTCGCTTTTTAGGCATGTTGAGTTAAGTCTTAGAAAAAATAGTTGAAATAATAATGTCATTATTAAAAACCCTAACATTGCAACTGCGATATAGTATTTGCGTTCTGGATTTCCACAAATCAATGTCAGAATAATTATTACGAAAGTCATAAGGTTCAATGATAGTTCACCATATCTTGATTTAATAGTACACTTTAGCTTTGATTCTTAATTCTCTTTTTCAGAAATATGAGCAGAAATAGTTCCTCTTCCAGATTTGAAAGGGTCTAAGAAATCACCCTTTTTTAATATTTCAAAGCCTGTGTAGTTGTCGAAGCGTATTTGTTTTACTAAAAATCCTAACTGTCTATTTCTTGAAGATACTTGATGAATATTTGTTTCCAGCTTTAATTTTTCAATCCGATTCTTTATTTCTTCCGGACCAATTTTCAATTCCATTTCCAGATTATAGGTCAAACCAAGTTTTTCTACCATTTTTCCTTTTCACTTATGCACAACGGTTTGCAAGTATGGCACGTAGCCGTTCCTTACTCTGATTTATATTGATTTGTACTATTTTCAAATTTACAATTCTTTGTCTTGAGAACCGCAACCCGGCTATTTGCTATACTTGCTGTTAGCAACTGGCCTTTTATTAAAATTTGTATTTCCCCCAATTTAATTTTAAAGTCTGTAAATCAATTTTAAATTCAGTCCAATAATCTCCATTTTCACTTGGTTCACAAATTTCTCCAAATAATGAACTATCATTCTTTTCTTTAAATCTAACTCCATCAATAAAATCAGGTCTAATTTCCTTTATCTGTTTTTTCCCTTTTATAATATTGATTCCCCAATTTGTTGCTAATATTATTAAATCAAATTCAGGAATAATTTCAAAGTCAATAAAATGTCCTTCTTCCAGATGAAATAGTAAATCTTGTGAATCTTTGTCAATTAAGTAAAATGCTCCATTAGTTAATAATCCAATTTTTGAAGTCTTTTCAATTTCATTTATTTTCCTATTTCTAAGTCCAATAGTTCCACTTGCAAAAGAGCCTATCCAGTTGTCAGAATTAATTGAATTAAACTTAATCCATAAAGGACTTGAATCAGTCTTTCCAAAATGTCTTTCCCTTAATTCTCCTGAAATCGGACTTGTTTTTAATATTTCAATGTTGTTATTCAAATCTGTCTTTTTAGGCTTGTTGCTAACGTCTGTGTAAACGCAATGTTACGTTTATTTCTTCATTACCCTTTACCAAAAAAGTATTCACAAACCTGATCTGGCTGGGTTCGTTTACCCGGGCTCCCCTCAACTTAAAATCTGATTTTCTCATTTCTCAAAATTCTAATTTTTCAAGCACCAAAAGTAATCTGGATTTGGATAGGAAACAAAAGCCAGCCTTCTTTATTTTCAAATATTTCAATGTTAATCGCATTCCAATCCCGTTGCAAATTATCTATCCGTTTTAACAGCACGCTTTGATTGGCTGCTGCATTGCAAAACCTGCCACCTTTTGAAAATAAATTATCTTCGCATATTCTTAATTAGTATTAACAAAAGCTATTTCAACAATGAAAAAACTATTCTTTTTGATGATTGTCCTGGTTTCTGTTGTTATCAGCAGTTGCAATCAGGCTGGCACTGAGCAAAAAGCCACGCAGGATGAAGCCGTGATCGACAAACCACAACTTACGCTCACCAGCAACCGGATGACGCCCGAAGTGCTCTGGTCATTTGGCCGGCTGAGCGATCCGCAGGTTTCGCCCGACGGCAAAACAATCCTTTACGGCGTAACTTATTACAGCATCGAGCAAAACAAAGGCAACCGCGACCTCTATGCTGTAGATGCCGATGGCAGCAACCAGCGCCGCATCACCAAAACCGCCAAAAGCGAGTACAATGCGCTTTGGCGTCCCGATGGTAAAAAGATCGGCTTCCTTACTACCGAAAGCGGGTCGATGCAAATGTGGGAGATGAACCCCGACGGCACCGGTCGCAAGCAAATCAGCGACATCGAAGGCGGCATCACCGGCTTTAAATATTCGCCCGACCAATCGATGGTTGTTTACACCAAAGAAATTCCGGTGGAGAATAAGTTTAAAGATATCTACGAAGGGCTGCCCAA
>CAZTCX010000067.1:0-18995 GCA_964612515.1 uncultured Lentimicrobiaceae bacterium | reverse complement strand
CTGGGACAGATTCCTTACATGACTCCACGCGGCACCTTCTGCGTCAACGGTGCCGAACGTGTGGTAGTGTCGCAGTTGCACCGCTCGCCGGGAGCATTCTTCGGAACCAGCTTCCACGCTAACGGAACTCAGCTCTTTTCGGCAAGGATCATCCCTTTCAAGGGATCCTGGATGGAATTTACAACCGATATCAACGGGGTGATGTATGCGTACATCGACCGCAAAAAGAAACTCCCCGTTACAACGCTGCTCCGCGCCATCGGATTCGAAAGCGACAAGGACATCCTCGAAATTTTCGACCTGGCTCAGGAAGTGAAAGCAACCAAATCAAATCTTAAGAAATTTATCGACCGTCGCCTTGCTGCGCGTGTTGTTAGAAGCTGGATAGAAGACTTTGTGGACGAAGATACCGGCGAGGTAGTTTCGATCGAACGTACCGAAGTAATCATCGACCGCGAAACACTGCTTACCGCTGATCATATCGATCAAATCATCGAGTCGGGTGTTGAAAATATCCTCATTCATAAAGAGGAAGTTGACAACATCGACTACTCGATCATTTTTAATACCCTGCAAAAGGACACCACCAATACCGAAAAAGAAGCTGTAGAATTTATCTACCGACAACTGCGTAACGCCGAGCCTCCCGATGAGGAAACAGCACGTGGTATTATCGAAAAACTCTTTTTCTCTGACAAACGCTATGACCTGGGAGATGTAGGCCGTTATAGAATCAACAAAAAGCTGGATCTGAACGTACCCATGGAGACCAAGGTGCTGACCAAAGAAGACATCATCTCCATTATCGTTTACCTTATCGAAATGGTAAATGCCAAGCGTGAGATTGACGACATCGACCACCTGAGCAACCGCCGCGTACGTACCGTAGGCGAGCAGCTTTATGCACAGTTTGGCGTAGGTCTGGCGCGTATGTCACGTACCATCCGCGAGCGTATGAATGTGCGCGACAACGAGGTATTTACTCCCACCGATCTTATCAACGCCAAAACATTGTCGTCGGTAATCAACTCGTTTTTTGGCACCAACCAACTGTCGCAATTTATGGATCAAACCAACCCACTCTCGGAGCTCACCCACAAACGTCGGGTGTCGGCGCTGGGACCTGGTGGTTTGTCGCGTGAACGTGCAGGCTTTGAGGTTCGTGACGTTCATTACACCCACTACGGTCGTCTTTGTACCATCGAAACTCCTGAAGGACCAAACATCGGTTTGATTTCTTCGCTTTGTGTTTTCGCCAAAATCAATAAATTAGGCTTTATCGAAACACCTTACAAACGTGTAGAAGAAGGCCGCGTGCAGCTCAAAGAGGTAGAAACTTATCTGAGTGCCGAAGAAGAGGAAAACAAAATTATCGCGCAAGCAAACTCTTTGCTTGACGACAATGGCGATTTTATTAGAGACAAAGTGAAGGTTCGTTTCCAGGCTGACTATCCGATTGAGGAACCTAACAATGTTGACTTTATCGACATGGCTCCCAACCAGATAGCTTCGGTAGCGGCGTCGCTCATTCCATTTCTGGAACACGACGATGCCAACCGTGCTTTGATGGGATCGAACATGATGCGCCAGGCAGTACCATTGTTGCGCGCCGAAGCACCTATAGTCGGCACCGGAATCGAAGGACCCGTAGCCCGCGACTCGCGTGTATTGCTGCAGTCAGAAGGCGACGGCATTGTGGAATATGTGGATGCCAACGAAATAACGATTCATTATACCCGCCTTGAAAATGAGAAGCTGGTGAGTTTTGATGATGATCAAAAAACTTACACCCTTACCAAATTCAAGCGTACTAACCAAAATACTTCTATCAACCTGCGGCCTATCGTTAAGAAAGGACAAAAGGTTGTCAAAGGTCAAGCATTATGCGAAGGCTATGCCACAGAAAATGGCGAGCTGGCGCTGGGACGCAATCTAATGGTTGCTTTCATGCCCTGGAAAGGCTACAACTTTGAGGATGCTATCGTTATCTCCGAAAAGGTGGTGAAAGAAGATATCTTCACCTCCGTACATATCGAAGAATTTGTGCTCGAAGTTCGCGACACCCGTCGCGGAGTGGAAGAGCTCACCAACGACATCCCCAACGTAAGCTCAGATGCTACCAAAAACCTCGACGAAAACGGCCTGATACGCATTGGTGCCGAAGTGAACGAAGGTGATATCCTTATCGGAAAAATAACGCCAAAAGGCGAGTCAGACCCGACACCGGAAGAAAAACTGCTGCGTGCCATTTTTGGCGACAAAGCCGGTGATGTGAAAGATGCTTCTCTCAAAGCGCCCCCTTCGATGCAAGGTGTGGTAATTGATAAGAAACTCTTCTCGCGCATCATCAAAGATCGCAAAACGAAAGGCAAAGAGAAAGACGAAATTGCCGATCTCGAAAAAGAGTTTAATAAAGATACGGCCTCTCTAAAGAACAAACTTGTAGATAAGCTGATGATACTGGTTAGCGGCAAAGTGTCGCAAGGTGTTTTCAACAACTTCAAGGAGGAGATCATTGTGCGCAAATCAAAGTTTACGCAGAAAATGCTCCAGGGAATCGACTACCTTATAGTGAACCCCAACCGCTGGACCACTGACAAAGACAAAAATGTGCTTATCTCACAATTGATCAATAATTATGTGATCAAATACAAAGAGATACTCGGCATCTTCAACCGCAAAAAGTTTGTAGCTACCGTTGGTGACGATTTGCCCAATGGCATCGTGAAAATGGCCAAAGTTTATGTGGCCAAAAAGCGCAAGCTTAAAGTGGGCGATAAAATGGCCGGACGCCACGGAAACAAAGGCATCGTTGCCAAAATCGTACGCGAAGAAGATATGCCTTTCCTCAAAGACGGTACTGCCGTAGATATCGTACTCAATCCGCTGGGCGTACCTTCCCGAATGAACCTTGGGCAGATCTACGAAACCGTTTTGGGCTGGGCCGGCAAGAAACTCGGATTAACCTTTGCCACTCCCATCTTCGACGGGGCTGAAGTGGAAGAAATAAACGAATATCTGGCAAAAGCTGGTCTGCCCGAAAATGGCAAGACCTATCTCTACGACGGCGGCACCGGCGAACGGTTCCATCAGCCAGCCACCGTTGGATACATCTACATCCTGAAACTGCACCACATGGTGGACGACAAGATGCACGCCCGTTCTATTGGGCCTTACTCGCTCATCACACAGCAACCTCTTGGAGGTAAAGCACAATTCGGTGGTCAGCGTTTTGGTGAGATGGAGGTGTGGGCGCTCGAAGCCTATGGCGCTTCAAACATCCTGCAGGAAATACTTACAGTAAAATCAGACGACGTAATCGGCAGAGCCAAAGCTTACGAGGCAATCGTAAAAGGCGACCCGATGCCCAAACCAGGTATCCCCGAATCGTTTAACGTGCTTGTGCATGAGCTTCGCGGCCTGGGATTGAACATCTCGTTCGACTAACCGTAGGGACAAAACCCTAAGGGGTTCTTTAAAATTTTGTTTTTAAATAATCATTCAAATACACCCAATTAATGGCTTTTAGAAAAGATAGTTTAGTTGTTAAAAATGAATTTTCACAAATAACTATTAGCCTGGCCTCCCCTGAAACGATACTGGAGCGCTCGCACGGCGAAGTGCTCAAGCCCGAGACTATCAATTATCGTACTTACAAGCCCGAACGTGACGGCTTGTTTTGCGAGCGGATTTTCGGGCCGGTAAAAGACTGGGAGTGCCATTGCGGAAAATATAAACGAATCCGATACAAAGGAATCGTTTGCGACCGCTGCGGCGTGGAAGTTACCGAGAAAAAGGTACGCCGCGAACGCACCGGCCATATTCAACTGGTGGTACCTGTCGCACATATCTGGTTCTTCCGTTCGCTTCCCAACAAAATTGGGGCGCTGCTCGGACTGCAAACCAAAAAACTCGACACCATCATTTATTATGAGCGTTATGTGGTTATCAACCCCGGCATCAAAGCCGACGATGGCGTAGCCTATCTCGACTTTCTTACCGAGGAGGAATTTTTCGACATCATGGAAACCATTCCTCCCGAAAACCAATACCTCGACGACACCGATCCCAATAAATTTATTGCTAAGATGGGCGCCGAAGCCCTTCACGATTTGCTGGCACGCATCGACCTCGACGAACTGTCATACGACTTGCGCCACAAAGCCAACACCGAAACCTCACAGCAACGTAAAGCCGATGCTTTGAAACGCTTGCAGGTGGTTGAAGCTTTCAGGGATGCCCGAAACCGCATCGAAAATCGTCCGGAATGGATGATTGTAAAAGTGGTGCCGGTAATCCCACCAGAGCTGCGCCCGTTGGTGCCGCTCGATGGTGGACGTTTTGCAACTTCAGATTTGAACGACCTCTACCGCCGCGTAATTATCCGCAACAACCGCCTCAAGCGATTGATAGAGATTAAAGCGCCCGACGTAATCATGCGCAACGAAAAGCGTATGCTTCAGGAGGCAGTTGACTCATTGTTTGATAATTCGCGCAAAGCTAACGCTGTAAAAACCGAATCGAACCGTGCACTGAAATCACTTAGCGACAGCCTTAAAGGAAAGCAGGGACGTTTCCGTCAAAACCTTTTGGGAAAACGTGTTGACTATTCCGGTCGTTCGGTAATTGTGGTAGGCCCGGAGCTGAAACTCAACGAATGTGGCTTGCCCAAAGGCATGGCATCGGAACTTTTTAAGCCTTTTATAATCCGCAAGATGCTCGAACGCGGCATTGTGAAAACGGTAAAATCAGCTAAAAAGATTGTTGATCGTAAAGACCCTGTAGTTTGGGATATTCTCGAGAATATTCTGAAAGGACATCCTGTATTGCTCAACCGTGCGCCAACTTTGCACCGCCTGGGTATTCAGGCTTTCCAGCCCAAACTTATCGAAGGAAAAGCTATTCAACTGCATCCGCTGGCATGTACGGCTTTCAACGCTGACTTCGACGGTGACCAGATGGCTGTGCACGTCCCTCTGGGCAATGCTGCCATCCTGGAAGCTCAAATTCTGATGCTGGCTTCGCACAACATTCTCAATCCCGCCAACGGCGCCCCTATTGCGGTACCTTCGCAGGACATGGTGCTTGGCCTTTACTACATCACCAAATCCAGAAAAAGCACTCCTGAATTAATTATTAAAGGAGAAGGTTATAAATTTTATTCGCCCGAAGAGGTCATCATTGCCTACAACGAGCAAAAAGTAGATCTGCACGCCATTATTCATGTGCGCCTTCCCATCCGACAAGAAGATGGATCAATAAAGAGGGTGCTTACTGAAACCAGCGTAGGACGTGTACTTTTTAATCGGGTAGTGCCCGAAGAGTATGGTTACATCAACCAACTGCTGACCAAGAAAGCTTTGCGCGATATCATTGGCGACATTCTGAAAAAGACAGACACAGCCACTACTGCCAAATTCCTGGACGATATTAAAAACCTGGGATTTAAGATGGCTTTCCGTGGTGGACTTTCTTTCAATCTGGGTGATGTTATCATCCCTGAAATTAAAGAAACTCTTATTGCTGAAGCCAATGCCGAGGTGGACGAAGTACTGATGAACTACAGCATGGGTTTCATCACCGCCAACGAACGATACAATCAGATTATCGACATCTGGACACATACCAACAGCAAGCTTACTCATACGCTGATGGATCAACTTGCCAAAGACAAGCAGGGATTCAACCCTGTGTATATGATGCTCGATTCGGGTGCCCGTGGTAGTAAAGAACAGATTCGTCAGCTTTCGGGTATGCGTGGATTGATGGCCAAACCGCAAAAATCAGGCGCTACCGGTGCTGAAATCATCGAGAACCCGATTCTCTCCAACTTTAAGGAAGGCCTGACCGTACTTGAATATTTTATCTCAACGCATGGTGCCCGTAAGGGTTTGGCCGATACGGCGCTGAAAACTGCTGACGCCGGTTATCTTACCCGTCGTTTGGTTGACGTGGCTCAGGATGTGATCATCGCTGACGAAGACTGCGGCACATTGCGCGGCCTCACCATTTCTACACTGAAGAAAAATGAGGAGGTGGTCGAGACGCTCTACGATCGTATTCTGGGACGTACCACACTGCACGATGTTTACCATCCACAAACTAACCAACTGATTATTCCTGCCGGTGAGCAGCTCACCGAAGAAATCAGCCGTCAGATAGAAGAGTCGCCCATTGAGTCGCTTGAGATCAGATCGGTGTTAACCTGCGAATCGAAGCAAGGTGTTTGTGCCAAATGTTATGGCCGAAATCTGGCAACCGGACGCATGGTTCAAAAAGGAGAAGCTGTAGGCGTTATTGCTGCACAATCCATTGGAGAACCAGGAACCCAGCTTACACTTCGTACTTTCCACGTAGGGGGTGTGGCCGGCGGAAACATCTCATCACAGTCGCGCATCGAAGCACGATTCGATGGAACATTAAACATCGACGAGCTGAGAAGTGTACCATACAAAAATTTTGAAGGCAAAGAATATCAGGTGGTCATCGGCCGGTCTGCAGAGATGCGGATCATCGACGAAGTCTCTGGAATTCCGTTGGCTTCCAATAATATTCCTTACGGGTCCAATTTATATTTCAAATCCGGTGATAAAGTGAAGAAAGGCGATATCATCTGTGTTTGGGATCCATACAATGCTGTTATCATCTCAGAACACGGCGGAAAACTTGCATTCAACAATGTAATCGAAAATAAGACTTTCCGTATCGAATCTGACGAGCAAACCGGCTACTACGAAAAGGTTATCGTAGAATCGCGTCAGAAGATCAAAAATCCTTCTATCAGCGTGATGAACGATGAAAATGTAGAAGTAAAAGTGTATGACCTTCCTGTTGGAGCGCATATTTCGGTTGACAATGGTCAGGTGGTAAAATCCGGTGATGTGCTGGTGAAAATCCCGCGTGCCATTGGCAAGTCGGGCGACATCACGGGTGGTCTGCCACGTGTTACCGAGCTCTTCGAAGCACGTAACCCTTCCGACCCGGCCAAAGTTTCGGAGATTGACGGTGTGGTTTCTTTTGGCAAAAAACTCAAGCGTGGTAACAAAGAGGTCATTATCACCTCCAAAACCGGCGAAGAGAAAAGCTATCTTATCGCCACCTCAAAGCAGATACTTGCGCAGGAGAACGACTTTGTAAAAGCCGGCACTCCGCTCTCAGAAGGCGCTCTTACACCCGCCGACATTCTGGCCATCAAAGGCCCCATGAAGGTGCAGGAGTATATCGTTAATGAGATTCAGGAAGTTTACCGTCTGCAGGGTGTTAAGATCAACGACAAACACTTCGAGGTGATCGTGCGTCAGATGATGCGCAAGGTAGAAGTGGACGACCCGGGCGATACCAAATTCCTCGAAAACGAACTGGTGAATAAAATAGATTTCCAGGAAGAAAACGACTGGATTTTTGGTAAAAAAGTAGTTACCGAGCCTGGCGATTCAACCATGTTCAAATCAGGACAGATCGTTTCGGCACGTAAGCTACGCGACGAAAACTCACAGCTCAAGCGGAAAGACAAACGCCTGGTGGAATCCCGCGACGCACAGACTTCTACAGCACGTCAGGTGCTGCAGGGTATTACCCGTGCATCGTTGCAAACAGCCAGCTTTATCTCGGCCGCATCCTTCCAGGAAACTACCAAAGTGCTCACCAACGCAGCCATCATGGCCAAAGCTGACACGCTTAACGGATTGAAAGAAAACGTTATCGTTGGTCACAAGATTCCTGCTGGTACAGGTCTTAGAGAGTATGAAGACCTGATTGTTGGCTCGAAAGAAGAGTATGAAACACTGATTAATCCGCGTTACGGAAAAGCCGAAAAGGTTACGAAATAATTTAATTCTCAACCAGAAAGAAAAGCCAGAAGTAATCAACTTTTGGTTTTTCTTTTTTAATAAAAAACAAAATATTATGGATCCAAATCAACCTAACAAAGGACAAATCAACATTGACCTTCCCGAAGATATAGCCGAAGGCATTTATGCCAACCTGGCCATTATCACACATTCGCGTTCGGAATTTGTTGTTGATTTCGTAAAGATGCTCCCGGGAATTCCAAAAGCAAAAGTGAAATCGCGTATTATCCTTACCCCACAACACGCCAAACAATTGGCAAGAGCGCTGCAGGATAATCTCAAGAAATTTGAGAGCATGCACGGCACCATCAAAGAGGTTGGCTCCGACATGCCTTTCAATCTGGGTGGGCCAACGGCGCAAGCATAACAAAATCCTTTGTTTATTAAAGAGCTTGTCGCAAAAAGACAATTCAAAAAAACGGCCTCATCAGGATGCCGTTTTTTTTATGAATTTAAAATCCTAACGATTTACTTTCAAATCTCCCGACCCATCGTGAAAGTGTTTTTTCCCTCCAAGCAGTTGGCAGGTCGAAATAATACGATTTGATGTTTAAATGGAGAGGTGGAACCAGGCGCCTTCGTCTGCAAACTATTACAATCCATGCTTGATTAACAACTTTTAACCCTTGGCTAATAATTATAAAAAGGGCTGGGAGTTATCTATTTTCTACTACAAAAATTGACTGTCAAATGATCGAAACAAGTATCAGAGAAATCAACGAAAAAATTCAACAGGAAAGCGCCTTTATCGACCTTATCAACCTGGAATTGAACAAGGTAATAATAGGCCAAAAGCACATGCTTGAGCGCCTGCTCATTGGCTTGCTTGCCGATGGACACATTCTGCTCGAAGGGGTACCTGGTCTTGCCAAGACGCTGGCAATAAAATCGTTGGCCAGTGCCATCGATGCCGGTTTTAGCCGCATCCAGTTTACACCTGATCTGCTGCCTGCCGACCTCATCGGCACACTGATTTATAGCCAGAAAAATGAAGAATTTGTGGTTCGTCAGGGACCCATCTTCAGCAACTTTATCCTGGCTGACGAGATCAATCGCTCGCCGGCCAAAGTTCAAAGTGCGCTACTGGAAGCCATGCAGGAACGGCAAGTCACCATCGGCGACAGCACCTTCAAACTGCCGGAACCATTTCTCGTGCTGGCCACCCAAAACCCCATCGAACAGGAAGGAACCTATCCCCTACCCGAGGCTCAGGTGGACAGGTTTATGCTCAAGGTGGTAATATCGTATCCGCAAAAGGAAGAAGAGAAAATGATCCTGCGGCAGAACAACAGCCTGCACCGTCCTCCGCTTAACAAAGTGGTAGGCGCCGAGAGCATTCTGCGTGCCCGCGCTGTAACACGCGAGGTGTATCTGGACGAAAAAATTGAAAACTACATCACCGATATCGTTTTTGCAACGCGCTACCCATCCCAATACAAACTCGCCAAGTTTGACGGCATGATCAACTACGGCGCTTCGCCACGAGCTTCTATAAATCTGGCACTGGCAGCCAAAGCTTTTGCTTTTATCAAACGCCGCGGCTATGTGATTCCCGAAGATATCCGGGCCATTGCACATGACGTGCTCCGCCACCGTATCGGACTGACCTACGAAGCCGAAGCCGAAAATATCACTTCCGAGGACATCATCAACGAAATCCTCAATACCATCGAGGTGCCATAGTCAAGCGCAGAAGATGAGCCAGAGTTTGGAATTATTATCCCGCCATCATTTAACAAAAGGTTATGGACGCATCGGAGATTTTTAAAAAAGTAAGAAAGATAGAAATAAAAACACGTGGATTGTCCAATCAGATATTTTCAGGGCAATATCACAGCGCATTCAAAGGAAGAGGAATGGCTTTCAGCGAGGTGCGCGAATATCAATATGGCGACGACATACGCAGTATCGATTGGAATGTAACGGCACGCTTCAACCATCCGTTTATCAAGATTTTTGAAGAAGAGCGCGAACTCACCGTCATGCTGCTCATCGACGTGAGCGGCTCCAACGAATTTGGCACCCACACCACCCTCAAAGAAAATATGCTCACCGAAATAGCTGCAGTTTTGGCCTTTTCGGCAATACAAAATAACGACAAGGTGGGAGTGATCTTTTTTAGCAACCAGATAGAAAAATTTATTCCGCCCAAAAAAGGCAGCACCCATATCCTGCGCATCATCCGCGAGCTGGTGGATTTTAAAACTCAAAACCAGCAAACCAAAATTTCAGAATCGTTGCGCTTTCTCACCAACGCCATCAAAAAACGATGTACCGCCTTTGTCCTCTCCGACTTCATGGATAAAGGATTCGATGAAGCGCTGCAGATAGCCAACAACAAACACGACGTGATTGCAATCCGCGTTTTTGATGAGCGCGAAACAGAAATGCCCGACATAGGATTAGTTAAGTTTAAGGATGCCGAAACCGAAAAAACCCGCTGGATCGACACTTCGAGCGGCTCAGTGCGGCGACAATACCGGCAATGGCATATCGACAACGAGAAATATCTGCGCCGTGTGTTTTTGAAAAGTGGTGTGGATGTAGCAAATATTCGTACCGATCAGGATTACGTAAGGCAACTTATCGGACTTTTTCAACGACGGGAAGCCCGTGCCTAAGCAAACAGGTGCATGGAAATGATGAAGAAAATGATAAACAGAAATATTAATAAAATTCTATTGGTCTTGCTGCTGATGCTTTCGCTCACAGCAAAATCACAGCAGCCTGTGGCCAGCGCATCGCTGGATACCAACAGCATGCTCATTGGCGACCAGATAGGATTTAATCTGCAATTGCAGCTTCCGCAAAATATGCCATTCCGCTGGCCGGTATTTGCCGATACGCTTACCGAAGAGATCGAAATTGTGAAACGCGGAACTATCGATACCACGCGCCTGGACAACGGGATGATGCGTATCGATCAAAAACTGACGATCACCGCTTTCGACTCGGGATATTATGTGGTTCCCCCCATTAGTTTTGTGGTAGGCACCGCGCTGGATTCCACTTTAGAAACTGAGCCTTATCTTTTGAATGTTTTCCCGGTGGCAGTGGACACTACACAAGCCATCAAGCCCATAAAAGGTCCCATAGAAGCTCCGCTGACATTTATCGAGCTGTTGCCATGGATTTTGCTACTGCTGGTAGTTCTGGTCATAGCCGCCGGTCTTTTTTATTATTATAAAAAAAGAAAGAAAAAACAGCCTGTGGTGCTTGCCCGCCCCAAGCTAAAAGTACCGCCCCACAGGTGGGCACTGGAGGAGCTCGAAAAGCTGCGCAACGAAAAGCTGTGGCAAAAAGACCTGGTAAAGCATTACCACTCACGACTGACAGACATTATCAGACAATACCTCGACGAGCGTTTTGCCATACCGGCTCAGGAGATGACAACACCTGAAATTATGCAGGCAACATACGGCATACACCTTGCCGACAAAAACCTGCGTGAGTTGCAGCAACTCCTCGAAATGGCCGATTTGGTGAAGTTTGCCAAATACAAGCCGGCGCCCGACGAGCACAACCGTAGCATGGTTCAGGCAGTGGATTTTGTAAAGGAAACTTCGCCGGCAGCCGGAGCGAAAACAGATAAAACGAACGTTACGAACGAAAATACAAAGGAGGATAGCACAACGTCGTCCCCTGAAGAAATACGCGAATAAGCTATGCTGAATAATATCGAATTTGCAAACCCCGATTATCTTTACCTTCTGCTGGTGATCCCGCTCATGGGATTGTGGTATTGGCTTAAGATTCGTCGCGGCAAGGCGGAGATCAGGATTTCAGGCACAGGCTTTTTTGCCCGGACACGGTGGTCGTGGCGGCAATATCTGTATCACCTCCTTTTTCTGCTCCGCATTCTGGCAGTTGCGTTACTAGTTGTAGCCATTGCGCGTCCGCAAAGCAGTTCCAGCTCCAAGGATATTACCATCGAGGGCATCGACATTGTGATGGCGATGGACATTTCGAGCAGCATGTTGGCCGAAGACCTGAAACCCAACCGGATGGAGGCTGCCAAAGATGTAGCCATCGACTTTATCAAAAACCGCCCGAACGACCGTATTGGTTTGGTGGTTTTTGCCGGCGAAACTTTTACGCAGGTACCCCTCACCACCGACCATCAGGTACTGATAGATATGTTTCGTCAGCTCAAAAGCGGCATGATCGACGACGGAACAGCCATTGGCGACGGGCTGGCTACCGCAGTCACGCGTTTACGCGATAGCAAGGCCATTAGCAAAGTTATCATCCTGCTTACGGATGGTGTAAATAACATGGGGGCTGTCGATCCGCTGTCGGCTGCAGAAATTGCAAAACTTTACGGCATCCGAATTTACACCATTGGCCTGGGAAGCTATGGAATGGCACCCTTCCCGGTGCAAACTCCTTTTGGAATACGCTATCAAAATATGGAAGTGAAGATTGACGAGGAGCTGCTGAAGCAAGTTGCTGCCATGACTGATGGCAAATATTTCAGAGCTACCACCAATCAGAAACTTGAGGACGTTTATCAGGAAATCGATCAACTGGAGAAATCAAAAATTGACGTCACCGAATTTCATAAGAAAACAGAAGAATTTTATCCGCTGGCATTGCTGGCACTGCTGCTTTTTGGTTTGGAAATTTTCTTTAAAAATACCCTCTTCAGAAGCACACCGTAATTTGTTTCAACATTAAAAAATTGACAACCCGACAAATTGACAACTGATATTAAAATAAGAATACTGGCATGCAAATTTTAAAATTCGCCGAACCCGATTATTTTTATGCGTTGCTGCTCATCCCCTTGTTCATCATCCTCTTTGTGGTGATGCGCAGTTGGCGTCGCCGGGCGATGCGTCGCTTTGGCGAATCGCCATTGGTAAAACACCTCACGCCCGACGTTAGCCGGAACCGTCCGGTGTTGAAGTTTACGTTGCTCATCCTGGCGTTTACTTTCATCGCAGGCGGCCTGGCCAATCTGCAGATAGGTTCCAAGCTCGAAACGGTGGAACGCAAAGGCATCGACATCGTTATTGCCATCGACGTTTCCAACAGCATGCTCGCCGAAGACATCAAGCCTAGCAGGCTGCTCAGCGCACGGCAAGCCATTTCGCGTTTGCTCGACAAACTGAACAATGATCGAATCGGCATCGTGGTTTTTGCCGGCAAGGCCTATACGCAGCTCCCAATTACAACTGATTATTCTGCTGCCCGTCTTTTTCTTTCAACCATCAACACCGACATTGTGCCCACACAAGGCACGGCCATTGCGGAAGCCATCAATATGTCCATCGAATCCTTTAGTGAAAATAATCATGAAAAGGCAATCATCGTCATCACGGACGGTGAAGATCACGAGGGCGATGCCATCATAGCGGCCAGGAATGCAGTTGAAAAGGGCATTCGCGTTTACACCATCGGCATGGGGTTGCCAGAAGGTGCACCCATTCCGGTTTATGACCGCAATGGAAATCAAACCGGATTTAAAAAAGACAATAACAATAATACCATCATCACGCGCCTAAACGAGGATATGCTGCGCCAGATTGCCGATGCCGGAAAGGGAGAATATGTGCGCGCCAATAATACACAGGCTGGTTTGGATGTTATTTTTGATGAGATAAATAAGCTTGAAAAGACAAAGTTCGAATCACGCACTTTTTCCGATTACGAAAGCCGCTTTCAATATTTCCTGATTGTTGCGTTAATATTGATGTTGATAGAGTTCTCCATCTTCGATCGCCGTGGAAGACGCTTTCGAAATATCAATCTATTCGGAGAGAAAAAGGTGAACAAAAGATTTTGAAAATAGAAAATGAAAAATAAACGTCATATCATATCAGGTTTTCTTTTTGCGCTTACGCTGATAACAGCTTTTGGCCTGCAGGCAGAGGCACAAAATGAGAATAAATTCATTCGCCGTGGCAACCATGCCTATGCTGATAAGGATTTTAAAAAAGCCGAAATCGACTACCGCAAGGCGCTTGAGAAAAATCAAAATTCCGCAAAGGGAGAGTTTAATCTTGGGACTTCGCTGTATCAACAGGAAGGATATGAGGAATCTGCTAAGATTTATGAGAAACTTGCCAGCACGCTTCAAATGCCCGAGGCAAGAGCCGCTGCCTATCACAACCTTGGAAACTCACTGGTAAAAGAGCAGCAATATCAGCCGGCTATTGATGCATACAAAAATGCGCTGCGCATCAATCCCGGCGATCTCGATACAAAATACAATCTGGAATACGCGCGTCGCATGCTTCAACAACAACAGCAAAATCAGGATCAACAAAAGGATCAGGAGAAGAATGATGATCAGCAGAAGCAGGATCAGCAAAAGGATCAGGAGAAGAAGGACGATCAGCAAAAGCAGGATCAGCAGCAGCAAGATCAAAAGGATCAGCAACAAAAAGACCAGCAGGATCAGCAACAACAGAACCAGGGCGACCAGCAGCAACAGCCACAAGGAGAGCCGCAGCCCAAACAGATTTCGAAAGAAGACGCTGAGCGGATGCTGCAGGCTTTAAAAGATAATGAGAAGAAAACCCTGGAGAAACTCAAACTTGAGAAACTCAAATCGGCCAAACGCGTAAAGTCGGATAAAGATTGGTAGCACCTTATGTTTAGTAATGAGATGATAAATAAGATCAAAAGGAACTTTTTTTCAAAATGCTGCATGGCAAAGACGGCGCTGTGGCTAATGGCCGCGTGGCTGCTGCTTGGCGCAGGAAGTGTGCGTGCCGATGAGGTGAAATTTACAGCTACAGCCAAACCTGTCGTAAACGTGGGCGAACGTTTTCAGCTCAATTATAAAATCAATGCAGAAGGATCCAGCTTTCGCGGACCCAACATCACCGACTTTCAGATGCTCAGTGGCCCCAATACCTCCACCAGCAGCAGTGTGCAAATTATCAACGGTCAGGTGAGTCGCAAAAGCGAATACATCTATTCATACATCCTGCAAGCCGCTGCCGAAGGCAATTTCACTATTCCTCCGGCCACAATCGTTGTTGAAGGAAAAAGTTACACCTCCAACAGCCTGCAGATAAAAGTGGGGAAAAGTGCCGCGGCTCAAGGTGGCAGCAGTAGTGGCGGGCAGCAGCAAAGCAGCGGCGGAACCACTGCGGGTGACAACGAGTTGTTTCTACGAGCGCAGATCAGCAACAGTACGCCTTTTCAGGGAGAGCAGACCATTATCACTTATAAACTCTACACCAGTCTGCCCATCTCCAACATCGACGTTTCTAACATCAACTCCTTCCCTGGTTTCTGGAGCAAAGACCTTTTTCAGAATATTAAAGAATATCCGCAGAGCCGCGAGGTGATCAACGGGCAGGAATTTGTGGTGGCCGAAGTAAAAAAACTGGCTCTTTTTGCCCAACGCAGCGGACAGATTGTGATAGAGCCTGGCGTGCTGGAATGTGTGGCACAGGTGCGTGGAGAAACGCGTCGCAATAGCTCCGATCCTTTCTTTGACAGCTTCTTCAACGATCCATTTTTCAACAGCCGCTATCAAAACGTCCAAAAAAGGCTAACATCCAATAGTCTTAAAATTGACGTAAAACCTTTGCCCACACAAAATAAGCCCGCCGAATTCAGTGGCGCAGTGGGCAGCTTTACGTTTGAACCGGAAATTACCAGCAACGAAGTAAAAGCTAACGAACCGGTAACCCTGCGCTTTTCGCTGAAAGGTCGCGGCAACATAGAGCTTATCGATGCACCCAAAGTAATCTTCCCGCCAGACTTTGAAGTTTATGATCCGGAAATCAGCAGCAACATTCAGGTCAACCAAAGCGGCGTTTCGGGCACACGGACTTTCGAATATCTTATGATCCCGCGCAACCCCGGCAAATACACCATCAAATCGGTTCCTTTCGCCTATTTCGATGTAAGTCGCCAGAGCTACGTCAGCCTCAACACACCGTCTTATGACATCACCGTGAGCAAGGGCGACGGGCAGGCCGCACAAGTTACCTATAAGGGCGGCGCCAACCAAACCGATATCCAATACATTGGTCAGGACATCCGCCACATCAAACTACCGCCTTACCAATTGCGCCCCATCGGCACCTACTTTTTCAGATCAATGCTTTACAACTTGCTGATGCTTATTATTGTCATCGTTGCTATTATTATCCTCATCGTGTGGCGCCGGACCGTTCGCAGGCGCAGTGATACGGTAATGATGCGCACGCGTAAGGCAACTAAAGTTTCGCGCCGCAGACTGAAATTGGCTGCTCTCTATTTGAAAGAGAAAAAAGAAGTTGACTTTTATAATGAAATCTCACGAGCTTTGTGGGGCTACATGGGCGACAAGCTGAATATTCCACCCGCCGAGCTTTCGATGGACAACGTGCGCGAAATCCTCAGCCGCCGCAATGTAAATCCCGAAATTGCCGACCAGTTTATCGCAACACTCAACAGCACCGAATACGCCCGCTTTGCCCCAGGCAATAAGTCGGAGGTTATGGACAAAGTTTACCATGAGGCGTTGGATGTGATTACTAAAATAGAACGTGAACTAAAATAATAGCAAAGAAAAATGAAAAAATTCCTCGTCATCCTTTTTTTGCTTTGCGCAACATTCGCGTGGGCCGACGACAATACGCTTTTGATTGAAGAAGGCAATAAGCTTTATAGCCAAAACGATTATCAGCAGGCTGCTGAACTTTATCAGAAGGTGATCGAAAACGGCTACGAGTCGCCCGAACTCTATTACAATCTAGGCAACACCTATTTCAAACTCGACAATATACCGAGTGCAATTTTGTATTACGAAAAAGCGCGTAAACTGGCTCCCGGCAACGACGATATTTTATTCAACTTGAATATTGCCAACAGTCGCATCGTGGATAAAATCGAAACTGTACCTGAGGTTTTTTATGCACGCTGGTGGAACAACCTTGTATATGCACTCTCGCTCGATTCGTGGGGCTGGATAAGCCTTACAGCTTTTGGCCTTGCGGTGCTGATGCTACTTGTGTTTTTGTTGTCGAATATCGTTTGGATCAGAAAAAGCAGTTTCTGGAGCGGGATAATCTTTCTTATCCTGTTTGCCTTTTCGTTTTTATTGGCGCAGCAAAAACATGCTTCGTTCAGCAGCGATCACCAGGCCATTGTTTTCACCCCAACTGTTACCATCAAGAGCTCACCAACTGATTCCAGCATCGACCTGTTTGTAATTCACGAAGGCACCAAGGTGCAGCTCACCGATCATGTGGGCGCCTGGTACGAAATTGAAATTGCCAACGGCAGCGTCGGCTGGCTAAAGGAAGAAGATATTAAGAAGATTTAGGGGGCAAAAGGCAGTAAGTAGTAATCAGTAGGTAGTAGAAAAACTAGTTTTCGTTTTAAAGCTTATTACCTCATCAGTTTTGTTTTGACTTGGATTAATGATCACACAACCACAAAAAAAATTCTGCCCCAATTAAGGAGCAGGATTTTTTATTTTGACAAAATCCGGTTTTTATAATCCTGTGCGAAGTGCAGCGGGTACCGCATTTTTGTTGAGTGTGAGATAAATTGTATTGAGGTTTACGTAGGCCTCTGACAGATTGATCACCTCATTGCCAGCTTCGCAAACCTTCTTAGCCTGGTAATAAGTCTTTCCTTCAGCATCTTTTGCTATTCCAAAAATTAACAGGTAATCCTGATTTTTTGCAATATTTTTCTCAAATGTTTCCTGGCGCATATCAGCACTTACTTCCTTTTCGGCGGTAAGGTTTTCTTTATCACCAGCCGAAACCAAAGCCATGTCACCAACCATTGCATCTTTATCCAACTTGCCATACCAAAGAACGGTGTAGTTGTTTTCGATAGCGTTGCTGATGGATTGATTCAAAGCGTTTTCGGCAACATTATAAAATTTATAATCGTTCCAGTTTTGCGGCATCTGCAGTTCGAACTTTGTATTGTTGGCACTGCGCGTATCGGAAGTCAGCATAACATAGTCGTCGAAGTTGATACCCGAATACGCCGCGAATGTCTCAGGCGTGTATTTGGTGCCGTCGTAGTCGAAGCTAATCTGGCTTTCGCCGATGTAGCGCAACAAAGTGGTGTTGTAGGTATTTTGCCATTTCTCGGTAAATACACCATTCTCTTTCTCCTGCACCATGCGCAATGTGCCACGCAAAACGGCATCCATTTCGGCGGTATTAGGATCCATGAGGTCTTGATCCATCGGGTACATGTAAGCTTTTTCGGGAGCCATGCCATAGACTTTGGCAAGTTTCATCACCTCGATGGCAGGCGATACTTCATTTACTTTTGTTTTACCTTTTGAATCGAGGTAAGCCTGTGCTTTGAGCAAATAGGCGTTGTGAACGAAATCCATTACCGAAATGTCCGCTGCGGGTTTTCCGGTGCGGAGCCATTCGGCTTCGAGGAGGGCAGTTCCGGCATTGCTCCAGCAGGAGCTTTGGCGCTTGAGCGCTTTGCTGTCGGTAGTTTTTACTGTTTTGGTAATTTTCAAATCGGTTTCAGCTTTTTGTGCCGGAGAATCGAGCGTGGTCAAGCCAAAAACGGCTAACAGACACCAGGCCAGAAGATTGAATTTTTTCATACGTGATTTTCAATTTTTATTAATAATTCATTAATTTTGGGATTCTACGAAAAGTAGGCAAATGTAGTAAAATGCACTGTGCGCTTACAAATTCTATGCTATAAATTTTGATTTATTATTAATGCCACCAACTAACGATTCATGATTGGGCATCATGTCAGGCGAAGTAATGAAAATAAATTTAAACAAAAGTGGGTTTTTGATTGCTGAAAAAGTACTTTTGTATTTTGTTAAAAATAACGCTATCTAAGGCTGTTGCAGGACATTTCAATAAAAATCATTATCTTTTGCGGCGATTGTGCAGACGGTGTTTATTTAAAATGGATTTGAATTAAGGAAAAAGGGTGGCTAATTGGATTTTTTTTTCCAATTTTGTTCGTTCAAAAATTAAGATTTTTTAGGTAAGAAAACGCATAAAAACAAAGTAAAAAGCAAAGCCGATAACTGATTTCGGTTGGCCGCATACTGATTGGAAAATCGTCAAAATCAGGCCAGAAGCTACATTTGGAACTTTATTTGCAAAAGCAAAATAATACATACTAATCAAAATAATACAACATGAAAAGTAAACTTTTACCTTTTAGTTTATTTACCCTCATTTTAGG
>CAZTCX010000066.1:7981-19397 GCA_964612515.1 uncultured Lentimicrobiaceae bacterium | reverse complement strand
GAGGGCACATAAGCAATCACCTTTACACGCTTGTCCTCTGCTTCGAGTTGCTTTTTGAGACGAAGCACGCTGCGATATTTTTCTTCGTCGTCGAGTACAAAGATCAGCCCGATGAACTTACTGGCAGATAAAGAGATGCTTTTGGACGCCGGCTTACGGCTGCGCTGCTCGCGGCCAATCCGCATGAGCATAAATCGTTGTTTGAATTTGAAAAACATCTGCTTTATTAAAATATAAAAAATAGGGCGTCAAAAATAAAAAAACTATAGCAGGCAAAGATACTTTTAACAATGATATTTCCCTGGTGTTATTAAATTTAATGATGCCCCGGGCGGAAAACCATCGGCACTTTTTCTATTTTTACAAATTCTAATTTTAACAAAATGAAGATATTTCCAGTCGAAAAAATCCGTGAAGCCGACGCTTACACCATAGCCAATGAGCCAGTAGCCTCCATCGATCTGATGGAAAGAGCTGCACGCCAGTGTTATCGCTGGATAAAAAGGCACGCCGTGCGCTCCCGTACCATTCGCGTCTTTTGCGCGCCGGGCAACAATGGTGGCGACGGCCTGGTGGTGGCGCGCCTGCTTGCCGGCAAAGGCTATCAGGTACTGGTGCATCTGGTGTGCGTTACCGACAAGAGCACCGATGATTTTACAACCAATCTGGAGCGTCTGCAACAAAGCCCGGGAGTGATTATTAGTGAGTTAAATGGAGAAACAACCTTTCCGGAAATCGCTTCCGACGAAGTGGTGGTGGACGCCATCTTTGGCTCCGGGCTGTCGCGTCCTGTCGAAGGATTTACAGCTAAGCTCATCCGACATATCAACGAGAGCGGCGCCATCATCATCGCCATCGACATGCCGTCGGGGCTTTTTGCCGATAAATCTTCCGCCGACAAAAACGCTTCCATCATCTGCGCGGATTATACTTTATCTTTTCAATTCCCAAAGCAGGCGTTTTTCTATCCCGAAAATGAAAGCTACGTTGGCCAATGGGAGATTTTGGATATTGGCCTTTCGGCAGATTTTATTGCGGAAGCGCCGACTGATAATTTTTACCTGCTAAAGCCGGACATTCAGTCTTTGCTGATGCCGCGTCACAAGTTCGATCACAAAGGAACCTTTGGTCATGGGCTGCTCATCGCCGGAAGTTATGGAAAAATGGGCGCTGCGGTAATGGCATCAGAGGCTGCTATGCGCGCCGGCGCCGGACTCGTTACTGCGCACATCCCTAAGGTTGGCTATCAGATCATGCAAACAGCTTTGCCCGAATGTATGACCAGCATTGATGCCGACGAATATAGTTTTACCACCCTACCCAACCATCTCGAAAATTATCAGGCCATCGCTGCCGGACCAGGTCTTGGAAAAGATTCCAAAACACAAAAAGCGTTGAAGCTGCTGATTCAGAATACGCCTGTGCCATTGCTCCTCGATGCTGATGCCCTGAATATCCTTTCGGAAAATAAAACCTGGCTCGCCTTTCTACCATCGGGATGCATCTTTACACCACATCCCAAAGAATTTGAGCGGCTGGCTGGCAAAAGCAAAAACAGTTTTGATCGCCATGAACTGCAGCGGGAATTTTCGATAAAAAATAAGGCTTTTGTAATTTTAAAAGGCGGCTACACCTGCGTCTCCACTCCCGACGGACGCTGCTTTTTCAACAGCACCGGCAACGCGGGCATGGGAACCGGCGGTACCGGCGACGTGCTAACAGGCGTATTGCTTGGATTGTTGGCGCAAGGCTACCCGACATTACATGCCTGCCTTTTGGGCGTTTACCTGCATGGTTTGGCTGGCGATATTGCCGCACGGAAATTATCGATGCAGGCCATGATTGCCAGCGACGTAACCAGAAACCTCGGCAACGCCTATAAAAAAACAGAGGACACTCCATGAGATGCTGCCGAAACAACATCTCATAAAATGTCCTGTAATAAATTAATAAAAAGATTTTTACTAACCTGCTAATCCCGTAGCAATGATAAAAGTAGCTGCAAAAGCAATGATGGCGTACAACTCGGGGAACACAGCAAGAATCATCGTTTTACCAAAAACGTCATAACCTGACCCAATGCCGGCGATGCCGTTGGCACAGATGCTTCCCTGGCGAATAGCCGAAAGCATGGCCACCAAACCCAGTGACACGCCAGCACCAAAGATGGCAGCGCCCTGAAGCAGCGTCATCGTTTCGCTGATGATACCGAGGTTGTTGATCACAAAAAATCCTGCAAAGCCATAAAGCCCCTGCGTCCCAGGTAGCGCACTCAGCAGCATATAGTTTCCGAAAGCTTCGTCGTTTTTCTTCAGTGCACCAATGGTTGCATTGCCTCCCATCGTTACACCATAAGCACTGCCTATCCCCGAAAGGGCAACCATCAGCGCCAGACCCACATACGTTAAAATTAATGGTAATGCCATAATAAATTGTCTCCTTTTTGTTTTGTTGTGTTGTTTTGTTTGTTGAAAATCTTAATATTTTATTTCTTATCAATTATTAAAACAGGCTTTCGCTTGCAGCCTCTTCTTTTTTCATAAAGGGGGTGTAAGGTTTGCCACCACCCTGAAAGCCTGCATTTTTATAAAATTCGACGAAAGTAAGACGCAACGGATGCACAAAGGCACCCAGCGACGCCATGAAAATATTGAGGCCATGCCCGACGACCAATATTAGCACAAAAATGATCTGACTAACCACCGGAATGCTGCCACTCATCTGTGAGGCCAGGTCGTTGAAAACATAACCCAGGATTGCGCTCGACGCGCCAAGTGCAAACAGTCGGATGTACGACAGCAGGTCGCCCAATAAGCCGGTTACTACCGAATAAACATCCCATAATCCACCGCCAAAATTGATGAAAACATTTTTATCGGGATTGTTCATCAAGAGGATGAGGACACCGGAGACGCCAAACAATACGTAAAATAATATGGATATCAACTGCTGGTTGTTGTCGCCGCGAAGCAGATAAAGAACAATGCTGCCAATGATGAGCAATATCCAGCCCAGCGTAGAAAGCGCATAACGGAAACCAAACTGACGTGCAAGATTGGCAGCTTTGATGCCCATGCCATAGATAATCTGAATGGCGCCGAGGATGAGCGCGAAATAAAACATCTTCTCGGAGTCGAGCATGTATTCGCGCAGACTTGCGAGCCAACTGATATGCCCGTCGTCAACCATTTCTATCAGGTTCATACCAAAGAAGGTTCCCGTGAGGACGCCAAAAATGATGGTAGCCAGGCCAAGCCATTGCGCCAGCGTGATAATTTTTTTCATCATCCCAGCCACGTGGGGTTTGGCAATGGTTGCTCCAATAATGAACAGTAAACCATAGCCGGCATCGCCCAGACAGAAGCCAAAGAACATCATAAAGAAAGGGGCAAAAAACGGCACCAGGTCCAGCTCGCCATATTTGGGCAACGAATAAAGCTTACCGATAGGCTCGAAAAGCGTACTATAATTTCCGTTTTTGAGCAGGATGGGAACCTTTTCGCCTTTCACAGGATCTTCGATGATGAAAAAGATACCTTGCTCTTTCAGAAAACTGTCAACAGCCTCTGTTTTTTTTGCCGGAACCCAACCTTGTACGATGCGTATCTGGTCGTCGGCCTCAGTGGCGCTGTTTTGCACCACATTTTTAAAATTGATCTGATCGAGCAGTTCATTGCGCGCAGCAAACAGCCGGGGAACAAATGCCTGTGCCTGATCTTTGAAGTAGTGGCTGATTTCGTTGGCACGCTCCTCGTGTTTTTCTTTCTCAGCTAATACGCTGGAGGCGGTCCGTTCGGGTGCGCGCACCTCCTCAGCATCAATGCTGATGGTTTCGTGACCTGTATCGACGATGACAAAATAAATCTGGCCGTCGGTTTCGCTGATTATTTCAAGATTGTATTGTTCGGCCCATTCAGGATTGTATTTCCGCTGACCGACCATATAAAAACGGAGTTTGAAACCATTGGCTTCGAGCTTGTCGAATAGGGTTCGATCGAAATTGCCCCAGGGGCGCAGCGTACGATATAACTTTTCTAGCGCCATTCCCTTTTGCCGTATTTCATCCAGCTCAGCTTGCATGGCTGAGATTTTATCGAGAATTTCCTGTGCAGAAAGGTCAGTTTCTGTGGGTGATTCTTTATGAATTTTTGCTGACAAAAATTTTGTGATGCGGACATATTGCTGGAGCAGTTCAATCTTTTTCTGTGTTGCAGCATCGGGTTCCACGCCGCGGTCGGCAACATCCACAACTCCGAGGTTTTGCAGATTCACCAGGAATTGCTCAAAGTCGGCGTGATGCACTAGCATCGAATATTTTTTCATGGGAAGAATCATACCAGAGCCTCCTCACTTTGTTCTTCCAGGCGGGTCTTCACAATCTTTTGTGCTGCTTTGGAGAGGTTTTCTTCGTCTTCCATAAAACGCTTAATTTTCATAATGGCTTCCTCGTAGCCAGGTATCTGTACCTTTTCGTAAAGGTTTACTTTCTGCGTGGTCTTTTTGCGGGCAAAGTCGAGTAACTCGGTTTTGCGTGCAAATACATCGCGCTCCAGCGCCAGCCGTGCCATCGATTTTAATATGGTGACGCCTTCCAGAAACCACGACGGGCTGCTGAAGACACTGAAAGGCCGAAGCTCGAACTCGATATTTTCGAGCACGGGAGTCTTCACGCCAGCAATCTTCTTCACCGACAACGTGACATCTTTTATGGCCAGCAGATCGGGTTCAAACTCGCCCCACATGCGCAATAGTTCTGATCCCTCCTGCTTTCGCTGGTTCAACTGCTCGTTCAGGCGGTCGGCTTCAGTACGAGCCTTTTTCACCTCGATGCGCAGCGCAGACTCCTTATTTTGGAGTGTAGGCAATGCATTGAGCCTTACTTTCAACTGTTTGTTGAGACCCTGTAAAGAAGTTTTGTTATAACTAAATTTTATTGCCATAATTTAGAAACTATTAATCGGCAGGCCAAAACTCGTCCACCAGTTCTTGTTTGATACCCACTTCGGCAGGTTCAAAAAATTCAGCAAAAAGACCCCAGGTTCTGTCGAGCATCTCTTCGGCACCAATATTCACGTCGATGGCCAGCAAGTCGTTGGCGTATCTTCTTGAAAAAGCCAGTGCCCGCTCATCGAAGTCGGTAAGATCGAAACCATTTTCAAGTTTTGTGCGTGCATTGGCGGCCTCAGCGTAAAGTTTGATGGCGGCATTCATCACCTGGCCATGGTCGCGGCGCGTGTCTTTACCAATCACGTTTTGTTTTAGTCGCGACAAGCTGCGGAACGGGTCGATGATCACTTTGGCGATGTCGGTGTCGTTGCGCAAATAGAGCTGTCCCTCGGTGATGTAGCCGGTGTTGTCGGGGATGGAGTGTGTGATGTCACCACCCGAAAGTGTCGTTACCGCAATGATGGTGATGGAGCCACCTGTGGGCAACTGCACCGCTTTTTCGTAAATCTTGGCAAGGTCGCTATAGAGCGATCCGGGCATGCTGTCTTTGCTTGGAATCTGATCCATCCTGTTGGAAACGATGGCCAGAGCGTCGGCAAAAAGTGTCATGTCGGTGAGCAATACCAGCACGGTTTCGTTTTTTTCGACAGCAAAATATTCGGCTGCCGTGAGCGCCATGTCCGGGATGAGCAAACGCTCTACCGGTGGGTCATCAGTAGTATTTACAAAACTGATGATGCGATCGAGCGCGCCGGCGTTGTCGAATACATTTTTATAAAATAAATAGTCGTCGTTGGTAAGCCCCATGCCGCCCAGGATAATCTTGTCGGCTTTGGCGCGCAATGCCACCATGGCCATCACTTCGTTGTATGGTTGGTCGGAGTCGGTGAAGAATGGAATCTTTTGTCCCGAAACCAGTGAGTTGTTCATGTCGATACCGGCGATACCGGTAAAGATCATGTTGCTGGGTTTCTTACGCTGAACAGGATTCACCGATGGGCCGCCAATTTCCACCTCTTTGCCTTCCACATGCGGCCCCCCATCGATGGGATCGCCGTAAGCATTAAAAAAACGTCCGGCCAGTGCCTCACCCACTTTGAGTGTTGGTGCCTTGCCCAAAAAGGTTACTTCGGCATTGGTGGGAATTCCTTCTGTACCACCAAAAACCTGGAGCGTTACATTATCATCGATAATTTTTACCACCTGCGCCAGCCGGTCACCGATTATTGCCAGCTCCTCGTTGCCCACGCCGGTAGCATGCAGCACGCAGGTAGCCTTGGTGATCTTATCGATTTTGGTGTATATTTTTTGAAAAGCCTGTGTTTGCATAAAAATAGATTGATAAGCTTTGTAAAATAGTTGTGTTAGACTGTCTCTGCGACCGGGCGGAATTTCGTGAGTTCTTCGGTGAGCTGTCCCTGGAATTTCATGAATTCCTCTGACTCAAAAACCGTATAGTTCATCTGTTTCAAGATGTTGATGATGTTCCGGAAATAGCTGTTGACCTCTTCAAAATGCTCAAATTCATAATCCCCCTTCAAAATGCCAATCACCAGTTTCATCATATATTTCTGACGTTTGATGGGCGTCTGTGCATCTATTTTATCAAAAGCGTCCTGCTGAAGGATGACAAAATCGAAAACTTCCGATTTCCAGTAGCGGATATGATAATCGATGGGCACGCTGTCGTCGCCAAGGATGTTGATTTGTTCAAAGGCTTCCTTGCCACGAACCAAAAGATTTCGTGCATATTGAATCTGATCAAACCACTCCTCGCTTACATTTTCGCGCAGGTATTCGACCACTTCTTCATATTCGAGATATTTGGAGTAGCTCTCAATGGGATCCACCGCCGGATAGCGTTTGCTGTCGGCGCGCGACTGCGACAAAGCGTAAAAGCAACGGGCTACTTTTTTAGTCGATTCGGTAACTGGCTCCTTCAGGTTTCCACCTGCCGGCGATACCGTGCCGATAAAGGTGATACTTCCGGTTTTTCCGTTTGGCAGATAAACATAGCCGGCACGCGAATAGAAATTGGAGATAATGGCCGGCAAATCCATCGGATAGGCATCCTGTCCGGGCAGCTCTTCCATGCGATTCGACATCTCGCGCAGCGCCTGTGCCCAGCGTGAAGTGGAGTCGGCGAGCATCAGCACCTTTAGTCCCATCGAACGATAATATTCGGCGATAGTCATGGCAGTGTAAACGGAAGCTTCGCGCGCAGCCACAGGCATGTTGGAGGTGTTAGCAATAATGGTGGTACGTTCCATAAGGGTCCGGCCGGTGCGTGGGTCGATGAGTTCCGGGAATTCGGTAAAAATTTCCACCACTTCATTAGCACGCTCGCCGCAAGCGGCAAGTACGATCAGATCGGCTTCAGCGTATTTGCTCAAAGCATGTTGCAACACGGTTTTGCCGGTGCCAAAGGGGCCGGGCGTAAAGCCGGTGCCACCCTCTACGATCGGGTTGAGTGAGTCGATGCAGCGGACACCCGTTTCGAGCATCCTGTTTGGACGCGGCTTTTCTTTGTAAGCTCTGATAGGAACCTTTACAGGCCATTTCTGCGCCATGCGTACTTCGTGAACTTTGCCCTGACTGTCAGTAAGTGTTGCCACCACATCCAGAATGGTGTAACTTCCGGCGGCAACCACGCTCTTCACACTATATTTTCCTTTAAATTTGAAAGGCACCATTATCTTGTGCGCCATCCAGTTTTCCTTGACTTCGCCAAGCCAGGAGCCGGCTTCAACCATTTCGCCTACCTGCGCCAGTGGCTTAAACTCCCACTTTTTGTCGTCTTCGAGTGGGTTTGTATATTCGCCGCGATGCAGGAAAACGCCTTTCATCTTGTCGAGGTCGTTTTGCAGGCCATCAAAGTTTTTGGAGAGGATACCGGGGCCCAAAGTAACTTCGAGCAAATGGCTCGTAAACTCAACTTCCGCTCCCAACTTCAGGTTGCGTGTGCTTTCAAAAACCTGAACATAAACCTTGTCGCCCACTATCTTAATCACCTCCGCCATCAGGCGAACGCCATCCAGGTTGATATAGCAAATTTCATTTTGAGCCACAGGCCCATCAACGGCAACGATTACAAGATTAGCGATGATTCCGGATACTGATCCCTTTGTCATTTAAAAATATTTTGAAAATAAATAGTTAGTTATTGGTGCAATACAAAGCGCTGACCATTGCTCTGGAACTCCCAGTTTTGGTATTGATCGTCCCACACAAAATCGCCGGTTTCCCCGCTGTTGTCGCCACTAAGTTTCTGTACGTGGATGTTATTCTTTTCTGCGGTGAGCTGATAGCTGTCGTCGCCATTTTTGACGATGCGTGTTTGTTTTTCGGCTGCATTCATAGCAAGTGGATTATTACCAGTCCAGAACTCAATAGAGTTAAGTACCACGCCATCCGCAAGAATTGTAACAGCATAAACCGGAATAACATTCATAGCGAGAAACACCAGCTCGGAGCCCCATCGGCCATCAATACCAAGATTCCAACTGTAGAGGTTTTTTGTAAGCTGAAATGATCCGATGCAGCTTTGTTGTGTCAATGCAGTTCCCATCAGAATGACGGCCAGTAATAATGCTTTTAGTTTTTTCATACTATCTAAATCTAAGTTTTATTAAATTAAATGTGTTGAGAATTAGGAACGTTTTATCTGTTGTAAATTGAATTCGTCGGGTAATTTGTAATCGCGTGTGAGGCGGTCGAGCAACTGGTCGAACATGCTGCGGCCGGTTTCCGGGTCGAGACGCAGCCAGCGTTCGGCTATTTCGAGCTGAAGCATGAAAGCGAGCAGGCGCTCAATGGTAAAATATTCGAAGAAAGTATGTTCGTCGATCCATTGCCATTTTATCAGATCGAGATTTTTTTCGCGTGCGGTGATGGTATCGCTTTGCCAGGCGGTAATAATTTTTTCTGCTTCCGCAAAATCCTGTGTTACGCCAAAGTCGCGGGCGCTGCTGCGCATGATGCTTTGCGTCACCAAATTATCACCGATGAGTTGATTGGTTGGTGGCAGCTCGTGCTCGCGGAGTGCAAGCGCGGTGGTCAGGTTAGTAAAATCGAGCAGGAAGCCATAATATTCACGCAGAAAATCATTGTCGAGTGATTGCAGATATTCATAGAAATATGCATCGAGTACTGCTTCCCAGGGCTTGTTGTGGTCGTCGCGTTCGCCACTTTTAAACTTTTCGATAAACTGCCGCATGTAGGCTGGAATCCGGTCATCGCTTTCGCGGATTTCTTCTTCGAGCAAATCGCGGCTGTAGTTCGCCAGCTCCTGCCAGGGTTTGTCATTTTTGAGCAGCAGGTTGAGCAGATTTTTGTTGTCGTATTTCAGAAACAGCACTTCAACGAGCGCATAGTCGTCGGGATGAAGCATCTGGCGAAACTCATCCCTGAAGTGAGCCACAGAAACCTTAGCTCTGTTTTCGTCGAGAAAAAGATCGGGAAGTCCGGCAACCTCGTAATAATAGTGACGTTTGAAAAGCATGCTATTAGTTTTCGACAAAAAATTTACGGGTACGCGGACGGAGATATTGTTTGAAAAATAGTTTGAAATCCTCATCGGTAAAGCTAATCTTGTAGCTGCCGTCTTTGGGGCCAAGCTTGAAGCCGCTTTTGATGCCCTCCTCAAAGTCGATGTTCACCCCGCCCTTCACCTTTTCGGCCAGTTGCTTGCTGAGGAAACCCTCGAGCTGTTTGTGGTCTTCGGGCGACATAAATACGGTGAGATCCTTTCCGTGCTTCTCGATCATCTCCCAGTTATCGGCCATTTTAAGCAGTAGCTTTTTTACAAAATCCTTGTCATCAAAAGCCTGAACTACTGCTTCGTTCACGGCTTTATCCACCAGCAGATCGGTGATGCGTTGTTTGATGCTGGTAACGGCCTGACGGGTGGTCATCTGCAATTCAGAGTCGGTATTTTTTTTAAGCTCTTCGGCGGCTTGACGGGCGTCGGCAGCGATCTTCTCAGCATCAGCACGTGCTGCTTTTAGTATCTCTTCCGATTCCTTTTTGGCTTTAGCCACAATTTCGGCTGCTTCCCTTTTTCCTTTTTCAACTCCTTCGTCGTAAATCCGGGTAGTTAATTCCTGCAGTTTATCATTCATATTTTTATACTAATAGTTGCGTTGCTCAATGGTGTAAAAAGCCGCAAAGATAAATGTTTTGTGTCGCGTATTATTGTGTAAAAGCTCAAAAAATAGAGCCATACAAATCATTTCAGCAAAATTTTAGCTGTATGGACAGTCATTATTAACGCCCTATTTTAAAACAAAAATATTTATTAACGCTCTGTAAACAATTGAAAGGGTTGATAACAGGCGGCTTTGCTGAATTTTGCGTTTGCAAGATGTGCATGGTTTATAACTTTACCACGCCGAACCACCCAAAACCGAAACCCATTGGGCTACTTTTGCCCCGGCAGTAATAACAGGAAAATAAATGACGACAGTAGAATATAGTGATGATCTGGTAAGGTCGCTCGAATGGAACGAGCACATACAAACACGTCCGGGGATGTACATCGGCAAGCTGGGCGATGGCTCCTCGCAGGACGATGGCATTTATGTATTGATAAAAGAAATCCTCGACAACTCCATCGACGAGTTTGTGATGGGCAACGGGCGGCGTATCGACGTCACCATCGAAGAGCGCAAAGTGAGCATCCGCGACTACGGGCGGGGCATTCCGCTGGGTAAAGTGGTGGATTGTGTTGCCAAAATCAACACCGGTGCCAAATACGATAGTAAAGTTTTTAAAAAATCAGTTGGCCTGAATGGCGTTGGCGCCAAAGCCGTCAATGCTCTGTCATCTGCATTTATGGCGCAATCTGTACGCGAAGGAAAAACCAAGATAGTAGAATTCAGCGGCGGCATCATTACCCGCGAAGACAAGCTGGCCGACACCACCGAGCGCGACGGAACCCTCATCACCTTTGTGCCCGACACCAAATTTTTTGGCAACTTTCACTTCATCCCCGAATATGTAGAGAAGTTGCTTTGGAACTATGTTTTTCTCAACAACGGGCTGAGCATCTATTACAACGGAGAACGGTTTTTTGCAAAAAATGGCCTTCACGACCTGCTGGAGCGCAACATCAATGGCGGAGCGCTTTATCCAATCATCCATCTCAAAGAGGGCGATCTGGAATTTGCCTTCACCCACATGAGCAATCAGTATGGCGAGGAGTACCATTCGTTTGTCAACGGACAAAATACTACACAGGGCGGCACCCATCAGGCTGCATTCCGCGAAGCCATTGTAAAAACCGTGCGTGAGTTTTATAAAAAAGACTTCGATCCCGGCGACATCCGTGCTTCCATCGTGGTGGCGCTGAGCATAAAAGTGCAGGAGCCTATATTTGAATCGCAAACCAAGACCAAGCTCGGTTCGCAATATCTGGAGCCCAACGGACAAACTGTACGAAATTATGTGATGGACATCGTTAAGCGCAACC
>CAZTCX010000066.1:0-7971 GCA_964612515.1 uncultured Lentimicrobiaceae bacterium | reverse complement strand
ACCTTGACAACTACCTCCACATGAATCCGCCTATTGCCGATGCCATCTACCAGAAAATTCTCAGCAGCGAAAAAGAGCGAAAAGATATTGCAGGTATTAAAAAACTGGCACGTGAAAGTGTGAAGAAGGCCAGCCTGCACAACAAAAAGCTACGCGATTGCCGCGTGCATTACAATACCAGCCACGAAAGAAGGCTCGAAACAACACTCTTTATAACCGAGGGCGACTCGGCCAGTGGTTCCATCACCAAAAGCCGCGACGTGAACACCCAGGCGGTATTTTCGCTCAAAGGCAAGCCGCTCAATTCCTATGGCATGACCAAAAAGATCGTCTATCAAAACGAGGAGTTCAACCTGCTGCAGGCCGCACTCAACATCGACGAAGATTTGGAAAACCTGCGCTACAACAACATCGTTGTCGCCACCGATGCCGACGTGGATGGCATGCACATCCGACTGCTGCTGCTCACCTTTTTCCTTCAGTTTTATCCCGATCTGGTCAAGGCGGGTCATCTTTACATTTTGCAAACACCCTTATTTCGGGTTCGTAATAAGAAAGAAACGATCTATTGTTATTCGGAGGAGGAACGCGTGAACGCATTGAAAAAACTTGGTGTCAACCCCGAGATAACCCGCTTCAAGGGACTGGGCGAGATTTCGCCCGACGAGTTCAAACATTTTATAGGCAGCTCCATGCGCCTCGACCCGGTGATATTAAAAAAAGGCCAGCCGCTGGGCGACATCCTTTCATTTTATATGGGCAAAAACACTCCCGACCGTCAAGCCTTTATCATCGATAACCTGAAGTACGAAGAGGTGATTTAGAAGGACGATTGACGAAGGACGATTGACGAAGGACGATTTTTGATTGAAGATTGACGAAGGACGAAGGACGATTGACGAAGGACGATTGACGAAGGACGATTTTTGATTGACGATTGACGAAGGACGATTGACGATTGACGAAGGACGATTGAGGACAGATTGCTTCGCTGCGCTCGCAATGGACGATTAACGATTAACGATCAACAATTAACGATTAACGCCTGCCCGGCTTTTCATCAATTTCGAATTACTTCAAAATCGCCTTTGCCTTTGATGCGAATGATGCGGGAGGGCTTTAGGTTAGTAATCTTATCGTGGTAAAGATCAACCACATAATCCACAGCATCTTTTACTTCTTCCGAAATCTGCTGAAACCGATACGGGGTAGCAGCACCCGAAATATTGGCGGAAGTAGAGACGATGACTTTGTCGAGTTTGCTAATTACCAGACGGCAAAATTCATCGCGCGCCACGCGAATCCCAATTGACTTATCAGAAGCAATCACCCCTTTGGCCAGATTTTTTGCACCCGGATAAATTACCGTCAGCGGCCTGTCAAAACTCTTCACCAACTCCTCAATAAGCGGGTCAACCTCAGTTACATAATCGTGAATACGCTCGACAGTGTCGGCAAGGATGAGCAAACTTTTGTCGGGAACGCGCTGCTTGATTTTGTAAATTTTCTCCACAGCCTTTTGGTTGGTAGCGTCGCAGCCGATGCCCCAAATGGTATCGGTGGGATACATAATGGTGCCACCCTGTCGTAAAACTTTAACTGTTTTTTCGACTTCGGCGAGCATGTGTTTTTGCGTGGTGTCCATGGTAGCTGTTGTGCGACTGCAAATCTAAAGGTAAATTACGGAACGCGCTGCAATAATTTTTCGATGGGGATGGTAAGGGCGCATTTAAAATGGCCTTCCGGACATTTCTGATAGCCATGTATCCCGCATGGGCGGCAGCTTAGCGCGAGGTCGTTTTCAATTACAGCAGAATCATCGCTTAGCGGACCAAAACCAAAAGCAGGTACCGTAGAGCAAAAAATTGCTGTAACGGGAGCATTCATTGCGGAAGCAAAATGCAGCGGTGCCGAGTCGTTCACAAAGTTCATCGCAGCATCTTTCATCAGTGCAGCCGTCTGTAAAATGGTAAGTTTTCCGGCAAGATTCAGGCTTTGGGAATATCCGGATTCTTCAATGATGCGTTTGCACAAAGGTGCATCGTTTGGAGCGCCGAGCAAATAGACTGCTATGGGTTCTTTCAAGGCCCGCAAAAACTCAATCCATTTTTCCGCCGGAAACTGCTTGCTAAACCACAACGAAGCCGGCGCTATGCAGATATACTTCTGCGTTTTGAATTGAGATACTTTAGCATAATCGGCCTGCGAAGGATACAACTTAGGACGGTTGTGCATATCGTCGTCGGTGATGCTACTGATGAGCGAGAGGTTACGCTTTGTTTCGTGCTCACTTTTGGTAGGATCGGCTGAAATAAGGTGTGGGAGGCGCCGGCTGAAGAAGAGTGAGAAAGGATTTTTGCGAAAGCCAAGCTTAACACGAGCGCCCGAAAAAGCAGTAAGAAAACCACTTGCCGCAAAACGCTGCACATTAACAACCACATCATAACGGCGCGAACGGATATGTTTTAATAGTTGATACAAATGCTTGTACTTATCGAAAGATTTATCCCACACCAGCACCTCGTGCAGTAGCGGATGACCCGCAAGTACCTGTTGCAGCCCTTGCTTTACCAAAAAATCAATTTCACTTTGCGGATAAAAATCAGATAGCTTTTCGATCAATGGAGTAGCAAGAACAACATCGCCAATAGAAGCGGTTTGTATGATAAGAATACGTCGGATGGTTTGTTTTTTCATAAAAATTTAATCAGTTTTTTGCTGTCAAAAAAAATAGCTTGGCTTTGTTTACGGGGTGATCTTTTCTGTTTTGTTTGAATTTTGGTAACTATTTAGGTGGTAGAATCTAATTCCTCGTCATCATGACCCCATCCCCAACCCTTCCCCTGAAAGGGAAGGGAGACCAGCCGCACAAGCCACCGCAGGGGCTAGTGCGTTGGCATCCTCCCCTCCAGGGGGAGTTAGAGGGGGTCTAATGGAAGTGGCCCTTTAAATGAGTGCTGATAAAAAGCACCTAAAAAGATACGGATTTTGTGATTTGAAATTATTTGTTTTTGTTTTGTTGATTTTTGTCTTTTAAACAGCTACCTCATATTCGCGGAGCGCCTGGTTTAAAGAAGTTTTCAGATCGGTAGAGGGTTTGCGCCGTCCGATGATCAGCGCACAAGGCACCTGATATTCGCCGGCAGGAAAAGATTTTGTTACCGTTCCTGGAATTACCACCGCTCTGCGCGGCACCACACCTTTGGTTTCGATGGGTGTATGACCGGTAACATCGATAATTTTGGTGGAAGCCGTCAGCACCACATTTGCGCCAAGCACAGCCTCCTGTTCCACGCGCACTCCTTCTACAATGATACAGCGCGACCCAATGAAACAGCCATCTTCAATAATCACCGGGCTGGCTTGCACCGGCTCCAAAACGCCGCCAATTCCTACCCCACCGCTCAGATGCACATTTTGACCGATCTGTGCACACGAACCCACAGTGGCCCACGTGTCAACCATCGTTCCGCTGTCGATGTAGGCGCCGATGTTAACGTAACATGGCATCATCACCACACCGCGCGCAATGTAAGCGCCATAGCGCGCCACGGCGTGCGGCACCACACGGATGCCCATCGCACTGTAACCGTGCTTGAGCATCATCTTGTCGTGAAACTCCATCGGGCCGGCCTCACTGGTTTCCATTTTACGTATCGGAAAATAAAGGATCACGGCTTTTTTAATCCATTCATTCACCTTCCACTCGTCGCCGATGCGCCCGGCGGCGCGTATTTCGCCGCGGTCGAGCATAGCGATGATGTTTTCGATGGTCTCGATGGTTGCAGGATCGTTGAGCTTCTCGCGGTGCTCCCAGGCCTCTTCAATGATCATTCGGGCTGCCTTCATTGTGTAATTAGTTTTGGTTACGGCCAAAAATAGACAAAAATCACCCACTACATTTTTTCTTTATAATTTTGCGGCCACGTGCACCTTATTGTTTGGGAGCAGTTATTAATAAAGAGAACATTTTCAGTGGGAAGAATTATGGCCATCGACTACGGACAAAAACACACAGGTATCGCTGTGACAGATGAGCTGCGCCTTTTTGCCACCGGGCTTACCACGGTTCCTTCAGCATCTGTCATTGCCTTTCTTAAAAAATATCTCGACGAGCAAACGGTTGATGTAATCGTGGTAGGTTTGCCGCGACAGCTCAATAATATGCCTTCTGATGCACAACGCTTTACGGAGCCTTTTGTAAAACAGCTTCGCAAACATTTTCCCGACCTCGCTGTTGAGAGGGTCGACGAGCGCTTTACCTCACGAATGGCTCAGGATGCGATATTGCAGGCCGGGCTAAAAAAGAAAGACCGTCAAAACAAAGAACTGGTGGATACGGTGAGCGCTACGTTGATATTGCAATCATACATGCACATGCTCACCTTTCAAAACGGACATAAATTATCTTAATATTTTTTGAATATGCTTTTGCCCATTACCGCTTACGGACATCCTATACTAAAAAAAGTTGCTGAGGAAATCGACAAGGAATACCCGGGTCTCGACCAGCTCATCGCCGACATGTTTGAAACCATGTACGCCTCCGATGGCATCGGACTGGCAGCACCGCAGATAAACCGTTCTATCCGGCTTTTTATCGTCGATGGCTCGCCCTACGCCGACAAGGTGCCGGAGATGGCTGATTTTAAAAAGATATTTATCAATCCTTACATCCTCACCGAAAATGGCAGCGACGTTACCCTCGACGAAGGGTGCCTGAGCATTCCTAACATCCGCGAAGATGTGACGCGAAAAGATGAGATAACCATTGAATATTACGACGAAAACTGGGAGCTGAAAGAAGAAACCTACACCGGTTTTCCGGCACGCGTTATTCAGCACGAATACGACCATCTGGAAGGAATCCTGTTTGTAGAACGCATCAGTAGCCTGCGCAAAACACTGATACGCCGCAAACTTCAGGACATCAGCCGCGGCGACGTGGACGTGGACTATCGCATGATTTTCCCTCCTTTGAAAAAATCAAAACTTGTTAAGCAATAAAAATATAGGTATGAAAAAGAACATTTTCCCAATCACTCTGCTGCTGCTTGTGGTAATGGTAATCGGATGTAAGGATTCGCAACGCGATGCCATCGATCAGATCAAAAAAACCGAAGCGGAAGTTTTCGACAAAAATGGCATGATTGATCATGACCGGATCGATGAACTCATTGAGACTTATCTCGGCTTTGCCAACAGCTACCCGCAGGACAGCCTGGCTCCCGACTACATTTTTAAAGCTGCCGATGTAGCCATGACCACCAACCGATCCAACCAGGCCATCACGCTTTACCAACGCATCAGGGAAGAATATCCCAACTATCGCAAGGTGCCCGAAGCGCTCTTTCTGGAAGCATACGTCTATGAAAATTATTTGGGACGACTCGACAAGGCCAAAGCGCTTTACGAAGAATTTCTGGAAAAATATCCTGACAATGACTTTGCCGACGATGCCGAAATCTCTCTGAAATACTTGGGCAAAAGCCCCGAAGAACTTATTGAGCTGTTTCAGCAGGCAGCACAGCAGGATTCGCTGATGAATAATTAATTGTTCGTTGTTTGTTGTTTGTTGTTTGTTTATTGAATCCCAGTAATTAGCATCGGCTGAGGGAAATTGACTCCTACCGCAGGAAGCTTTTGTTGAAGATGATGTAGCCGATATTAAGACCTACAAAAAATTTCTCTTCCGGATTGTCGAAATAATTTACCGAAAGGCTCACCGGGCCAATCAGTGTATGATAAACGACGGCACCGGAAAAAATCCAATATCTTTCATCGAAGGGATCACCATAAAAGGCAAGGTTGTCGGCATCTTTCCTGATGCCCTGATAAGGCTGAAACAAATAGGCTTCAGATCGTATATCGAGTTTGCGGGTGACACTCCACACAGCTTTCAACCCAGCCGCGCCATAATTGTAAGCCCTGTAGCGAAGCAGAAACATCGTCTTACTTTCCGGCACCGGCTCGAAAGCAGGAGCAGCCAATAAGCTGGAGGTGTAGTTGCTAAAAAATTCCTGACTGGAAAGATACATGCGACCGTAGAACCCAAACTTTACCGGTCCCATCTTTTTGAAATAATTATCCCAAACCAAATCTATAAAAGCCCATCGCTGAAACCTTTCCGAAATTTCCGGCCGAATGTTGGCAACGGAACCACTTTCGAAAGTTTCGTTGCCCCATACCATTCCGGTGGAGATGCTAAAAAGCACTCCGGCGCTGGCATACTGCTTCCTGTTGAGCGAGTTAAGCTCCCAGCAGATACTGCTTTGCAAATAATCGAACCGGGTGCGGTCGGCGGTGTCGATGCGGGAAAAAATATTGCTTTGATAATATTCGCTTTGCAGGCGTCCAAGCGCAACATCAGCTTCCAGCCTTCCCGTGACGGTGAGTGGAATTCCGGTGTAAACATTCAAAAAGTTTTCGTTTTGAATTACAAAGGAGGGAGTGACGTCTTCGATAAAGTGAATGTTGCTTTTGAAATAATCGAAATGATTATAAACCACCATCCCTCCGGCATAGAGAGGAATCCTTCCGGGAAAATCGAGTCGCCCTCCAATCAGCGCCGAAGTATAAAATCGTCCAAAATAAACATTGAATTTCAGTCGCAACGCTTCGCGATACAGATTCCGGTAGTTAAGTTCGGCAAAGGCAAGATTTGCTGAGCGCGTGGAAATGTTACCACCAAGTGTCAATGTAAATGGATTGGCAGGGCGAAGATTAAGAAACAAATCATAAAGATTGGTCTTCGTGTTGAGCTGCATCCGACTTCCGTTGAGCTTCAGCTTATCGTCGGCGGCAAGTTTAAAATAATTGCCTTTAATTGCATCAAGCGATGTTACATCTTCGCGGTGGGTCAGCGTGCGATATACATACTCCGCCTCCCTGGGCTTCAGCCCGCTGATGTGGATGCTGTCGATAAGATAAGGTAGCTTTTGGGCATTGAACTGCGACCGCATTGAGTCGATCTGATATTGGCTGCGCTCTCCGGCTATTCTGGCTTTTATCTCTGGCATGTGCAGCATGGCCATATCATAACCAGCCTGGATAAAGGCTTTTGAAAACGAAAAATCCGTCAGATTCACTTTTGGCAAATTCGGCTCCAGCAAAATACCAATGGTCGAATCGAGTTCGAAATCGGTATCGCTCATCAGCATATTTTGAATTTGTGAAAGCACATCTTCGGCGTCAGGTTTGGGATAGTTGCCCGACACTTTGCTACCGATAATCAGAGCAGGATCGAAATCATTTTGTGCGACATCCGTGGGGAAGTTGTTGTACATGCCACCATCAAAAAGCAGGCGATCGTCGATTTTGATGGGTGTGAATAAAAATGGAAATGTGATGCTGGCTCTCACACTTTGGGCCAGATCGCCGCGACGAAGTACTACCACCTGACTTGAGTCGATGTCGGCAGCCACACAGCGAAACGGTATCATCAGGCTGTCGAAGTTGTAGTCAGCCACAGCAGAGGCGTCAGAAAGCAGGCGTGTAATCTGAAAATCGAGCTCTACGGGAGTTTTTACCCCGGAAGGGAACAATTTAGAAAAACGATTTTTGAAGTGTAGATTCAGATCAACCCAGCCGGCATCAGGCAGGTCGGTGGTGTAATACCACGAATAGCTCGGATCGATTTCGCCGGCTATCCAGCGGCGGAAATCTTCGGAAGTAAAGATTTCTTCGATCTCTTTAGGCGTGTAACCGGCGGCATACATCGCACCTACAGCGGCTCCTATGGAAGTTCCGGTAATGTAATCGATAGGAATATTGCTTTCCTCAAGCGCTTTCAGCACACCAATGTGCGCCATGCCACGCGAGCCGCCCCCACTGAGAACCAGTGCGGTGCCCTGCTGTGCCGATATTGGCAGCCAGACAATGACCACCAACATCAACAACAAAAATGATTTACTTAACGAATTACCCACCACTGACTTCTGCTTTGGTGATGCAAACGATGGTTTCATGGAT
>CAZTCX010000065.1:0-19464 GCA_964612515.1 uncultured Lentimicrobiaceae bacterium | reverse complement strand
GGACAACAACTTTACCTTGAAAACTCAAGGCCAAAAAAAACAGAAAAACCTGCATCATCAAAGGGAATAGATGAAATTTCGGCCGAGATAACTACCGTTTCTTATTTTGATCCGGGTGCTACCGTTACATTAAATTTTGTAATAACGGTTATCTCTGTTGATTATGAATATGGTGATTATCTTGAAATAACATTCCCCGCCGGAATTACGCCATTGGATGGTTCGCCAGCTATCGGAGAAGGCGGACAAAATGCTATTTTCGCAGAGCTTCTTAATGGTATTGAAGGGCAGACTATTTCGTGGGGAGATGATGACAACGATAATGGCGGCCTTTATTATGATACACCCTACGAATTTTGGGTAGAAGTTGCTGTTGATGAATCCTTAGCAGGCACTCAGGAAATTGATTTTTTAATTTCGGGTGACCAATATGGTGGCCCCCCGCACGAGTTTTCCGGAACGTTGGACCTATACCAGATTCCCGATGTTCCGGATCTTGAACCCAAGGCCGCCGGCCCTTTTGCTGCCTATTACAGCGTACCACTGGCGCAAGCTGCTTTTGCACCGCAAGGAAGAGTTTACAACTATGCTAATGAACTTACAGAAGCCACTGACTTTAAGCTCACGATTGGCGATACTTACGACGAAACCCTGCCCATTACGATTCCTTTAGGCTATGCCCAAACGGAGTATTTTACCTTTCCTGAATATGTGCCAATCGGCACAGGCACTTTTACTTTCACATATACAGCCAATGCTTCGAATGATTATAATCCTGATAACGGAACCTTTGAAAAGGAAATCAAAATAGATTCAACGATTTTATCTTTCAACAATGGCGATATTGTTGAACCAATGAGTATTGGTTTACCGGGAGGCATGACAGGGAATGTGTTTTATGTAGCAGCCGAAGATGTATTAACGGCTGTTTCGTTTTATCTCATTGCCCCAACGGTTGGCGATATCGTTAGCGCCAGAGTATTTGCCTTTGATGGCGAACCCGGCGAACTGATTGCCTCAACAATGGATGTGGTTATCACAGCTCCCGAAACGCAATATACTGCCCTGTTTCCCAATGAAGTAATTTTATCTGAAGGATATTATTTGATTGCTCTGGTTGAAGGTCAAAGCTTAATTAGTGTAGCCTTAACTTCTACTACATTTGTTCCCAACTCAGCATGGGCTAATTTCGGTGATGGCTGGATAAACATTGGTGTTGATGGTAATAAGCATACCTATTTGATTGAGGGAATTTTTGATGAATACGTTGCGCTTGATTTTGATATTGCCCTGGAATCGCTTACCATTCCAAATTATGTGTTGGAGGGCAATATTGACATCTCGGGTGTTATCAGGAATATGAGCGTCGATGAACTGACTTCGATTGATATCGAATACACTGTAAATGGCGGCGAAGCGTTAATGGAATCATTTACTGGCTTAAGTGTTGGGGCATTGGAAACGTATGAATTTGCTTTTGCAAACCCGCTTAGCTTTATCGAAATTGGGGCCTATGATATTGTCGTCACTATCAGCAATGCAAACGGATTAGGGCCTGATGGAAATCCGGACAATGACCAGTTAGGCACTATCGTTAACGTTCTTGATTACACTCCTGCAAAAATGGTTGTTGGCGAAGAGGCAACCGGAACCTGGTGCGGGTATTGCCCGAGAGGAAGTGTTTTTATGGAGTACATGGCCCAAACATATCCCAATAGCTGGATTGGAATTGCAGTCCATAATAACGACCCAATGGTGGTTCCTGAATATGATGCAGGTATTCAATCATGGATTTCCGGCTATCCAAGAGGGCTTATCGACCGCTCAGGGAATTATGACCCACTGGATTTTGAGGAAGCTTTTAACGAAAGGATCGCCGAATTTTCGCCCGCTGAATTGATGATTGAAAGCCAATCCATTGTGGATGGAATATTGACTTTTGAAGTTACTGCTACATTTTTTGCCAAAGTTGCAAACTTTAACATCAATGCCGTTTTACTTGAAGATTATGTTACGGGTTCTGGCGCAGGATATGCCCAGGCTAATTATTATTCCGGTGGAGGACTAGGAGAAATGGGTGGCTATGAAGACCTTCCAAACCCTGTTCCTGCTGCTAATATGGTTTATATGGATGTAGCCCGTGCTTTGCCGGGTGGCTGGGGAGGCATCGAAGGAAGCCTTCCTGACACCGTATTTGCCGGCGAAAGTTTTAGCTATGCCTTTACTGTTGCGCTTGACGAAAGCTGGGATTATGACAATATGCAAATAGTTGGCATGTTAATCAATAATAATAGTGGTGAGATCGAAAACGCTTGTGTAGAAGACGTCATCACCAGCATTCTTTCGATAACTAACAGTAGTGAACTTTCTCTTTATCCAAACCCGGCCAGTGAGCAGGTAAACATAAAATCTGAACCCACCATTGAATCCATTACTATTTACAACTTTGCCGGACAGGCAATTCTTACACAAACTGTAAACAATAAAAACTACCGCATTAATACTTCAAACTTCAATTCAGGAATTTATTTATTCCAGATTGAAACCAAGGAAGGAAGAATTGCCAAGCGGATTGTAATTGAATAAGGAATAGCTTAGTTAATGAAATAATTTTCAGACACCAATTGAGTTAACCACAAAGTTGTAGGCATCATAGCGGTTTAAACCATCGTGGGTGCCAAACCACACAAAGCCATCGCGATCCTGAATAATGCTGTTGATGGGGTTTTGCGACAACCCGTCGTTGATGGTAAGATGGTTAAAAGCCAGGTGCTGCTCCTGTGCGTAAGCCACACTAAAAAGCAATGAAGAAATCAGGACATATGGCAGCAGGACTTTACGCATTTATTGTGAGCGATTTTGATGTAAGTCAAGCAAAAATAACAATCGACAGAAACTAATTTTTATTTCAACGCTCCCCCGTAAGCCAAAAAGCGAACGATGGAAGGTTGCTGCCTCCCCTATATTTTCGGTTGCGCGACCTTTCTGTAAAGGCTTGTCATCATCCGCACCGCGACTTTCTATCGTCAGCCAGCGGCTGGCATAGAAACGTCAAAAATTGCGGAAACAACTTTGTTTGGAAAACACTCCTACCGCCTGGCAGAAGTGCTCCCATCTCCAATTGGAGAGGAGCCGGGGGTGAGGCGTAGTTCGTAGTAATTTACGGATAATCCTGCTGTCCGCGAATTGCCGCCAATTAGACGAATTTTCGCAAACCAAAATTTCTTTTAACGCTTCCATGTTCGCCAAAAAGCCAGCGATAGAAGGTTGCCGTCTGCCACTTATTTTCGATTGCGTGGCCTTTCCGAAAATGCTTGATGTCATCCGCACCGCGACTTTCAATCGTCAGCCAGCAGCTGACATAGAAACGTCAAAATAAGCAGCAATGATTTCCGTGTTCATTAGCTTAAGGCGTCTGAATTCGTGGACAAGCCTAACCTGAATAATTCATTACTTGCTTCAATAGAACACTAATGACGCAGATACAGGGGTTTGCACGGATTTTTGTCTTTATCTGTAAAAATCTGCAACATCCGTGTTATCCGTGTTCTATAAATGTTTGTGAATAAACCAGGTTAAGGTGTTTTCTTTAAATTTTCCTCTGCGGCTCTCCGCCTTCGCGGTTTATTCCTTTTCCTTTACACCTTCCTCTGCGGCTCTCCGCCTTCGCGGTTTGTTTCTTTTTTGTTCGCATTTTCCTCTGCGTCTCTCCGCCTCAGTGGTTTATCTCCACCTATCCCCTCCCCCTCCAAAACCGCCACAAATCCTCCGGCGTCTCGCGGGGTTTCAGGATTTCCCATCCGTTATCGTTGCCGTTATAACCAATTACTTTGGGCATTTGGCGGCTGTTGTAGCGCGACCACTGGCTGAGGGTGTAGGCACCGGTATCGTGGATGATCAGCCAGTCGCCGTTTTCAATTTGCGGCAGCGCTACGTTTCGGCCCATGATGTCGCCCTGAAAGCACAGCGGCCCGGCGAGCATATATTTTTGCGTGGCTTCTCCGCTTTTAAAATTTCCTTTGGCATCGGCCAGCGAATACTCATGCGACCACTGCTCCGGCAGATAGCACTCGCGGATAAACATATCGGCGCCCAGGTGGATCATCGCTGTGTGCACGCCGCCGTTGGCGGTGCTTTGCTTTACATACTCCACGCGGCTCACCGTGAAACCGCCGTTGAGATGCACCCAGCGTCCAAACTCGGTGATGAGGCGGTAGGTGCCGTCGAAAAGTTTTGGCATGGTCTGCCGCAAACTATCGACATATTGATGCATCATGGGCGGGTTGTCGGTGGGATGATACGCTACCGGAAGTCCGCCGCCGATGTCGAAACTTGTGATTTGCTGTTCGCGTCCCTGCCGCGCCAACTCCTGGTTGATTTCTTCGGCCAGATCGTAAACAGCTTTTATGCCTTTGATGAGCAGCGGCAACGGACATCCCTGCGACCCCACATGGACATGCAAAGCCGTGAGCCACCTGTTTTTTATAAAAAGATTTATAATCTCTCTACGATGAACCTGCAGCGCCACGCCAAACTTGGAGTAGTCGCCGGCTACGCTGGTGATGGCAATGGTTCCGGTCCCTACCTGCGGGTTGATGCGCAGCCCGATGGTACTTTTTGTTTCGAGTGACGGCAAAATTTCAGCAATCCGCGCCACTTCATCCAGCGAGTCCGCGTTGAGCCGCACATGATGCTGCAACGCAAATTGAATCTCTTCACGCGTTTTCACCGGCGAATCGAATACAGCTTTATCCGGTGGCACTCCAGCTTTGAGCGCCAGCACCAGCTCCGGCAGACTTGCGGATTCCAGTCCGACACCCTTCTGATTTATCTTTTCCAGAACTGACGGCAAAGGCATGGCTTTTACAGCAATGGCATGCAAGGCTGTTGGTGGGAAAAGCTCATTTAGCTCATCAATTTTTTCGTAGAGGTGCTGTAAGTTGTAAAAAACCACAGCGGTGTCGTTGTCGGTAATAAGTCCTGGGTGCGACAAAGCGGCTTTTAAAATTTGAGTTGCTGTGTGAGGAGATTGTTGGGTCATCTGTAATTATCTTTAAAAAATGTGTCCTTGTTTTTTGAATTATGAGCTTCTTATTTGCTTCACCCCCGCCCCCTCTCCAATTGGAGAGGGGAGCTCTTCTGCGGGGCGATAAGGCCGAGCTCCAAACGGAGCGGTTTGCTTGGGATCAATCATTTACGCTTCGCAGGAAAGCTCCCTTCCCCGCGTCGGGGAAGGGTCGGGGATGGGGTTCTTATTTGTCATTTGCAATTTGCGTTTTGGAGCTTTTAAATTGAATTTTCATCTTCGCAACAAATCCATTGCTCTGTTTGTGCGTGCGGCCGTAATTCCGGTGCTGGGGCAACGACCAACGCCACGCAGTTCATCCACTACGGTTTGGATCAGCGGCTGCTCGATATGCCGCGGGTTGGGTAAATCCAATAGCTGGGTGCCTTTATCATTTACAATTTCTACGAGTGAATTTCCAAAAGTGGCAAAAGTGATTTTCCCATGTTCACCCACAATCTCGGTTTTGTCTTCATCAGCGTAAGCGGCAAAATTCCAGATGCCGGTGCCTTGTACTCCCGAAGCAAAGACGAAGGCGCCGCTTACGTGATCTTCGGCGGCATAATCGGCAGCCTGATGTGCTGCGTAACCGTCGGCAGAGATAATATCACCAAAATAAAACTGCAACAGGTCGAGCTGGTGGCTGGCCAAATCGACAAAAAAACCGCCTCCTGAAATCTCAGGCACTACCCGCCATCCGGCCTCTACAGCCGGCACTGCTTTTTTATACATTACTACATTTACAAAACGCACCTTGCCAATTTCACCGTTAGCGATCAAATCTTTGACGGCAAGGAATCGTGGCAGCGCCCGCCGGTAATAAGCTACAAACAGGGGCACTCCCGCCGCCTTACACACAGCTATCATCTCCTGGCTCTCGGCATAGGTGCGCGCCATAGGTTTTTCGACATACACCGGCTTGCCATGCGCGGCCGCCAGCCGTGTGTATTCCAGATGACTGCCGGGAGGGGTTGCAATATAAATAGCATCCACCTCCTCATCTTTTACAAGTGCTTCGGCATTGGTAAACCATTTCTTTACCTTGTGGCGACGCGCATAATCTTCGGCCAGTGCACCATTTCTGCGCATTACTGCAACCAGATCGCTGTGTTCGATCAGCCGGAATGCCGGGCCGCTTTTTACTTCGGTCACATTGCCACAGCCGATGATGCCCCACCGTATGATTTTTTCCTTATTCATTCAAGTGTAAATAGCTAATTTAATTTTGTCAATTTGGATTAAACTTTCAAGAAAAAGTTATCCCTTAGCACCCTCCAACCCCCTAAAGGGCGAGTTCCCAACGCACATGTCGGGCTGGCTTCCCCATTAGGGGAACGAGGGGTAGCGTGGGCATTTGATGCTTGAAGTCCTCATGAATAGGCCACTATTTTAAGAGTTTTAACAAACACATTAATTTATATCAGAGTTTTCATCTTTAAAAATTGAAATCTTGGGTAATGAATCGGGCAACAGATAACCGCGAAACATGCCGCTGGTGTTGAAAGGCATGGCAATATTTCCTTCGCTGTCGATGGCTATCAGTCCGCCCTCGGCACCTTGTTGTTTTAGCTTTTTGTTGATGATTTCGTCGGTAGCTTCCTGCAACGACTGATGGAGATATTTGAGGCGGGCGGCCACGTCGTAAGCCACCGCGTTGGTGATAAAATATTCGCCGTGGCCTGTGCACGAAACTGCGCAGGTGCCATTGTCGGCGTAGGTGCCGGCGCCAATGACGGGCGAGTCGCCGATGCGGCCATACTTTTTGTTGGTCATGCCACCGGTGGAGGTCGCTGCTGCCAGATTGCCGTTTTTATCCAAAGCCACACATCCCACAGTTCCATGTTTTTCGGTGGTGTCGGCGGCTTGCTCTTCGGCGCGTTGTCGCGCTTTGTGCAACGATTGCCAGCGTTCTTCGGTGTAGAAATAACTTCTATCGACAATGGTGAGACCCTGTTCAGCAGCAAATGCTTCGGCGCCAACGCCGGCGAGCATCACATGCGGTGAAACGTCCATCACACGGCGGGCAGCCGTTATGGGATTTCGGATCACCGTAACCCCGGCCACAGCGCCGGCTTTTCCAGTCTGACCATCCATAATTGACGCATCCATTTCGTTTACACCGGCAGCGCTGAAAACAGCTCCCTTTCCTGCATTAAACAACGGGCTATCTTCGAGCACACGCACAGCGGCTTCCACAGCATCCAGACTGGTGCCACCCTGCCCGAGAATGGAGCCGCCGGCATGTAGAGCTTCGGAGAGTTTTTCGGCGTAAGCCTGACGAACCTCTGTGGGGAAAGCTTCCGGCTGCATCATGCCCGCACCGCCATGTACCGCAATCGCCCATTGCGGACGCACATGGTCTTTACTTTTTGGATCCTTGTCGGTAGCTTGCCCACATCCGGCAGCAAGCATTAGCAATAAAAATATCCAGGTTAAATTTTTCATCTTATTAAAATTAAAATTATCAAAATGAATCAGCACCCAAAATGAACTTAAAAGATGCCCAAAATCGGTACCTCTACGTTCTAATGGATTCGATAAATGCCTTGATGTCGATGATGCCAAAAAGATGTGCCGAGGTGAGCAATATTACCACCACGATGACCCAACGCACGAAATTGGCACCCTGCTTTACGGCCATGTGCGAAGCGATGTAGGCGCCAGCCACGTTGCCAATGGTCATTACCAACCCATAAGCCCAGTGTACCTGATCGTTGAGGATAAAAACTACCAGCGCAAAAGGTGTGTACAACATTATTATGAGCACTTTGATGGCATTGGCTTTCACCAGCTCATAGCCGGCGCTCAGCACAATGGCGGCCAGCAGAAAATAGCCGACGCCCAGATGAATGAAACCACCATAAATTCCAATGAGGAAAAAGAGAATAACCTGAGTTACCGAAAGTTTGCGATTGATCAGGTGGGTTTGTTCTTTGAGCCAATGCTGAGGTTTGTAGAGTATGAAGAACAACATCACCAGCATGATGACTGCCACGGCGTATTCGAAAATTTCTTCGTTGATATCCACAGCGATGTATGCGCCCAACACCGACCCCACCACAGTAGGAATTGCCAGGAAAAGTCCTTTTCGAAAAACCATCACTTTTTGTGTGGAAAAGCTGGTGACAGCCGCCATGGATTGGATTGCGATAGCTACGCGGTTTGTTCCGTTGGCCAGGGTGGCGGGCAAGCCCAGCATCATCAGCACCGACAGCGAGATGATGCTGCCCCCGCCGGCCAGCGTGTTGATAAATCCCACCATTAGCCCCGCAACGATGAGTAACACAATTTCGATAATAGTCACAAAACGTAGTTTTTTTAAAGCACGCAAATGTAGCTAAAACTGAAGGCTTAAAAATACAGCTTCACGCGGTCGTATGCCCGACCCGGAATAATCATTTAAACAAAATTCTCCGTTTAGGCTTAACCCGGCTTTTGCGAAATGCTGAGCAAATGCTTGGAGTGTTCGATCAGGTGCGGGTCTTCGTTGTGTTGGATGGTAAAATCCATCCACGCTTTTTTCAAATCATCATCCAAGCGGTGGTACAACTCGAAGCGCTCCCCAAAAACGCCTTCCACACCTGCCAGATGCAGCGGCTTGAGGCCGGCTTTTTCTATCATCGTGTTAACCTCCTGCGGATGGGCAAAATAAGCGTGTTTAAACCATTCCGTGCCTTCTACAAAACGCTTGTCGGTGCCGGTTTCCCATTGCTGGGTTGCACCATCAGGATAAAGTATTCCTTTGGGATTGTTTTTTAAACCATAAATCATGGCACCGGTACGTGTCATAAAGGAAGCAAAAACGTAGCCGCCGGGTTTTAAATGGTCGTAAGCCATCTTTAGTAATCTCACTCTTTCGCTTTCGTGGATAATATGGTATAGAGGCCCCAAAATAAAGATAGCATCCCAGGGGTTTTTCGACCATCCCTTGCTTTCGAGTGCATCATCACGCTCGATAAATAAAAGGTTGCGATTGGTTCCCAGGCGCTCATTGGCCAGCTTGATGTTTTCGTCGGAGAGGTCGTTTAATCCTACAAAATAACCCTTCTTCATCAATTCCTGTGCTATGCGACCGGTGCCACACGCCACATCAAAAATGGAATCGCCCGGATTGAGATAGCGTGCTGCATAATGCAACAACACCGGGATCTCGAACGGATGCTCATCCAGCCGGTGGTCTTCATCTTTTACATGGTGGTTGTAATATTCTCTTACGTCTTCGTGCATGATTTTGGTTATTAAATAGAATGCCTTCTATCATTTTCGTGCCATAACCACGACTAGCCAAGGAAGGTGTTTGATAAATGTGCGTGTGGAAATTGCTCCACGTGTGTTGACTTTTAACGCATTTTCACTCTCTTTTGTGTTTTAAAAATTACGCCCCAACACTTTCATACATGCAGCCCTGTGATGGAAACCTTTTGCTTCTAATCTCCTTATCTTAACTCTGACTGTGCTAATGGCATAGTTTTGAGATTACAGCATTTGAAATAATTTTTTAAAAACAAAATAATCATGAGTTACAAAATTGCAATCAATGGATTAGGAAGGATTGGCCGGGCAGTGCTGAAACAGTTGGTGCATCACCCACAACTGGAAGTAGTGGCTGCCAACGATCTGATAGATGCCAAAACGCTGGCCTACATGCTGCAGTACGACACCGTTTACGGACGCTGCGAACATAAGGTTTCGGCACAAGATGGTCACCTGATGATAGGCCCGCACAAGATAGTGCTAACCAACGAAAAAGACCCTTCGCTGCTGCCCTGGCAGGAACACAACATCGATCTGGTTTTTGAATGTACAGGCGTATTCAATACCATGCACACGCTGCAAAAGCATCTGGATGCAGGTGCAAAACGAGTGATCTTGTCGGCACCCGCCAAAGACGAAGAAGTACCTACCATAGTTTTTGGTGTGAATAAACCTGATAAAAACGATCGGATTGTTTCGTGCGCCAGTTGCACCACCAACTGCATAGCTCCGGTGGCCGAAATCATGGACCGTCATCTGGGCGTTGCCAAAGCCACCATGACTACCATCCATGCTTACACTGCCACGCAGGCACTCGTGGATTCGCCCAACAAGAAGCTGCGCCGCGGACGTGCTGCTGCAATGAACTTTGTGCCCACCACCACCGGCGCTACCAAAGCCACCACCCAGGTGCTCACCCAACTTCTCGGAAAGTTTGAAGGTTCGGCTATTCGGGCACCAATCCCGGTAGGCTCCATCAGCGACATCAACTTTGTGACGCGCAAAAAAGCTAATAAAGAAGAGGTGAATGGGATTTTTAGAAAAGAAGCGGAAACGGATCGTTACCGCGGCATCCTGGGCGTAACCGACGAGCCACTGGTTTCATCAGACATCGTAATGGACGACCGCGCCTCCATCGTGGATCTCGACATGACCATGTCTATCGACGGCGACCTGATAAAAATAATGAGCTGGTACGACAACGAATGGGGCTATAGCGCCCAGATGGTGCGGACGGCGGAGTTTATGCTTGTCAGCAAATAATGATGAACTAACATTTTATCAAAAACAATAAAAAAAAGAGAATCACCAGACGGCGATTCTCTTTTTTCGTTAAAAGACAAATTCGAATTGCTTTCTTTTTTCCCTGGCTCCTAAACCCTTTTAAGAAAATATTGCGCAAAGCAATGCCTGCTTGTGGAACATATTCTACAAGCGTGTTGAGCAGGCTAAGCAAGCGGCAGGTGATGAATTTATTAAATAGCGGGGCGTCAAATTATCCCGCTTTCGCTAAAAAGGCGGGTATGGCAGGCGCGGCCTGGTGTGTTTGGAATAACCAACTTCGTGATGGCATGGTTTTGCCACCACCTGAAGCAGAATCTATTTATTAATTAATAAAGAAAGGAATTTTATTATGATCAAAATCATTGAAGTAATCGGAACCTCTCACCGTGGTTTTACCGAAGCCACCGAAAATGCAGTGAAAGAAGCCTCAAAAACACTCAAAAACATCAAGTCTATTTACGTCAAGAACATGAAAGCTGATGTTTCAAATGACAAAATTGTATCGTATGCCGTAAATGCAAAGATTTCGTTTGAAATTGATAAAAATCAGGTTTAACAGCAACGACTTAAAAATTGAAGAGTCTGCAAAAGGCGGTACTATCAGTTCATTCTAAATAAATATTACTATGTCGTCCATTCTTAAAATTATACTTGCCTTTATCCTGCCGCCTCTTGCTGTAGCGCTCGAATATGGCATCGGGGGAAAATTCTGGTTAAATGTTTTGCTCACACTGCTCGGCTATATCCCCGGACTTATCCATGCCCTGCTTGTGATTTAAAACTTTAGTTTATCAACTTAAAACCATTTGTAAAATGAAAACTAAAAATAAGGAATTACTCAAAGAAGGCATCGCCACCGGAGCCGTTCTCCTAAGTGGGTTTCTTGTGCGGCTGGCCATCGAAAAAGGATACGAAGCGCTGAGCAATAAAGAGGCTCCGAAAAATCCCGGGCACCATGGTGTAAGCTGGGGTAAATCGATCCTATGGACATTGGCTACCAGCGCCATCATCAGCGTTGTTACTATGGCTGTAAGGCCTTATGTAGCTGTCGGCGTGGATGAGGTGTTGGATAAATAAATCTGGAATCTTTCATACAATAAAAAGGCTTTATCCTTAATTTATATTTTGGATAAAGCCTTTTTTTTGATCCATCACCCTACCTCTTTCGACTTTCGAGCGTCCTTACTGCTTCGAACCGTCAAAAAAGAAAGAAACTCCCTACAACTTCTTCAGCCCCGCGCCAATATCCACGCGGTTGTCGAGCATATCCTTCCACAGATCGCCCACATCTTTGAGCCGTTGTTGCATGGTATGGATATTAAATATGGTAAAATCTATTCCCTTTTTTAATTCATCAGCAGACACAGGCGTCGAAACGGTAGCGCCCGGTTTTAAGCGAAGGCTGTAAACCGATGCCATTGTTTTACCGCGACCATTCTGCAGGTAATCCAGATATATTTTCCCTTTGCGCCTGGCAGGGCTTCTTTCAAAGCTGGTAATTTTGCGAAAGCGATCATGAATGATGGATTCGAGCAGCCGCGCAAATTGCTGCCCCTGGTCGTGCGACGCCGGTAGCCGGGGTTTGAATCGTGTACATAAATGAGTCCTTGCATTGAAAAAGGGGGTAATGGGTAGATATGTTACTTTGTGCCTATTAGCTTTTCTTTTGCTCCATCAGTTTGCGATATTCGCTTCCCAAGTGCTCCATCTCCTTTTCGGTAAGCACCTTTTTGGCCAGCGTAAATACTTCGTCTTCCTCCTCGTTGAGATGATGATTTACCAACTTGTGAAGCTCTCTAAAATGGATGAGCCAGGCGGAAGCGGTCATGTCGGTGTCGTCGAGTTTTTCGACAAGCTCGTCTATTTCGTGATGTTCGGCTACGCTATGCCGTGCCTGCTCTTGCGATTTATCCACCTCCATCAGCGGAATATAGAAATACCGTTCTTCACTCACCTCGTGAGCTTTCAGCTCCTCTTTGAGTTGTTTGTAGAGTTTCTTTCGCTCGGTGCTTGCACCCTGTGTTTCCAAAAGTTCATCAGCGAGTCTGCGCTGTGTCCGGTGGTCTTTGATCAGTTCATCGAAGATTTTCATACTTTTTAGTTTTAAAATGAATTATTGATTTTTGTTATTAAAAAAAATACTGTCATAATAATGGCCACACACGGTAGCACCTTTTTGCAATGTCAAAATCCCTGCCAAATCATTTTTTGATGAGCTAATATTCAGATAATGATGATGATACAAACTCAATAAACGTGAGTGGATGTGGAATGTATAGGAAGCTATCGCCACAACTTCCCCAATCTCAGAACTCCTGACCCGATAGCTGTATTTCAATGACTTCGTTTATGTCACGCGTAGATATCGATGACGCTTGATAAGGTAATAAGATTGTAAAGTATTGGGACGTGTTTTCTGTACTAAGGTTGGGGAAAGAGATAAGATTTTTAAGAAATTGCTGGTTTAAAACGAAGAAATAAAAACCTCATTTCCTTCTTAACAACCTTAGTAGCCGCAATATCCAAGCTATCCTCACCAACCTTATTACCTTATTTCTCGAATCCAGGATTTGAGTCAACACAGGTTGAAGATTTATTGGTAGTATCATCACGGAAATTCTTATTTCCTGGCTTCGACAATGCGTCAACTAAATATTTTCTCAGGATTTTTTGTTTTGTTTCCCATCTTACTGTCGCCTATATTAGACATCTGCTCCAGGTTGTATCCCCAGTTCTGTATCTCCGGAATCAATTAGAATCGAGTCACGAATATTAGATTTCAAAGATAAGAAAGCTCCGTAGGAGCGGTATTATGGTAGATTGAAGCAACAAATGAAAACACAAAGCTCCGTAGGAGCGATATTATAATAGAACTAAAGATATTTTTCCTTCGATTGGATTTGCAACCTTCTCAGAATGCAATATAATAATCCTTAAAGGTTACCATGGTGTCGCCTCTACGAGGCTTTTGTTCTATGGCTATCCATTTTCTACCATAATGTCGCCTCTACGAGGCTCTTGCCCCAAACCCGCACTTCGGCAAAGTGCAACAAGAATAATTTTTCGACTAATTTTTGCTTTCCCCCCCCAATAATTGATTCCTTTTCTGCTTGCGTCACCCAATTCGGTGACGCAATGTTTACAAAGGATTTGATTAAAAAATTAACAATACCGCCCTACAGCGATCACAGTTCAATTCCGAGCTGGTTGATCTTGTTGTAAAGTGTCTTGCGATCTATTTTGAGGATTTTGGCTGCGAGTGATTTGTTGTAGTTGGCTTCGCGAAGGGCGCGCTCCACAACAAGTTTTTCGGCTTCGTGGGTGGCATCCTTCAGGTCGAAAGATTCTACATTGATGACTTCACTTATGGTGGAGGTTTTTTGGGGTTCCATCAGCTCGCCGGGCAGGCATTCACGCGTTACCAGATCTTCGCGGGCTATGAGCACACTCCTTTTCACCACGTTGCGCAATTCACGCAGGTTGCCAAACCAGGCGTAGTTTTTAAAAATCCGAGCTACTTCGTCATTGAGACCTTTCACCTCTTTGTTGAGTTCTCGGTTGGCTTCGTCGAGGAAGTGGCGTGTAAAAATAAGGATGTCGTCGCCACGCTTACGCAAAGGAGGCAGCTCAACTTTAAACTCATTGATGCGGTGGTACAAATCTTCGCGAAACTGTCCCTCGGCAACGGCTTCCATCAGGTTGCGGTTGGTGGCCGAGATGATGCGAACATCGATGGGGATAATCTTGGTGTCGCCCACGCGTGAGATCACTTTTTGCTGAATAGCGCGCAACAGCTTAACCTGTGTTTCGTAAGAAAGATTTCCTATTTCGTCGAGGAAAATGGTGCCACCATTGGCTTGTTCGAAATATCCCGACTTATTATTTACCGCTCCGGTAAAAGAGCCTTTGATATGTCCGAAGAGTTCGCTGGCCGCCAGTTCTTTGGGGATAGCGCCGCAGTCGATGGCTACAAATTTTTTGCCTTTTCGGCGGCTATTGTTATGGATCAGTCTGGCCACGTATTCTTTGCCCGAGCCGGTTTCGCCTTGTATGAGCACCGACATATCGGTGGGCGCCACCAGCTTGCTCTGATCGATAAGCTCGAGCATCAGCGGGCTGTTGCCGGTAATAAAATCCTGATCAGAAGCCGTTTCGAGTGCTTGCCTTTTGCGCAAAGCTTTTTTTATGATCGCACTAATTTCTTCGGGGTAAATGGGTTTGGTAACGTAATCGTACGCGCCTGATTTGATGGTTTCGACAGCGTTACGAATTTCGGCATAAGCCGTCATCATTATCACAGGAATATCCGGGCTGGCATGTTTTATCTGCGTAAGCAACTCAGTCCCGTCGATGTCGGGCAGGCGGATGTCGCAAAGCACCAAATCGATGGTTTCTTCGCGCATCAACAGAAGCGCAGGCTTGCCTTTTCCCAGCGTAAAAGTCTTGTACCCCTCGCGTTTGAGATAGTTCTCAAGCAGGTTGATGATATAATGATCATCATCGATGATGAGGATGCTCTTCTTCATTTGATTCTTTGCGTTAATGCGTCAAAAGTACATAAGATTTGCCGATGCATTCCTTACAAATTGTTGTTGCGGATTTTTCCTTCAGCTTCTTTAATTTGTTCTATCCCAGACTCTATTTCCAGAAGACATTTTTTTATTAACGCAGCATCGCGGCGATAGTTTTCTTTGCGCAAGTATCGGTTTTCTATTTTCAAAAGCAAAGGTGTAACGCTGGTTAGCCCCAGTTGCTGAGCCGATGGAAGCAACCTGTGCGCGGCTTCAGCTATTTGATGATAGTTGCCCACGGCAAGATTTTGACTGATCATTTCACTTAGTTCGCTGGTGTTTTTAATAAAGGTTTCCAGCATCAGCAACAAAAAGTCTTTATCGCCCCGCGTTACATGAATAAGCTCGCGCAGATCAAAAGAAGGCGAGGTGCCAGCCGTTTTTTTTGAAATTTTACCAATAGATTTTGCCTCTGTTTCAGTAATAGGAACATCCGAAGAGTGTAAAACAATTTTTTCGTAGATGTACTCCTCCTTGAAAGGCTTCAGGATCACGTCGTTCATACCAACGGAGAGGTATTGCTCAATATGCCTTTTGAGAACGTTGGCAGTCATGGCAATGATGCGCGCTTTGCGCTGATTGGGAGCTTTTGCCTCCTCGCTGCGCATGGCCTTGGCCACGTCAATTCCGCTAAGGCCGGGCATGTTGATGTCGAGCAGCACCACATGAAATTTGCCTGGCTTGAAGTGCCGCATCGCGGTTTTGCCGGATGAAGCAAAGACGGTTTTTATATTCAACTGCTTCAGGATTACTTTTCCAAGCATCCGGTTTACAGGGTCGTCATCCACAAACAGAACACTAACATGGCGCAGTGGCAACATCGAAAATGCCTGCTTTGTGTCGTAAAGTTCGAAATCAGGATCGGTATGTTTTTGAAATTTTAAATCAAACGTGAATTCCGATCCTTTGCCAAGCCCGCTTTCAGCAATGAGGTTGCCACCCATCGTTTCTATCAGGTCTTTGCTAATGGTGAGTCCCAGGCCAGTGCCCGAATAGCTGCGTCCTACCGAGTTATCCACCTGATGGAATGGGCGGAAGATGGTTTTGAGATTTTCTTCGGAAATACCAATTCCTGTATCGATAATGCTAAAGCGCACTGTCAGCACCCTTCGGGTCGATCTGATGACAGCTCCTTTCACAGTCACAGAGCCGTGTTTGGTAAATTTGATGGCATTACTTACCAGATTTATCAATATCTGCCGCAGCTTAACTTCGTCACCAATAAGCACAACATCCATTGCAGGATCGATATGAGCAAAATAAGTCAGGCCTCGCTCTTTGTATCTCAGCTCGACCACATCGTGCACCGCCTGCAAAACATTACTTATTTTAAAAGGGACTTCTTCGAGGTGTATCTCACCCGATTCGATCTTGCTCAGCACCAGTATTTCGTCGATAATGGTAAACAAATGCTGCGATGAGCTGTGAACCACGTTGAGGTACTCCGATTGTTTTTTATTGAGATGTGTTTTGCGCAGTTGCTCCGTAAAGCCGATTACGGCATTGAGCGGTGTGCGTATCTCGTGCGACATCTTTGCAATGAAGTTGCTCTTGGCATTGTTGGCCTCGTCGGCTTCTTTTTTTGAAAGCTTCAGCTTTTTCTCGGCCAGCTTAGTTTCGGTGATGTTTTGCAAAATGACAACACACGTCATGCGGCCAACGTCATCCATCAGCGGGGTGAGGCGCACGTAATACTGCTTTGTTCCCACCGTCAGTTCGCGGCTCACCGGAGTGGATTCAAAGGCTATCTTTAGAAGAGGCTCCAGGATACTCATGATCTCCGTGGGAAAATATTCCTGTAAAGTTTTTTCAGTGGTCACGGGTCTTGCCCAGCCCTGTTTCAGGATTTCACTTCCCACGTTACATAATATCCTGTGATCGCTATCCACTAGTATCATGTCGATGCCCGGGACATTTTCTGCCAGTATTTTATAGCTGTGCAGCCGGTCGTATTGCTCATTATGCCAATCCAAAATTTCGTCGGAAGGTATGCCGGATTCGATGTACATTACTTCCCCATCTGGCGGCGGGAAATAAAATTTACCAAACCGGGCAAGGATTTTTACTCCGTGTCCTTTGCGGTGCAGATGGTGCAGCTCACGCTTCAGATCGAAGATCTTATTTTCATTGGTGATTTGCTTTATCTCGCTAATTTCCGGATGACTACTCTCCAGGAAAAGACGTGTGATTGGAATTCCCAAAAGTTCATCAAGTGCGGGATAGCCTACGAAATCCAGTGCTGACCGGTTCATCCACCGTACATTCCAACCTGCATCGTAGATTATTACAGGGTTGGGCAATGCTTCCAGGATCGTCTCTTTCATGCTATTTATTTATTAATAATTTTCTAAAACAGAAACTTTTTGGCAGGCTCTTCATTATCCCGCCTAATGGACAACTGTTGAAAATATTCTACAAGAACAGAAGAATATTTTGTTTGTTTCAAAATGTTAAAACGTTGGCTAGTAGTGGTCTGGAAACTAATCATGTAAATAAACTTAATGGTATGTTTTTAGAGTGGGTAAAAGTAGAAGTAATCTTTAACCTCAGGTATTATGTCAATAACAAAAATTTTAGTCACTTCCGAAAATGCGTCAATGTCCACCAAAATGATGGGATTTGCGATTCAAATAGCCACAAAACTACAAATTGATGAGATAATACTCCTGTACATTTTAATGCCCACACCAACGCAGGCCTACATGGCTTCCGGCGAGGTCTATATGGCACCGGGAGTTCAGGCAGTAAGGCTCGATCAGGAATTGCTCGAAGTAAATCAGAAAAAACTGCAGGAGGAAGCGTTACGCTTTTCGACCCCGGCAGTGCGCATAACTCCAAAGGTTGAGTTTGGCAACAACCGAACCCACCTCAACAGCTACATGCAAAAATTTGGAACTGATCTGGTGATTGCCGAAGGCCGCGAAGAACGTGGATTTATTGAAAACCTTTTCGGTAACGACACCGAGCGCATGATTGCTAAAACCGACTATCCGATGATCATCGTCAAAGAAGAATCAGAGATAAGTGAGGTACAAAAGATCGCTGTGGCCATTGATGTAGATGAAGAAAATCACGAAGGCCTTGCGAACATCCGCGAATTCGCTACCGGCGTCGGCGCCAGATTGCATTTGGTGCATGTAATTACGGATGATAATACCAATGCGGATATCGTTATCGAAACGATGCGTGACCTGGCACGGAAGTATCAACTTTCAAATCATTCTTTGCATGTGGTCAACAACAATAGCCTGGAGCGGGGCTTGCACAGCTTTATCCAGAAACATAACCCCGACATGATCGCCGTACTAACCCAAGGCAAAGGAAAACTTACCCGATTTTTCTATGGCAGCACCACCGACGACATCCTCAAAGAATCTGACAAACCAATATTTGTAAGTAAGATTGTTTGAAAAAATAGCTACACTGGCGTCTCTATGTCCGGCAAGTCCGGTGAGCCGATTATCTGTTTACAATCAACCGCGTGGTAAACACACTATTTCCAGTTTTCAAATTGATAAGATAAAGCCCTGCGGGTAGTTTCCTGTTGATCATCTGTAGCTGGCTCCAGACTCCTTCCCTGCTAAAAATGCGCTGACCTTTGCTGTTAAACACAGTTAATTGAACCAGGCTTTCCGGCTGAATGTTTTCAAGTTCGAGCTGCAATCTGAAAGGTCCGTTGCCCGGATTGGGATATACTTTTAGTGCATCTGCGGCATCAGGGATTTCTGCCACCGCTCCAATGAAAGTTACACAACCTTCAAAAGAACTGACCGGAAACTCTTCCCACTGCAACGAATAGTCCGCGGCGCTTCCCACATCTGTAACGCCAGTATAAGTCAGATCTTCAAAAACAGGAACGTACGCTTCCAGGTTGGCGTTAAATTCATACGTACAACCCACACCTTCGCCCGAAGCATTGGTTCTCACAATACCCGTTTGGGGCTGTGACGGGTCTTCTTTTACACCCATCAAAGGGCCGAGTCCCAAAAACAAATATCCGCCATCGGAGATGGTTTTGGCTTCGATTGGTTGCATAAAAACGTTTTGCGACCAACTGACATTTCCATCAGAAGTCAATTGGCATATCACTCCATCTATTTCAAAGCTGCCAAAGGCCACCAGCAAATCGCCATTGGCTGTTGTATTAATTCTTCCCCTGTAAACAGATTCATACCAACTGCCTGCATAACTGTTAAGAGATTTGCTCCAAATGGTTCCGCCGTCGGCATCCATAGCCATTACCATCCCTTCGGCATCATAGGCATATCCGCGCAGGTAAAATCCCGATGG
>CAZTCX010000064.1:15375-19507 GCA_964612515.1 uncultured Lentimicrobiaceae bacterium | reverse complement strand
AAAGCTGCTGATGCCAAAGGTGAGGTTAGTCTCTTTCATGCTAATTAGTTTTTATAGTTTTTTATTTTAATCAGTAAATAACCCAGAGGCTATAAATTAGAGTTCAGCCTCCGGGTTTCAATAATTAAGCTTTTAGGGAAATTTTTCTATCTCCGCTCCTCTTTCTTCAAGATTCCCAACTGCACCATGTACGCTATCACTGCCGCACTGACGAAAACTCCATAAGGATCGGCTGTTGTAATTTGGCCAAACCAGAGATACGCCCCAAGCAAACCCGCCGCACCAATCAGCAGCACTATTGCAAATACTTTTGCAAATAGCTTCCTATCGAAGAGTTTGGGTTTTGTGCCTGTTGTTTGTGAAACTGCAACTCCGGCCAATGCCAGCGAAGGTTGCCGCTGATATAGGAATACCATTCCCACGGCCAATACCAGCAGTAACAGGATAATCACGCCCCATTCGGAGAGGGTTGGGATAACTTCGGGCAAGTATTTAAAAGTAACTTCTTGGGTCGAATCTGGAATGATTTCTACTGTGAAATCAGTATCGCCAGTAAATGAGGTGGGAAAAAAGATCACATCCCCGGCGGCAATATGCGATACTTCAGCCCAGGGAACTTCATCAGTGATGAACTGCGCGAAAAGCTGTGCCATGTCATGTCCGGATACCCCGGCAGGCATTTCAAAGCTATTGAAATTCCCCTCAAAATCTGTAATCTTAATTGAGCCATCTCCGGAAGCCGGAGCGATTGCAAACGAAGTTTCACCTGCTTGTGGATATTTTTTATGGCCGATCATGTTATCGAAGCTCTCGTCCTCTTCATCACCATTTTTTGTCCACCACCATTCTGTTACATTAGGTGGTGTATCACCTTCATAACTGACGGTAATTTTTACACTTGAATTGTGGGCAACTCCTGTACCACCACCTAAACCAAGGTGTGGGTGTGGGTCTCCATCGTCAGGACTTTTGCCTGTAAATGTACCTGCCGGATCTTGTTGGGTTGCAGTTTTATGCGTTACACCCTTAGAAAATTCGATATGAAGATCCTTTGCCGTGGAACCCTCATGGTTCTTAAAAGTATAAGATTGCGGGTCCGAAAAAGCCATATAGTTTAACAGGCATACCCCTAACGATACGAATAGAAATCTTAATAAATGTCTGTTTTTTCGCGTATTTTTCATACTAATTTTCTCCTATGTGTTCTGTTTCTCACTAAACTTTAATCCTATAAAGAGCCGGAAAGCCTGATCACCTGAACAGGCTTCCCGGTTATGAAGGTTGTATCAGTTAAATACTATTCCCTGGCTTTGCGCAGCATATGCAACTGAACCATGTACGCTATCACCGCAGCGCTTACAAACACCCCAAAAGGATCGGCATTCGTTATATAGCCGAAATAGAGATAGGCCACAACTAACCCGGCAAAACCTATCAGCAGTAGAATTGCAAATATTTTTGCAAATAGCTTCCTGTCGAAAATCCTGGGTTTTGTGCCTGTTGTTTGTGAAACTGCAACTCCGGCCAAAGCCAGCGAAGGTTGCCGCTGATACAGGAATACCATTCCCACGGCCAATACCAGCAGTAACAGGATAATCACGCCCCATTCGGAGAGGGTTGGGATAACTTCGGGCAAGTATTTAAAAGTAACTTCTTGGGTCGAATCTGGAATGATTTCTACTGTGAAATCAGTATCGCCAGTAAATGAGGTGGGAAAAAAGATCACATCCCCGGCGGCAATATGCGATACTTCAGCCCAGGGAACTTCATCAGTGATGAACTGCGCGAAAAGCTGTGCCATGTCATGTCCGGATACCCCGGCAGGCATTATAAAAGTACGGATGTCTCCGTCAAAAAGTGTTAGCGTGAGGGAGCCATCGCCGGTGGCAGGGAAACTGGCAAAGGAGTATTCGCCCTTTTTCCCGGGTTTTATTTCCCCCAAACGATTGGTTGCTTTATGGTCATCTGCTGCACCACTTTTTGTCCACCACCATTTTTGAACTTGAGGAGTCGTGCCTCCAAAAGTAAAAGTTAATTCAACAGTACTGCCAGCAGCCACACCTGCACCGTCGGTACCTAGTCCTATATGTGTTCCGCCTGTGCCACCATCCATTTCATCAAATGTTCCGGCTGGATTTTGCTGCGTTGCAACATTATGGGTCACCCCATTACTAAATTCGATATGGATATCCTTTGCTGCGGCATTTTCGCTGTTTGTGAACTTGTACTTTTTTACACCTGAAAAAGCCATTGAATTTATTAAGAACACGCTAAGCGTCAAAAGTAGAAGCCGCAATAAGTATCTGTTTTTATTTAAAGCTTTCATTTTATAATCTCCTATGTTTAATGAATGAATTTTGAATTGTTGATGAAAAACTGAATTTTTGAAATAATTCTGTTTGCTATTTAATGATGACTTTTCCATAGTAGCCTCCTTTCGTGCTTGTTATTTTGATGAAATAAATGCCGACCGGCTTGTCACTGAGATTGACTTTGTGTGGCAATACCGCTTCTGAAGCATAGACCTGCTCGCCAAAAGCGTTGAAGATATCCAGCTCAACCTGCTCTCCGTTTCCATCCACGGTAAATGTGCCGTCGCTGGGATTGGGATAAATGGAGACTTTAAGCGGCTGCAAATCTGAAATGCCGACAGGTGCCAGCTTTACGCTCATCACCTCCGACAATCCGTTTGTTTCAAAGTGGCCGGTGTTCATCGCTTCGTTGTAGCGCACTTCCAGCGTAAAGATTTCGTCGGTTGAAGGGCGGTAAAGCCGGTAGCTGATTGCTTCGCCGGTTTCGAGGCCATTGGAAAGACGGGCATATTCAGTGTTGCCAAAAACGCTTAATGCAAAGGGAGCGTTGGCATCAGTAATCTGAACCAGGCCGGTGCAAGCGCCATCCGTGTTGAACCCGCCTACAATATCCCCATTCTGTAATACATTTTCAGCCAAACTGAATGCAACAACATGTGAGGCCGGGCCGGGCGTCACCGCATTCCAGGGTGAGTTGATGATCTCATCCGACTTCCCGTCATAATGGGATTTTGTGGAGGATGTTCCAAAATTTATCCAGGCCGGCGCATCCATCAGCACAAAGTAAGATTTGCCTGGCTCGACAAAGCCGAGGGTATTGATGCCGAATTGTGGCCAGAAAATACCGGAGCCGGCTACCTCTTTTACAATTATGAGTTGATCAAGCCCGCCAAACAGCGATTCGGTAAAAACCGCGAAATTGCTCAACACCGGAATAATCGACCAGCCTTCGTCCACAAATACAGATTTGTCTGGCGTTTCATTGCCATCAATGGTCAGGAGCACATCGTTGGCTACTTTTATAACGTATCCTTGATGAGCGTCCCACGCACCAAGTGTGTTTACATTTTGACCGGGATAAAATACTCCTTCAAAATTATACAACATGATCAATTGATCGAATATCGGAGATAACACAAGATCAATCAGAGGTGGTTCTGGTTGGATATAACTGGAAATGCCACTCCATCCCTGCGGTATTTGTATTGTTTGGGCGGCGCCACCTGTTACGTTAATCAAAAAGCTACAAGCATACGTACATCCCGACGAAGGGTTCGCGTACAGGTAGTTGATCTGATGGGTGCCAACGCCGGCGTCGGCAGGAAAGAATACGCCACCTGAAACGCCGGAGCCTTCATAAATTCCGCCTTCGGGTGTTGCCCCGCTGAGTGTAAATGGCGGGGAAGACTGGCTAACCGTCATATCGCCAGGGCAGCCTACGTCGGGCGGATCGGTATCAAAAACTGTAACAGTAAATCCGGCGTAAGCCTGATTTCCGCTGACATCGGTTGCTGTATAAACAACATCCGTTAATCCGACAGGGAAAAACATTCCCGGCCCGTAGTTACCGGTAATGCTTTCGATGCCGCAATTGTCTTCAGGAACGGGCCATTCCCAGGTGAGGGCGGCTCCGCATTGTCCGGGATCGTTGGGAGCTTCGAGGTCGGGCATTTCCGGCAATTCAGGCTCTTCAACATCCAGCACAACAACAGTAAATCCACTGTAAGCCTGATTTCCGCTGACGTCGGTTGCGGTATAAACAACATCTGTTAATCCCACAGGGAAGATTGCTCCTGGCTCGTAGTTACCTGTCAGGCTTT
>CAZTCX010000064.1:0-15275 GCA_964612515.1 uncultured Lentimicrobiaceae bacterium | reverse complement strand
CGATGCCGCAATTATCGGTAGCAGTGGGCCATTCCCAGGTGAGGGCGGCTCCACATTGTCCGGGATCGTTGGGAGCTTCGAGGTCGGGCATTTCCGGCAATTCGGGTTCTTCAACATCCAGCACAGCAACAGTAAATCCGGCGTAAGCCTGATTTCCGCTGAAGTCGGTTGCGGTATAAACAACATCTGTTAATCCCACAGGGAAGATTGCTCCTGTCTCGTAGTTACCTGTCAGGCTTTCGATGCCGCAATTATCGGTAGCAGTGGGCCATTCCCAGGTGAGGGCGGCTCCACACAAACCGGGATCGTTGGGAGCTTCCAGATCGGGCATTGGTAAAATGAAAGGCGGCTCCTCATCTAAAACTGTAACCATTTGATCGCAAGAAACGGTATAGCCCCCCGAATTGGTTACTATCCAAACAACAGTTGTGACACCAACGGGAAAAACGTCAGGGGCATTATTAGTAATTACCTCTGTACCGTCAGGATTGACAATCTCCGGAAATCCCAAATCGACACCTGCTGCACCGCACAATCCAGGATTATTGGATACGGTTATTTCCGGCGGGCAAACAATGATGGGGAAATTTTCGAATTCATTTGTAATTAAGAAATCATCATAATACACCGGAGCATTTGCCAGCGTATTGGCAAAAAGATCGATGGCGGCAAGGTTTAAAATTCCGGGCAATTCCTGCGGAACACCTAAGGTCCACGACTTTTGGGTGAGAATCTGCCCGTTGTAGGAAATGATTTGCCAATCATTATCAAAGTCTATAATTATATCAATTCCTACCCATTGGCCTTTCACCAGCGGAAGTGTTGCGCCATCATAATCACTTTCGACAACACCCAGGTCGGGATCGAATTTTATCTGTGTTGCCCAGTGGCATTCGTCAATATCGTTGCCATACTGATCCAGAAGTGTAAGATATGTTGTTCCTCCGGCAGCACCGACAGGAATAAACTGCCAGGTGCTGAATTTCCAAACTCCTGAATTACATCCGGTAAATTGGTGTAGAATATCATCTGCCAGCGCCGGGTCTTCGGCACCCATAACTTTCAGCGACTGGCCACCTGTATGTACCTCAGTGTTGGTAACGCGAGCACCGGGTGATGAAGTTGAACCAAACCAAAATTCCCACCCACCCTGGCCAACGATGTCGGAGCCAATTGGATAATCTTCAAATGGTTCTTCCCAGGGAACCGAGGTGGAAGTTACATAAATATCAAAGAAACTATCCGCGCTATTTATTTGATAATCGTCCACAATCAAATGAAGCTGGTGAAGGCCGGGGGGTAGTTTTATAGCATAGTCGCCATTGGGTTTTACCTCGTAATGCGTGTTACCATCTACAATGAGTTGCGAATGTAACGGATTGGTAGAGGGATAGGTACATTGATCCACCCAATTCACAAGCACCATATCACCGGATTGTATTGCCTCAAAAGGACAGGAAAATTCGATGTGTGGAACGGGATTGCTATTAATAAAATGTACGCCCCAAAATTCTACAGGAATCCCATCGGGTGTAATAAAAGATACATCTAAATACAACTTCCCCGACCCATGCATAGGATCGGTAAATAAACCGACACGAAGCTGATTGCCATCGATAAAGAAATACTGGACATGGCAAAGATCGTCGGCTATCGGCTCCACGATTAATTCCATAGTGAAAGGGTAGAAGTCGGGGAGAGGAAACACCAACTGCGAAAATTGGCCGGGCAGAATCGCCTGTTCAGGAGAAATCGCCCTTTTGCGCTCTTTGGGGGCTTCTGCCAATGCGGTAATGGCTGCTCCGGCTTGTCGCATCTCCGTCGAATCATGCTTCGATAGGTTTCCGCCGCTTCCGTTTGACGGACCGGAGCCTTTCATCACATCTCCTGCATTGGCCGTCTGGTCGGTATCATCAAGGCCGATGGAATGACCCAGCTCGTGCGTTGCCACCTCCATAAGGCTTAGCGGAGAGGTATCCTCGGCGATGGTGATGGTACCGCCGGTAATCTTTCCATCCGCATTGGTTTTCCATTCAAACAAACCTGCATTGCCTTCACCCGGATCGCCCTGCGTTATGGTAATTTTAGCATCAGCGGCTTTGGTTACTTCTTTAAATTTAGGCACAGACCCGGCATTGTTCCACCGAGCCATGGCAGCACGAATGGTGTCCTTTTTAGCAGCCGTCCAGGTATCGTCGATATACACAGCCAGACTGTCAGGATTTCCTGCCCAACCATTGTACCCCTCTATAACATCTCTGTTATGACCAGGCTTGTGAGCAATGGTATCTTTTGCCGGCTCTTTATCCAGATCAGGAGCAAAGTTAGTGTATGGATGAAGATAGGGCAAATTAGAAATTACTGCATCTGAAGAAAACCTCAGATCATGTATCGGAGGGTTCGTCTGATGGTCGTCGCTGATAGCAACCGACCACAGCGGGTTAATAAATAGTGTCATCAATAGAATGATTAATGACGCTTTGTAATACTTTTTCATGTTTAATCCTTTCTTAATTTAGTGAGTACATGATTAAAAAATACTTTCATAACTGTTCGTTTTTAAATGAATAATTTGAACTGTCGAAAGCTGTAATTCAATCATAGTGCCAATGCAAAAAGGCGCATAGGCAACATGGCATTTAGGTAGTTAATCCGCTGGTTGCCAGATTAAAAAAAGAGAAGAAAAGTTAGAGTACACTAATAACAAATCTTTCAATTTTTGAGACAAACAGGATTTTCACCCAGTGTTTTCACCCATTTGGGTGAAAACACATTGGTGGAAAAGAAGATTAGGAAGAAGAGGTTGGAGGTTAGAAAGTAGAGGCTAGATGACAAATAGCACAACATCGTTAACACTTTTAATCGTAGCATAACATTGTTGACACCTTTTAATAGAAACCTTATTTCTAGTTCTTTAACGTCAGTAGAAAAGCCAGCAAAATACATCAACCTTATTGCCTTCCGTCAATACCCCTATCGCCGTTATGTGTACTTTTGACGACTTAAAAATATCCGGTAGCTGATGCCAGAAGTTGATTCGACAAAGAAAACCAAAGGAGTGCTCCGTCCACGCAAGCCGCAGCCGGCTGCGGGGCGTCGCAACTACCGGCAGTATCTGATCCGTCTGCGCCGGCAGATGATCCGTAGCACGGTGGTGATCATGCTTCTGGCGGTGATAGCTTTTATGAATCGAAGCCTCATCTTCGACCACATCCTGCTGGCACCCAAAAATCCCGACTTTTTCACCAATGTGATCTTTTGCAAAATAGGAACGAAATTTAACATCCCCGATTTATGTTTTGATGCTTCCTCACTCAAGATCATCAATGTGAACATGGCCGGGCAGTTTCTCACGCATCTATATGTTTCCATCGTGGCGGGCGTGGTGGTAGCATTTCCTTATCTGCTTTTCGAAATCTGGTCGTTTCTCTCTTTTGTGCTGAGCATCAAAAGCCGGCGCACCACGCTGATCACTATGCTGGTGGGCACTCTTTTATTTGTAACAGGGCTACTTTTTAGCTACTATCTTATCGTGCCACTCACGGTTAACTTCCTGGGAACCTATTTCGTGAGCGGGCAGGTGGCCAACCATGTGATGCTTGGCAGCTATATCGCTACCGTTGCATCGTTGTGCCTGGGCGTGGCGGTGGTTTTCGAGTTGCCGGTTTTGATCTTTTTCCTGGCACGTTATGGGATTGTAGGTCCAAAAACACTTGCAAAGCAGCGTCGCATCATGATTGTGGTGATCCTTACGATAGCAGCCATCATCACCCCACCCGACGTCATCAGCCAGATTATGGTGGCTATTCCGCTGCTGGTACTTTACGAGATCAGCATCTGGGTGGCACGCAGCGTCTGGCGGAAGCCGGCAGAGTCGTAGCATTTTGGTTTCTTTGCAAGGGTTTTTAGAATGTATTAAATGTAAATGGTGTCCGGGTAAAACCAATAGATTCTTCGCTGCGCTCAGAAAAACAAGGGTTTGCGATGAATTGGAAGATGGAGGGCTTAGTCGGCGGCTGCGCCGCGACTAAGCCCTCCCAAGAGCCCTAACAGCCTGTTATTCTGAACGAAACGCAGTGGAGTGAAGAATCTATTTATGGAAAATGATGTTTACCGGACAACAATGAATCTCAAGAAAAATAAAGTGAAAGTACATCTCCCCAAACATCTGAAGACAACGCTCAAGATCGTTCTATCGGTGGGCATCCTGGCTTTTGTACTTTACAAAATAGATACAAAGGCGCTGTTGGAAGTTTTTGCGCATGTGCAGCCGCTGTGGCTTTTGCCGGCGCTGCTGTTTTTTGCTTTATCCAAATACATTTCCGCTTTTCGCTTACGCAGATTTCTTATCAATACCGGCATCGAAATCAGCGCCAGCTTCAATCTGAAACTCTACCTGCTGGGGATGTTTTACAATTTGTTTCTGCCCGGCGGCATTGGCGGGGACGGCTACAAAATCTATCTGCTCAACAAACGCTACGACGTGAAAGCGCGGAGCATCTTCTGGGGCATCCTGCTCGACCGCGTCATGGGGCTGCTGGCGCTGTTTTGCCTGGCTGCTGCTTTGGCCGCTGCCGCTACCCTCCCCCACTTTTACAAAACCTTCTCCTGGTTGCTCATCCCGCTCGCCATCATCGCTTTTTATTTTTTTATTAAAATATTATTCAATCGTTACCGCAACATTTTTACCATCACGTTGCTACAATCTTTTCTGGTTCAGCTTTCGCAAATTGTATCCGCATTTTTCATCCTTCAGGCTATCGGTGTAAATAACGCCACAGTCGATTATCTGTTTTTATTTCTAATCTCCTCCATCGTTGCGGCGCTGCCCATTACCATAGGCGGGATTGGCTCACGCGAAATCACTTTCCTGCTGGGCGCCCAGGTCATGCAACTCAGCACCAGCGACAGCATTGCGCTAAGCCTGTTGTTTTACATTATCACGGCGTTGGTGTCGCTCACCGGAATTTATTACAGCATCAAAACCGAAAAATTAAAATAATTATTTCTTTGAGATCATGATTAAAACTTTGCAAAAATATCCGCTCATTATCTACGCTACCGGCGGTATCCTGTTGGTAATTGCGCTGTTGATCAACCTGGGAAAGCTCAACATTTTTATGGCTGTGGACGAAGCTACGCGCGGGCTGGTGGCGCTCGAAATGATGATTTCAGGCAACTACGTTACGCCCACCATTTACGGCGATTTTTACTACAACAAGCCACCGCTCTTCCCGTGGATTCTGGTTGTGTTTTTTAAACTTTTTGGCGTAAGCGAACTGGTCTTACGCCTGCCAACAGTGCTGTCGCTCATAGGCTTTGGTCTTACCATTTATTATTTCGTCTCACGCGAAATGGGCAAACAGGCTGGCATCATCACCGCTTTCATCTTCGTCACTTCGGGGCGGCTGCTGTTTTGGGAATCGCTACTCGGCTACATCGACACCACCTTTTCGTGGGTGATCTACACCATGTTAATGGTGGTAATTTACCATTTCCGGCGAAAGCAATATCTAAAACTCTTCCTCCTCTCCTACCTGCTGATGACAGTTGGGTACATGCTCAAAGGCTTGCCCGCCATCGTCTTTCAGGGCATCACGCTGTTGGTAGTTTTCATTTCCGAAAAGGAATGGCGCCGACTTTTCAGTTGGCAGCATGTTGCAGGTGCAGGCATTTTTGTGGTGCTGGCTGGCGGCTATTATCTGATTTACCACCAATACAATTCGCTGCAAAATGTTTTTGCTACTTTGTGGAGCGAATCGACCAACCGAACGGTGGCCACGCAAGGTGTGAGCCTCACGCTGCAGCATTTGTACAAGTTTCCGGTGGAGATGCTTTATCATTATCTGCCCTGGACGCTGCTGCTTGTTTTCACGGTGGTGCGCGGATTTTGGAAAAATGTTTTGCAGAATAGTTTCCTCAAACTCAGCCTGCTGGTGCTACTTTTCAACCTCATCCCCTACTGGACCTCGCCCGACGTTTATCCCAAATACATCATGATGCTGATCCCCTTAATGCTCAGTATTTTTGTGTTTTTTTATTTAGAAAACAAAAAACAAAACAAGCGGCTGTCGTCGGTTGTGGAATGGATATTTTTTGGTGCCGGCAAACTGCTAACCATAGGCTATCTGGCGCTTCCGCTGATACCGCAGTTTGCCGACACACCCGCCGCACAAACCGTTGCCAGCATTCTATTTGTGCTTTCTGCAATCTTGATGTATTTCTATTTCTACCTTCGCGACAAGCGACTGATAATTTTTGCCATCGTACTCATCGTGGGGCGCATCGCTTTTGGCTGGTATGTTTGGCCGCTGCGGGCTGAGCAATTTGAAGTTTATGAAAAAGATGCCATCGAAGTGGCGCAGATCACCGCCGATGAACCTTTACTTTATTACCACGCTCCCATGTTGCAATATGGCGCCACTTACGTGATGACGCGCGAAAAGCAGCAACTGATCCGGCAGGAAAAGCAGACGCCAAAACCGGGCGTATTTTATATCACCGACGACGACGGGCTGGCGCTGATCCGGCAGAATCAAAAGGTGGAATTATTTTATCAATATCCCAACGTGGAAGATGGTAGAAATTTGAATTTGATAAAGATCATAAAATGAAAAAAACAAAAATATCCATCATTGCACCGCTTTACAACGAACAGGAAAATGTGGGGCAGCTCACCGGCGAAATTATTGAAGCGATGTCGGCCACAGGATTTGATTATGAAATAATATTGGTAAACGATGGCAGCAGTGACGCCACCTGGCAACGCATCGCTGATTTGCAACAAGCACATTCGGAAATTATGGGCATTGATTTGGCGGGAAATTACGGCCAAACCATCGCCCTGCGCAGCGGCTTCGAAAATTCTACCGGCGACATCATCATCTTTATGGATGGCGACCTGCAGCACAATCCGGCTGACCTGCCGCGCTTCATTGCAAAAATTGAAGAAGGCTACGATATGGTGGGCGGCGCCAAAGCGAAACGCCCTGAAAACTGGTTTAAGAGTAGCTTGTCGCGATTTGCACACTGGCTCATCCACCGCATCTCCGGCGCTGACATGACCTACTTCGGCGCTACCTTCCGCGCCTACCGCCGCTACCTGCTCGAAGAGTCGAATATGATTGGCGACGCACACCGTTTTCTGGGGGCTATCCTGGCGCGCAAAGGCATACGTCACACCGAAATCCCAATAGAAATACGGCAACGCGTGGCAGGCACCAGCAGCTATTCGCTCAAGAAAGTTTATCTGGTAATCATCGATCTGATATTTCTAAAATTCACCATCTCGTACATGAACAAGCCTTTCAGGCTCTTTGGCGTCACTGGCGGACTGATGTTCATTATCGGATTGCTGCCCACGGTGTACCTCGTTATTGGCTCACTATTTTTCCATTTTCACCTGCGCATAGATTATCTGGTGGAGTTTCAGTTTTCCATTTTCATCATGATCATGGGATTGCTGCTGGTGAGTTTTGGGCTTATCGCCGAAATTGGCATCTACAACTACTACGCCCGCGGCAACCACAGCCCATACAGCGTGCGGCGCATCATAAGGGAAAATCCCAAAGAACAATAAAGCAAACCACAAATAAGCCTCAACATCAATATTCAATTACCAAACCCGTCACGAATTTTTCCATTTTGATTTTCGGTTTTTAATTAAAAAGAAATAACAATGACTGATAAACGGCTGATCATAAATGCAGATGATTTTGGATGGGATGCAACAGCCACCGCAGGAATCCTGCATTTGCTCAAAACCGGCAAGATCAGTAGCACCACCATTTTGGCAAACTTCGCCACCGACAACGACCTTGCAAAAGTGCGCGCCATCGACGGAATCAGCACCGGCGTTCATATTAATTTGATCAATGGAAAACCTGTGAGTCAGCCGGAAGAGGTGGCTTCGTTGCTTGACGCAGAAGGAAATTTTTTGGGTGCGGGGAAATTGTACAAAAGGTTTTTAATGCAAAGAATAAATAAGGATCATGTTATTAAAGAAATTGCAGCACAAATATCCCATTTACGCGAAAAAGGCATCAACATCTCGCACGCCGACAGCCACCAGCACCTGCATCAGTTTCCGGGATTGGGAAAATGGATTTTGCACGCGGTGGCCGACAATGGCATTAAAAAAGCAAGAAATTGCCGTCTGACCCGTGTGCACGCCGGACGCAGCGCGGTGATTGCACTATTTGCATTAGCAACGGCACGCCATCTTAAAGCTTTCCGCCACCCAGACGCATTGGTTGCTGAGCTATCATTTGGCGCTGATTATTCGGATGACTTTGCAAAGCAACTACTGTCGCCCCATTTCCGCAAAGGTGATGTGCTCGAAATAATGACCCATCCGGCTACAGCCGACAAAACGGATTCGTATTTAAATAGAAAGACTGAATTTGATTTTTGGGACAACCTGGATTTGCAACAGCTTTTAAAAGATCACCAGATAAAACTGATCAATTATCATCAGCTTTAAGCTTTGCAATTGCTACCAAAGAAGTAGTGTCTAAACATTGAAAGCTTTTTATGGTTAATTCGACCAATAGCATCACGCACATCAAAACACTAGTACTATGCAATTTAATAAACAGCAAATAAAAAATGCCCTCTGGGGACTTTTCATTGGTGATGCACTGGCAATGCCTGCGCACTGGTATTACAATGTGAGCAACATACCAAAAACCTTTGGCCATCCGATCGAAACATTTGAGGCTCCAAAGCACCCGCACGTGGAAGCTTTTATGGTTGGCGGCAGTTACAAACCCGATGTGAATACCGCGAAAAAACTGGGTAGAAAATTCGATATCCTACATGAACATGCAAAGTTTTACGACACCACTTACAATGATTTTGGCACTTCAGGATTTGAAAAAGATGAAAATGGGATGGTTTCCGAAAAGGACAGGTATCATTATCATCATGGCTTGAGGGCAGGCGAAAATACTCTAAACGCTCATTTAGTTCGGGTTTTGATGCGTCAAATCATCAAATCAGGAAAGTATGATCCGCAGCAATTCCTCGATGATTTTATTGATTTTTTAACTTCGCCCGGCAACAATAAAGATCCCTATACAGAACACTATCTTAGGTCGTGGTTTGAGAATTATTCCAAAGGATTGCCAGCAAATTCCTGCGCAGCCAACCAGCGTGAAAACGAAGGAATTAATGGCCTGAGCGGTCTGGTAAGCCCCCTGGTGCTTTCGACGTTATCGGCTGATCAGTATAAATCGTTAGGTTTTGCCCTCGAGCATCAAAATTTAACCCATCGCTCGGAGAACATCACATCGTCACTTTCAGTTTTGGTTCCGATGCTTAGCAAACTTTTAAAAGGAAATGACCCAAAGGAAACTTTTAAATGTCTGACGAGCCGGATACATCTGCCAAAATTTACGGGCCTGGAACTGTTTCGCGAATATGAGAAACATGGTGGCATGTCGAAAGTGACCAAAGAAGTGATGTTTGATTTGCATACCTCCTACCAGGAAGAAAAGTGGGATATCGGGAAATTTTCAGAAGAAAACAGTGAGGCTAAAGTGCAGCGTAAAATTTTATCGACGGCTTGCTACCTCGAACATGGCACGCCCCTGTTGTTGTATATGGCCTGGGAAAACAACTTTGATTTCAGAGCCTCATTATTGAAAAATGTAAATGCTGGAGGTGATAACGTCCACCGCGGCATGGTACTGGGGCTACTTTTGGGCGCTAAAACGAAAGAGTTGCCGCACGATCTCGTTGATGGTCTGGCTGATAAAAGCCAATTGAAACAAGAGATTGATGCTTTCGCAGAAATTGCAGTTGGGGAGAATGCTTTATAAAAGTGCTTAAAGCGCATCAGAATTGCCGGCAGGCTTTACTACCAGCGACATGATTTTGTAAAAGATTAAAACCTTCTTAATGTTATTTTTAATTAAAAACATCTCCGCCGGTAACGGGTTTTCTTAACTTTGCCTACCTTATTTGAAAACGACTAATCAACTCTGCCTCAAGGAAAATAATATTGCATTAATTTACCGAGCTTTACATTTTAAAAAAGAAATACTGTAATGGATAAAAAGCAAATCGACCCAAAGATTATCGAAAGAGCCAATGTGTGGCTCTCCAAAGATTACGACGCCGAAACCCGGGCAGCCGTGCAACTGATGATGGATGAGAACCCCGAAGAGCTCACCGAGTCATTCTACCAGGATCTGGAATTTGGCACCGGTGGCCTGCGCGGACTCATCGGTACGGGCACCAACCGCATGAACAAATACACGGTAGGTGCCGCCACACAAGGGCTGGCCAATTATTTGAAAAAGGTTTACCCAAAAGAAAAACAACTTCGCGCTGCCATCTCGTTCGACCCACGCAACAAGAGCGACTATTTTGCACAAACTACAGCCGATGTGCTTTCAGCCAATGGCTTTACGGTATATCTGTTCGATGCGCTGCGCCCTACACCGGAGCTTTCATTTACCATTCGCCACCTCAATTGCCACACTGGCGTGATGATTACAGCCTCGCACAATCCCAAAGAGTACAACGGATACAAAGCTTATTGGAGCGATGGCGCACAGATGATACCGCCACACGACAAAAACGTGATCGAAGAGGTGAAGAAGATACAGGTTAAGGATGTGAAATTTAAGGGTGTCCCCGGCAACATCCACCTCATCGGTGAAGAGATGGACCGGCTCTATCTGGATGAAGTTGAAAAACTTTCACTGTCACCCACCTCCAATCACCGGCAGGCGGAATTGCCATTGGTTTACACACCACTTCACGGCACCGGCGTTAAGTTGGTACCCGCCGCGCTCGCACGGTTTGGCTTCGAAAATGTTTTTAAAGTACACCAACAGGATGTTGTGGATGGCAGCTTCCCCACCATTATTTCACCCAACCCCGAAGAGCCGGCAGCGCTTGCAATGGCGCTCGACAAAGCGCGCAAGGTGGATGCCGAGCTGGTAATGGCCACCGATCCCGACGCCGACCGCGTAGGGATAGCCGTGAAAGACCAACACGAAAACTACGTGTTGCTCAATGGCAACCAAACCGCCACGCTGCTCACCTGGTATCTGCTCACTATGTGGGAACGCAAAGAGATGCTCACTGGCAAAGAATACATCGTAAAAACAGTCGTAACCACTGAACTCATCACCGACATAGCCAAAAAACATAATGTGGAATGTTATGATGTGCTGACAGGTTTTAAATGGATTGCGGAAGTCATTCGTGAAAACGAAGGCAAAAAAACTTTCATCGGTGGTGGCGAAGAAAGCTACGGCTTCATGATTGGCGACTTCGTGCGCGACAAAGATGCGGTGGCGTCCTGCGCTATGCTTGCCGAAATAGCTGCCTGGGCTGCTAACCAGCGCAAAAACATCTTCAGCCTGCTGCTCGATATTTACATCGAATATGGTTTTTATAAAGAAAACCTTCTCTCGGTGACCAAAAAAGGCAAAGCCGGTGCCGAGGAGATTCGGAAGATGATGGAGAATTTCAGATCCAAACCGCCCAAAACCATTAATGGATCAGAGGTGGTGATGATAAAGGATTATCAGGAGCAGGTGCAAAAAGACCTGAAAAATGCAAAAGAGACCGCCATTAAACTGCCCAAGAGTAACGTGTTGCAGTTTTTTACGGCTGACGGAACCAAGATAAGCATGCGCCCGTCAGGCACCGAACCAAAGATAAAATTCTATTTCGGTGTTAAAGGAGAACTAAAATCTGCTGCCGACTACGACAAAGTTAATGAGGCGCTCGACAAAAAGATTAACGCCGTGATCAGCGATATGAAGCTGAAATAAATTTTGCGCCAAGCTTAAAAATTAAAAACGCCACATCCCGATAAGGAGTGGCGTTTTTAATTAATGATCGTTCTGATCTGATCTTTTAAAAAACAGATTTTCTGATCGAACGAGGACAAGTTAAGGGAGATTGTTGACCAGCACTGTGTCTTGCACCGAGTTGCTGCCTATACCAAAAGCTTTGAGCGTTACGATAAAACTATCATTCTCTTCGTAAAGATGCATAGGCGAAGTGGCCGTACTGGCGGTGCCATCGCCAAAGTTCCATTCAAAAGTTTGTGCATTTTCACTGGTATTGGTAAAAATAACCTGTCCGGCAGAATCTGTTAGTTGCCAGGTAAATGCCGCTTTCGGCTCCTTGTTATCGTCGTCATCTTTTTTGCAACCAATGGCCAGCAAAACGAAAACTACCAGTACCCACGGTAGAAATTTTTTTATTAAAGTCATAAGAATTTGTTTTGAAATTTGATGGCAAAAATAGCGCTTTGTTTTGGAAAGTAACATCATCCGGCAAAACTGACACCACCAACTATCGGATTATAAAATTTATTAGCAGGTTTTGGGGTCGGGCTTTTTGAAATTATTTATTTTCTTTGCAGCTTAAATCGGCGGCACCACAGTTTGTCGTCTATTTAAATCGGATGTGAAACATTGCGAGAGAAGGTGTTTCACATATTTTTTTAATAAAAACTTCATTTTCATGAAAATTGCAAAGAACAAAGTAGTAGGAATTCATTACACACTCACCGATAAGCAGGGCAACACGCTGGACTCTTCTGACGGTCGCGACCCACTTTATTACCTGCACGGCAACGGCAATCTGATTCCTGGCCTGGAGCGGGAACTGGAAAACAAAGAAAAAGATGATGATTTAAAGGTGACCATTCAACCGGAAGATGCTTACGGCATGCGCGACGACAAGATGGTTTATGTGGTTGAGCGCTCCAAATTCCCTGATCCAAACAGCATAGAGCCCGGGATGACTTTCACTTCGCACGGCGAAGAGGGCGCGATCAATCTTACGGTGGTAAAAATTGAAGGCGAAAATGTGACGCTGGATGCCAACCACCCGCTTGCCGGCCAGGAACTTACTTTCGATGTGAAGATAATGGATGTGCGCGATCCGAGTGATGAAGAACTTGATCACGGACATGTGCATGGGCCTGGTGGTCACCATCATTAGAAGCCAAAGGGAAACCTAAATTCGGTTGCAGATTTTTTTCTGGAAAATGTTTTGTTAATTGAGAATTAATCCGATCTTTGCACTCCGAAAAACGGGATATCCGTTGGGTGAGTTCTTTAAAAAGACAGGATGGAGAGGTGGGTGAGTGGCTGAAACCAACAGTTTGCTAAACTGTCGTACCTATTACTGGTACCGGGGGTTCGAATCCCCCTCTCTCCGCTTTTTCAGGAAAAGTTCTTAAAAAATAATACGGGGTATAGCGTAGTCCGGTCATCGCGCCTGCTTTGGGAGCAGGAGGTCGTAAGTTCGAATCTTACTACCCCGACATTGAACCACAGGGAGTTAGAGTAAAATCTGGCTCCCTGTTTTGTTTTCAGTGTAAACCTGGTGTAAACCAGTGTCTGGCCAGCGCGTCCCACCTGAAAGCGGGAAGATTCTGGAGAGGGTTTCAATTCCTTGATGGTACGATTAAAAGAGGCGGCAATAAGTTAGTGTATTCTGAAAAAGATCGTGTTTCAATTCCTTGATGGTACGATTAAAAGCTAAAACTTTTAAGCAGTTACCTGAAACTAATCTCGAGTTTCAATTCCTTGATGGTACGATTAAAAGAACCGGAAAAGGTTAAATTATCCGAAAAAGAAGTTTGTTTCAATTCCTTGATGGTACGATTAAAAGTAGTTTATGCGAGGGATAGACATTATCCGGTAGATGGTTTCAATTCCTTGATGGTACGATTAAAAGATTATGTGTTGTTAACAGTAATTGGATATGATAACATGTTTCAATTCCTTGATGGTACGATTAAAAGAGACCCAAGTTTATTTAACAAACATTAACGGTCATTCGTTTCAATTCCTTGATGGTACGATTAAAATTTCCCATCCGCCCCATCTTTCCCGTCTGCACCCTGGTTTCAATTCCTTGATGGTACGATTAAAAGTGCTTCGCCCAGCTTTGCAAAGGTTGCCGACAGGCGTTTCAATTCCTTGATGGTACGATTAAAAGTCGATTTGTATTTAGTTAAAAAGTCATCGTAACTACGTTTCAATTCCTTGATGGTACGATTAAAAGACCCTTTTTACTTTCAAAATTTAAACCATCTGATTTGTTTCAATTCCTTGATGGTACGATTAAAAGCGCCCCGTCTTTTCCATCTTCCCCGTCAGCACCCTGGTTTCAATTCCTTGATGGTACGATTAAAAGAAGCACCAGCAGATTGATATTGCGCCGGAGGTTGTCGGTTTCAATTCCTTGATGGTACGATTAAAAGGTTGTAGGTGTCCGGCAAAGTTGTTATCGTTCCGCTGTTTCAATTCCTTGATGGTACGATTAAAAGTGTTGCTGCCGGTATTTGCGCCCACTTCAAAACCACGTTTCAATTCCTTGATGGTACGATTAAAAGTTTATTTACCGAAAAATCCGGAGTGGTGCCACTCGTGTTTCAATTCCTTGATGGTACGATTAAAAGGCAAATGTCGAACCCGGTAGAAATTCTGCGGAGTTCGTTTCAATTCCTTGATGGTACGATTAAAAGTGGAAACTTGAAAAGCGGGGAATGAACATGGTAACGAGTTTCAATTCCTTGATGGTACGATTAAAAGATGCGAGCTGGTACCCTTCGCTGGTGTACTTTCCTGGTTTCAATTCCTTGATGGTACGATTAAAAGAGGTCAACTGTGAATAATTTTGGCGCTGCTTCGGTGGTTTCAATTCCTTGATGGTACGATTAAAAGATTGCTTGTCGCTGAATGCCCAAAAGGCGCCCATTTGTTTCAATTCCTTGATGGTACGATTAAAAGGTTGTAAAATCTGTAACTGATAAACTAACAGTTACGGTTTCAATTCCTTGATGGTACGATTAAAAGTCAAAAGCAGCGTATAGAGGAGAAGCATCCGTTGAAGTTTCAATTCCTTGATGGTACGATTAAAAGGAGTCGACAGTTGATGGGGATAAAATGAAAATTTGTGTTTCAATTCCTTGATGGTACGATTAAAAGACACAATAAAAAGACTTGCAAAACATTTCGACGATTGTTTCAATTCCTTGATGGTACGATTAAAAGCGGCTGCCGAGTACAAAGCTCTAATCAAATATAGAAGTTTCAATTCCTTGATGGTACGATTAAAAGAATTTAGGTAACAACGCCTATGCCTCAAACCCTGCAGTTTCAATTCCTTGATGGTACGATTAAAAGATTCATTTCCTTCATCATTATCAGAAATTATTATCTCGTTTCAATTCCTTGATGGTACGATTAAAAGGATTATTTGATAGAAAACTTTCAAAATTATCACTATGT
>CAZTCX010000063.1:0-19531 GCA_964612515.1 uncultured Lentimicrobiaceae bacterium | reverse complement strand
CCCTTGTCTTTCTGAGCGCAGCGAAGAATCTATTGCTTTTAACCGGACACCAATATTTTAGAATAAATCATAATCCAAAACAAAATGAGTTAATCTAACATGGAAAAAATATTCAACTTCTTATCAGATTTAAAGAAAAACAACACACGTGAGTGGTTTAACGCCAATAAAGAGAGGTATGAACAGGCAAAAGTTTTACATGCCGAATTTCTGGATAAAGTTATTAGTGGCGTTTCCTCCTTCGACAGCGACATTCAACTGATTACGCCCGCAGATTGCACCTTCAGGATTTATCGGGATGTGCGTTTTTCGAAAAACAAAGACCCTTACAAGGTAAACATGGGTGCCATAATCCGGCGGGGTGGGCGCAAAAGTGACTATGCAGGTTATTATCTACATTTGGAACCCGGCGCAACCTTTGTCGGTGGCGGACGCTGGCAGCCTACACCGGAAATGCTTCGGACACTCCGGTACGAAATCTATAATTTCCCGCAAGATTTTGAAGCAATTATCTCACATCCTGATTTTGTAAAATCATTTGGCACATTGAATGAGGATAGATTGAAAAGGCCACCCAAAGACTTCCCTGCCGACGCTCCAATGGTTGAGCATCTTAAATACAAAAGTTTTACAGCCGGAAAATCATTTACTGATGAGCAGGTAAAGAATGATGCGTTTTTTTTAGATGTTATAGATGCATTTAAAGCAATCCAGCCACTGCTGCGGTTTCTGAACCGTCCGATGGATATTTCATCCTGACGCTCGTTCAATAAAGGTGACCGTTAACTTACAAATAATAGCCGTTCTCTGATTGAATTATTGCCTTTTTGAATTACTTCGCTTACATTTGCAATGTCATTTATTTTTTAACAGGGTAATTTTTTTTTAAATGACAAACAGATTTTTAGGGATTAATTGATTGCACTTGTCCTTTGCCCCCCACTCCTTCCATCCTCATACCGGGCAAAGGACATTTTTTTGCTCTTTTTTACCTCTTTCATTCCCAACTTCTACCTCAAACCATTGAAATAAAAGATGTGCACATTTTGGAACTAAAGTCCATGGCGATCTTACTGAGTATAGCTGAAACCTACTCTGTGGCCGTATTTCAGTACAAAGGGGCAAGAAAAAAAACAGCAGGCCTTGTGAAGCGACCTGCTGTTTTGTGGAAGGAAATCAACTGATTTCTTATTCAGTAACAATGTTGAGTTCGTCGATAATGTTTTTAGCACCAGCGAATTTATCGATAATAAAAAGCACGTAGCGGATATCGACACAAATGGTGCGCTGGAGATCGGGTTCGAAAACGATGTCGCCGCTCATGGCTTCCCAGTTGCCGTCGAAAGCCAGACCGATGAGTTCACCTTTTCCGTTCATCACAGGGCTGCCGGAGTTGCCACCGGTAATGTCGTTGGTGGTGAGGAAGTTTACAACCATTTCTCCATTCTTTCCATACCTGCCATAGTCTTTATTCTGATAAAGCTGCTTGAGTTTCTCGGGTACTGTAAATTCCCATGTGGAAGGATCTTCTTTCTGCATCACACCTGACAGCGTCGTGTAGTAATCATAATGAACGGCGTCAGCAGGATAATAATCAAGCACCTGCCCGTAGGTGAGACGCATGGTAAAGTTGGCATCCGGGTAGAACGTGCGATCAGGATACATTTGGCGTAAGCCGGCAATATAAAGCCGCTCGCCTCTGGCTTGTTTTTCATCCGCGGCGTTGAGAACGTCTCGTACCGACGGCATAATTTTCATAAAAGCACTCATAAGTTCGCTGGCCGCGTCGTTCAGAATCTTTTTGGCTGAAGGCTTATCCAATAAAGCATCCACACTTTCGCGCGAAGCAAAAATGGTTTTGTTGAAAATCTTATCGGCGTATAGATCAAAACCACGATTTGGATCATAAACTTTTGCCAATATTTCGGGCTGATATTGCTTGGGAACATTCTGATAATAAGTCAGGAGCATTGCGGAAAGCAAAGCCTTGTCGAGTGGCTCGGAGTAATTGTCAAAATAGGTAGCTGCACGTTCGCGAAGTTGTGCAATTTCTTTATCAATAGCTTGCTGGTCTTTATCTTTGGCCTCGAGTAAATCTGCCAGCGGCTTGAAACGTCTTGAGAACATGAGTATTTCGCTGCCGCGCGAGATAGCTTCGTTGAGATAGATTTGCGTAAGATTGACAGTTCTCTTTGCCTCTACCCCTTCTTCGCGCAACTGCAAAGCGTCACCATATTTGGCCTGGCGGGCAGCATCAGCATTTACCCATTGATCGAAAGCAGCCTCCTCCTGCACCTTCTTGTCGTAAACTTTCAGGCGCTTCAATCCTCTGGTTTGTCCGATAAAATATTTCCAATAGTTGGAGGTACCGGCATATTTAGAAGCATAGTCGATACGAACGGCGGGGTCGGCATCCATAAACTGGCGCATAATCTCCAGCTTTATAGCACGGATATCGACGACAGTCATGTTGCTTTCGTCTTCAGCCAACTGAACGCCCCATGATGAAAGATAGCGTTCTGTGCCTCCGGGGTAACCCATGATCATTGCAAAATCACCTCTTTCGACGCCTTTGATGGAAACCGGCAAATAATACTTGGATTTCATAGGGACGTTTTCCTGTGCATAATCGGCAGGTTTGCCATCGCGGCCAGCATAAACGCGGAAAATTGAGAAGTCGCCGGTGTGGCGTGGCCACATCCAGTTGTCGGTATCTGCGCCATATTTGCCAATGCTTGAGGGTGGCGCTCCTACGAGGCGCACGTCGCGGTAGGTTTCGTAAACAAAAAGGTAGAACTCATTGCCACCAAAGAAACCGCGTACATAACCATCGTAACCTGTTCCGTCAAGAGCTTTGTCGGAAATACTCTTTGACACTTCACGGACTTTGTCGTTGCGCTGCTGTTCGGTCATGTTGTCGTTCAATTGGGAAAGCACCTGATCGGTAACATCTTCGATGCGCACCAGAAACCGGGCTGTCAGTCCGTCGTTGGGCAGCTCTTCGTTTTTATTCATCGCCCAGAAACCATCGGTAAGATAATCGTGCTCGAGGGTGCTGTGCGATTGAATCTGGCCATAACCGCAGTGGTGATTGGTAAAGATCAATCCTTCGGGCGAAACGATTTCGCCGGTGCAGCCACCGCCAAAAATGATGATGGCATCTTTCAGGCTCGAATGATTAACACTATAGATTTCTTCGGGCGTGAGCTGCAAACCCATTTTTTGCATATCAACATAGTTGAGACGCTCGATGAACAAAGGCAGCCACATGCCCTCGTCGGCTTTTACGGTGACTGTACTTCCTAATAGGAATAGTGCAAGAATTACAAGTAGTTTTCTCATGCTTTTTGTAAAATTTAGTTGAATTAAATGAATTGTTCTCCTTTATTGTTTTTGATATCGCTGACGAAAGTACGGATTTGTTGTTCGTCGGGCTTGCGGCAGATTAGAAGTATGTTGTCACGTTCCACCACAATGTAATCGTCGAGGCCTTGCAACACCACAAGCTTGTCATTGGGCATACTGATGATGCAGTTGTGGGTATCGTAAAGCAGGACGCCATCGCCCGACAGCACATTTTTATTTTCATCTTTTTGACGAATATCGTAAAGCGATCCCCAGGTTCCCAGATCAGACCAGTCGAAGTCGGCGGCAAGGACGTAAACATTCGACGCGTTTTCCATAATGCCGTAGTCGATGGAAATTTTGCGACAGGAGGTGTAAATCTCACGCACAAAAGACTGCTCTGCCGACGTGTTGTATTTTCCTACACCTTCTTTAAAAAGATCGTTTACATCGTCCAGATGTTCTTCGAAGGCAGCCATAATGCTACGTAACGACCAGATAAAAATGCCGGCATTCCAAAGGAAATCGCCACTCTCGACAAACTTGCGCGCCAATTCGGCATCGGGTTTTTCAGTAAATGTTTTTACTTTTGAGATGTTCGAATTGTTGGCATCCGTTAGTTGATCGCCGCACTGGATGTATCCGTAGCCCGTATCGGGGCGGGTGGGTTTGATGCCCAGTGTTACCAACCAATCGTTATCGCTGACGGCATCGAGGGCACTTTGAACGTTTTTAATAAAAAGATCCTCATTCATGATCAAATGATCAGAAGGAGCAACCACAATTTTAGCATCCGGATTTATCTGACTTATCTTGTAATTAGCGTAAGCGATGCATGGCGCTGTATTGCGCATGGCGGGTTCCAGCACGATGTTGTTGTCAGGAATTTCCGGGATTTGGTTTTTCACCAAATCATGATAAATCTCGTTGGTAACGATGAAGATGTTTTCGGCCGGACAGATTTTGCGAAAGCGAGCAAAAGTTTGCTGTACCAGTGTTCGACCGGTGCCAAGGATGTCGATAAATTGTTTGGGATGATCCGTGCGGCTCATGGGCCAAAATCGCGCTCCAACGCCGCCAGCCATTATGATACAGTAATTATTTTTATCCATCAATTTTATGTTTTTTAGTGGTTGGGTTGTTTTTGTTGCAAATGTATAATTACTTATTGTTATTTGGCTCATCGAGGGCAATTACTTCGGCTAGTGGATTAAAAATATACTGACGCTGGTTTTCAACCTTAAGACAAAGGTAATTTTTGCGTCGTCGCTTCAGCTTTATAAAATGCATTCCATTGGGGAGCGTAAAGTGTGCGTTTTCGGGCAGCGTTTCCAGCAATACTGTACCCTCATGTGGCTTGTCGAATTCCTTGAGTTGACGTGCCAGCACCAGATCGGCCGAAGTAGAATATTTTAACGACAGATGATCCTGCTCCAACTTTGCGGCAATTCCTTCCGGAAAAACATTTTGCACAACGAAAGGCTGCAAGAGTTCATGGAATGCCTTTTTCCACTCCGGCCCGTGCGGACTTACCGAGCGCTTATGTTTCTCCCACACCAACTGGTGCGCGGCCTCGTGCAAAAGCGTGATGAGGAAAGCAAACGGATTCAGGTTGTGATTGATGGTGATGACCGATGGCTTTCCTTTGATGCCCGGCCTAAAATCTCCATGCTTGCTTTTGCGGTGGCGCGAAATAACGATTCGCAGCCCGTGACGCATTATCAGTGCATAAACCTGCTCAAAAGCGGCTTCAGGAATGTACTTTATTAATATGCTTTTATATTCCTCTTTGGTCATCGAAGGCGGGAAGTTGTGGCTGTGAATAGCTCCAGCGCGGACAGTCGCAATCTTTTTTCCGGGCTTTGCGCGGCGTACTACAACCAGCTACAAATGCTGCGAGCAGAATCAGCAGGAAAGTTTTAATAAAGAAATGTGTTCTAAATAATTTCATATAGCGGTTGTCAATAATTGATGCAATACCGGCAGCGATCTTACCTCCCCAAATGCCGGCACATGAAGGCTATAATAGACGATGATTTTTTCGAGCAAAGCGTTGCGCATCGCCGCATTTACAAAAACCTTTTGGGGGCTTTCCTGCAAAAGCATATTCAACTGATGGCTATGCTGCGAATTCATAAAATTGCTGTGAATGGGTTGCACATGAACAAACTCGCCTTCCTGAAGGTCGAAAAAGGTGTTGCTGGTGCTGTAGGTGTTTCTTGGCAGGAAGCCCAGATATTTTGTAAACCGGATGATAAAAGCCAAATGAAAATCGGCAATCTCATCTTTGGTTTCGTCGAGTGTCAATAGTTGATGAAAGATAAACCGAAACATATCGCCGTCAGGCTCCTGCTCACCGATGGATTTGTAAATAATCTCGTTGAGAAACATAAGGATGGCGCCCTTGTGCACGTCGAAAGGGATGTTGGTGTAAGGATGTGCTATGGAGATTTCTTTGATGTTTTGCAGACCGGCGCCCGGTTTTTCATAAACCACCAGGTCGAGAAGCGAAAGGCTTTGCAGCAGCGTTCGGGTGCCATTTTTTTTCTTACCAAAAACACCTTTTATTATGTACGATCGCAAGCCAAGCTCTTCGGTGAACATACGCGCAATCACACTCGTCTCCGAATATTTTATCGTTTTAAGTACGATGGCGCGGGTACGATGTAACATATCAAAACTGGCCGGCATGCAGCCCCGCCATTAATAATTAATTGATAAATAAAATCTTGGTAACAATTGTCTCTTTGCCGTCACTATCAGTGGCGTAAACAAGATAAACGCCTGTGCTGGCTTTGCGTCCGCTAAAGCTCTTGCCCGACCAAGTGGCCTGGCCGCCTTCGGCACGCGTGGCAAAAATGAGATTCCCGCTGACGTCGGTAATTTTTACGTCGGCATTGTTCACCAATCCTCTGATAGCAATGATTCCATTGTAACCTTCACGCACAGGATTGGGATACACCAGCACATCTTTGTTTACGATGGGAGGCTCTGTAGAAGTGTTTTTATAGGAGATAATTCCTTTGTCGGTGCCGAAGAAAACTTCGCCGGTAACGCCGTTTATCTGAATGTCGATGATGTGGTTAGAATAGAGGGGGCTGTTTTCGGCAGTAAAATGAAGTAATTCCTTAGTGCCGTCGGGCGAAAGGTAATAAGCGCCTGACCGTTCGGTGCCTATCCATTTGCAGTTGTTGCCATCGATGGCGATGGAAGTCACACTTTCCGATTCGAGCAGATATTGCGTAAATTCTCCAACCTGAATAAGGATTCGTTGTGCGTCGTAGTTTCCGCCGTCAAAAACATTTTTTGGCGAATAAATCACGCCGATACCTTCGTCACTGCCCAGCCAAATTTCGCCGTCATGATCTTGTGCCACGCAAAGTATGAGGTTGCCCGGCAAATTTCCATTGCCACTATTGTTAGTCAGCACTTTGGAAGCATCGTCTGTGATGTCGTCGATGGTGCCGCCATTGGTGGAAACCAGCAATTTGTTGTCGGCACGCAGGGTAATCCATTTCTGGTCGTCCTGATCAATGAAAAGTTTGCCGGTGTCGGTATTGCTGGTGGATGAACCCAATGAAAAGGATTTCCATTGCCCGTTGGGTTTTCTAACGGAAAGTATTTCGGGCACACGCGAATTGACCACCCAGAGGTTGTTATTTCTGTCGAGTGAAACGCCGCTTACTGCCACATACTGTGCTTCGGGCCAAATTTGAAGCGAACTATTTTTATCATCATAAATATTTACGACCTGCCCATCCTGAAACTCCATTACACCTTGCATCCAGGTGCCCACATAAGCATGTCCGGACGCGTTGGGATCGACGGCTACGCAAATCATATCGCTGATGGAATCGAAAGCCGGAACACCATTTGCACGGTTGTAAGATTTCCAGGTTTCGTTGCTAAAGGTGTAAATGCCATCGGCCAGATAGAGCTTTCCCCAGCCACTGCTGTATCCGCCGGAAGCTACCCACAACTCCTGATTTTTCAGATCCATATCAAAAACGTTGGCGGAATAGGGACCGCTGGGGCTGATAAATTCGGCGTCCCAGCCGGTTGTGGTTTTTATCAGGCCGAGGGAATTGTCGGCAATCCAATAGACTCCTTGTGCATCGGGTGTTGCATCCCGCCCATTGAGCGAAACTCCGCCCGGCTTGTAGATTACATTTAGCCGGTTATAATTTTGATCATAAATCATCACATTGCCCTGGCCAGCGATTATCAATTGGCTGTATTCGATGCGAAGATGATATTTACGAAAGTGGTCCACATCCGGAAATTTCTGCCATTGATTAATAGCATAATCATACCTGTAAGCCGTATCACTGTTGTACCGCGGGTCAGAGAGGTTTACAACGAGCTTACCGGCAAAATATCTGATGGCATTAAAAGCTGCATTCGGATAAAGTCGCTGATCTACTGACCAGGCAATGTAATGTGCGAGGTTGGGGCTGCTGTAGGATGCTTTGTAAATCCCTTCGTCGGTGCCAGCGTATAATGTATCGTTGCCAAGGGTAATGTCCAGCACGTTTACCGAAGCGCCTTCTTCACCAATGTAATAGGTGGGTTCGGGAAATATTTCATTTTCAACATCCAGCACCACAATGCCAAAACCGCAGGAGAGATAAGCCCGGCTACCGATGAAGGTGATATTGTTGATGGTTTTGTTACCCAAAATCTGCTTACGCTTGATGTCGCTGATGTTCACAATCCGATCGCCTTTGATCAGATCAATGTTGGCGTTGGTGTAGGCAATCATCAGTGTTTTATAATCCTCATTATAGGCCATGGCGCTGATACCGATATCAGAAAGTCCGTTCACTTTGGAAAAGCGGCCAATACTATTATCATTTTTATCATAATAAAAAAGGCTGTATTCGGTGGCGCAATAGATGCGCTGGCCAGCTTCGGCCACAGCAATGGTGCGCTTGTAGGGTAAATGATCGCGCCATTCGCCGATGGCTATCTGAGCACTTAGGAGGTTGACGAAAAATAGTGCACAAACTATGGCAAGAGCTGATTTAATCTTCATTTCGATGCGTATTGATGGGCTTAAAAATATTACTTCATAACTATTTTTTACTGTGTTTATTGCGCTTTCAGAAGCAGTCAACAGTTGGCAGGGCGTCGTCTAATTGGGATTGAAAATTGCCATTGTCGATGTCTGTTACGCGTCTCTGTCCCGGGGCTTCGCCCAGGCGGAAGATTTCGTCCAGTAGGGGCTTTCGTTCAAAATTCAAAATTCCTTTCCTTAATTCGTAAACCGTCCTTCCCTTCGGCTACGCTCAGGGCGGGCGTAAATCGTAAATCCTTCCTGCACGCGAAAAATCCTAACTTTGTCCGCTCTCTTTCATCCATAGCTCATCAAGTTGAATTTGCAACAACATAAGTTGATCATTAAAAACATGACGTGCCACTGCTGCATCAGGCTGGTACGCCGGCTATTCGACGAGCATGGCATTACCATCGATCGAATTACCACCGGCGAGGCACGCATTAGTTTTGATGAGGAGACTATTTCGCTGAGCGACATTGCAGGCTGGCTCGAAGAAGAGGGTTTTGAAATTGTGCAGGATAAAGAGGATCAGCTTACCCAACAGATCAAAAGCGCGGTGATAGACCTGGTGCATCATACAACCTTCAACGCCATGATTCGCAACTCCGATTACCTGGTCGAAAAGTTCAATTTGTCGTACCAGTATATTTCCGCCGTGTTTTCGCGCCACGAAGAGATGACGCTCGAAAAGTTTATCATCCAGCAAAAAATCGAAAAGGCCAAAGAGCTGATTCATTACGGAGATATGACGCTGAGCGAAATAGCGTACATGATGGGCTACAGCAGCGTGCAATATCTTTCTACACAATTCAAAAATGTAACTGGAATCTCCGTGAGCGAATTCAAAAAGGATCCCGCCCGCTATCGTTCTGATGAATCGTCGGCTGAATGATTATCCCTTGCCGCAAACCTGACATTGCGCATCAGCCCGTGATATTTTGCCCGCTTAACAGGTGATTTCTTAAATAAAATACGGTACGCATCCTGCGTCAGCTCCTCCCATTTACGTTTGGTCATTTCAAAAAGATCTGGCGTTGGCGCAAAAAGCGGCTCGTTGTGTGGTTTCTGAAAGCGGTTCCAGGGACACACATCCTGGCAAATATCGCAGCCAAAGATGCGATCGCGCATTTGTCCGGCAAAGTTTTCAGGGATTTCGTCACGCAGTTCTATGGTAAGATAAGAAATACAGCGGCGCGCGTCCACAACGCCCGGAGCCACGATGGCTTGGGTAGGACAGGCGTCGATGCAGTTGCGGCAGGCGCCACACAGATCGGTAGCTTTTGGCGTGTCGTCGGGCAGCCACAGGTCGGTGATAATTACCGAAAGGAAATAAAAAGAGCCCTTTCGGGGAATGATAAAGTTGGCGTTTTTGCCAATCCAGCCCAGTCCTGCCTTTGCCGCCCAGGCACGCTCAAGTACCGGTGCCGAATCCACAAAGCCACGCGCAGCAATATCACCGGATTTTTCGCGAAGCCCGTCGATGATCTTTTGCATCCGGTCGCGGATCACAAAATGATAATCGGTGCCGTAAGCATATTTCGACAAAATATAATTATCATTTTCGGGAAGCTGCATTACAGGCAAATAGTTGCTCACCAGCACAATCACCGACTGCGCACCTTCGAGCAACTGGCGCGGATCGAGGCGTTTGTCGAAATAGTTCTCCATGTATTGCATGGTGCCGTGCATATTCCCTTTGAGCCACCGTTCAAGCACGGGCGCATCTTTTTCCAGAAATCCGGCGCGCGCAATGCCGCACGCATCAAACCCAAGCGCTGACGCTTCCGCTTTTATCCAATCGGCTATGTTTTTATTATTATTCAAGATTCTTGTTGTTGTTTTTCGCTATCTCAAAAAAACCATGCTTTTTTTGTAATTTTCAACAAAAATAATAGAAAGCGGGTATTGGCAAATTGGTGATGAATCTTTGTTTTCTAATTTGACTATGACATTTTACAAATAAATCACAAATGACAATAAAGTAAATCACAAATAAATTCCAGTTTTAAAAACTCAATGACCAAAACCGTTTTGGATATTTGAAATTCGTTTTTTGGAATGTATTTGTCATTTGAGATTCGTTTTTTGGAATTTTGCTTTTGAAATATCAATCTCTTAAATCAAGCTCCTTTGCAGGATCCCAGAAGAGTTTTTCAAAGTCGATAATCTTATCATCAACAACCTTCACGCCTTCGGCTTCGAGCAATTGCTGCATAACGTCGGGACCGCCAAAGGCGTGCTTTCCGGTGAGCAGGCCGTTGCGGTTTACAACACGGTGCGCGGGCACATTAATCAATTGTGTGTGCGAAGAATTCATGGCCCATCCCACCATGCGAGCCGAGCCACCCGTGCCCAGATACCGGGCAATGGCTCCGTAGCTGGTTACCCGCCCGAAAGGAATTTGCACCGCCACCTGGTACACCTTTTCAAAAAAATTAATATCGTTCATAGGCATAAAAAAAGTCCCGGCAAAGATACCGGGACTTCTCAAAAACTAAAATTATGAAAACCAATTATTTAATTATCAACTTTTGTATGGATTCTCCGGCTTCGGAGGTAATCTTCACAAAATAAACACCAGCCTGGAGTTGTGATGTATTTACAATTACGTTTTTGCTGTTTGGTGTTTGCTCCAATACTACCTGTCCCAGTTGATTAACAACTTTAACATTGCTCATAGCATAGTTGGTCGAAAGGTTAACCATATTGTTGGCAGGGTTGGGGAACATCATAATGTAAGCATCGTTGTAAAGGTCTCTCATTCCTACAGGGAAAAGAAGCGTTACCGGCACTTCCACCATTGGAGTAGCCGGGTCATTGGAGGCAATCCAGATAGAAGCATGATAAGTTTCATCTGTCGGGCCACCAAAGGGCTCTGTGTCGGCTGTAACATCAAAATCAAGCATGCCGCCAGGGGCAACTACACCCGACATTGGGTTAATGCTCAACCACTCCACCTGAACTTCACCGCTAAGGGTAGCAGCAATATTCCAGTTGTAGTTAAGACCTAAGCCTGACATTGGCTCGAAGCTGACGCCATCGAGCGAAATCATATCGCCAAAGCCTACCACAGCTGGACCTGCATCACAACCGGGAGTAAATAAACCAGCAGGATGGGTTACTTCGTAGCCAATCCAGATATCATTGCCAGTAATGGAAACCGGAGTTGAAAGTTGGATATTGTTCCATGCAACCGGATTAACAGAAAGGGTTTGTTGGTGCAGCACCGGACCAGGTGTTGTAGCAGTTCCCTGCCCGTAAATTTTCAGGATACAGGAAGTAGGCGGATCGTTGATGTAAATTTCGACAGATGTAAGCTCCATACCTGCATATTGCCCCATCGTTGCGGCAGGCCAGTAAGCCGAAACCTGGAAGGTACCACCTGCGGTTAGTCCGATAGCATCATCGTTAACACCATTGTCGTAACGTATTACCACATCATCGGTAACGTTGGGTGAAGGAGTCGGGTTGGTGGTGTTGGCAAGGCTAAGCTGCTCAGGATTTATTACATTCACGTATTCTTCAACCGGAGTGGTTACAGGTGCAAGTGCATCTTCACCATAGGTAATGCTCATGTTAACGTTGAGATCAGCTGTTCCAGTGTTTGAAATATTCAATGGTTTGGTTTCCTGTTCGTTATAACCAAGTCCAAAATCCAGGGATGTTGGATTTACACTGATTACCGGGAAGTTGACAGCACTGGTAACGTTGAGTGTTACAGGAACCAACTTCTGTGGAGTTACCGGGTCGTTGCTGTTGATAACGATATTGGCATTGTATGTTCCCGGATTCAGGTTTGCAGCGTTAAAGGTTGCAGTAACGTTGGTTGTGTTACCCGTAGTTATCTGGCCAGAAGCCGGATTGAGGGTGATGAATCCTGACATTGGAGTTCCTTCGGCAATAGCGCGGATGTTCCAGTTAGCATTAAGTGATGGGTTAGCAATATGCATTGGCACCCAGGCAGCGCCTGACTTAAACCAGTCGCCGTTGGTAACAGCAGGACCTGCATCGCAGCCAGCGGGGAATAGTCCGGCATCGTGTGAAAGAGCAAGTGAAACCCAGATGTCGCCACCACTGATGGGGATAGGAGTATTAAGTCCTACGTTGTTCCAGCCTATGGTAGCTGGGAACGATTGCTCGTAGAGCAGCTCACCAGATTGTTCCTCGGTACCATGACCGTAAATCTTGATAGCACTGGCGGTTACAACGTCATTTACCCAAACCTGAACTTCATAGATTGACATTCCAATGTAGTTGTTAGTCATCGTAACTGGGAATTTAGCGCCTACTTCAAATGAACCGCCATTGGTAAGTCCTACGGCGTTGGCATTTTCACCGTCATAATGCAATGTCACCTGGTCATCAGTACCTGCATTATTTGCCATTGCTTTACCTTCTACGACAGTAACTTCGGGGATGCTAATATTTGAATAATCAACAGGTGTGAAATTGGCTGATTTTCCCATTGCATATTCGGGATAAGCAGCCCAAACGAGTTTGGCAATACCATCGTTACCAATCACAAGGGTTTTGGTAGTAGAGCTACCAGATTCCAGATCGAAGCTGAAAGAGGCTGGTGATACAGTGATATGGGCAGGACCTACGGCAGGTTCCAGCTCAGTAAGTGATACATCATCAATATAGAATTTTGGTGTTCCGTTGGTAGCGGCTGCATAGAAGTCAGCGGCAGCTAATTTGTTGACGCCACCACCCGAAGCGCCGATGCTCCATTCCCATGAAACAATCTCGACGCCATTAATTTTAACAGCAGCATTATCGGTATTCAGGTTGATGATGTTCTCTACATGAATCCAGCTATCGTAGGGATAGCTAAAGGTTGCCAAAGGAGTAGTGTTGGCGGCATTTACTTTGCCACTTCCACCCGGGTCGAAATAAACTTCCAAACCCCATGTAGCAGCGCTTCCACCAGGATTCCAGTTTTGCAGCATATTGTAATAACCAACAAATCCTGTGGGTACATACATGTAAAAATCGTAGGAATATTTACCAGCGGTTTTGTCGCCAAGTTTAATAACCAAGTCGTTGGTGCCATCAATCATGAATGATTTGGTACCGCTATGCGCCTGATCAGCTGTTATAGTTGCGTCTTCAGCGCCACCTGCGCCACCATCGCCGCTCCAGCAGGTCCAGTAGGTGATGCCCTGTGCCAAAGCTTGCTGTACGAGTTTTCCGCCTGTAGTGTAAGCTTCGATGTTGTCAAAGATTTCAGTAGAAGAAACAGGCTGGAATGAGATGTTATCGAAGTGAGCACCGGGAGCTCCGTTATCGGCCCAGGCAAATGCGTTCATGGCTGCAATTTGATTCAGGGTTCCTGTACCAAATGTTCCGCCACTCCATACCCAGGTAATAACGCTTGTGCCATTCACAAACAATTCAGCGAAGTCGGCTTCAAGGTCAATTGCCACTTTTACCGGGAACCAGGTATCGTAGCTATACGTGAATGAGCCGGCACCTTGGCCACCAGCATCCACAGAACCAACACCACCAACATCAAAAAAGGCTTGCATACCCCATTCACTGTTTGCACCGGCAAATGCCTGCAAAACGTTGAAGTATCCAATTTTACCTGTTGGAATGTAAGCGTCAAATTCCAGGTTGAATACACCAGCGGTTTTGTTTCCAAGTAAAAGAACTGCATCGTTAGTTCCTTCAATAACCACGTGTTTTGATCCAAAATCGGAGGATACCATAGGATCTTCAGCGCTACCCGGGGTTCCACTCCAGGTTGTCCAATAATCAAGACCTTGGGCTACTGCTTGTGTAACGAGTTTTTCACCAGCATTGTAACTCTCAAAGTTTTCATTTACTTGTGCAAATGATACCATTGAAATGGCCATCAGCACTACGATCATTTGTAACTTTTTAAGCATAATGTTTTTTGATTTAGATTTATAAATAATACAAGGTTTAAATGAATTAACTGCAAAAGTAAACATTTGGAAATTACTTTCGCTAAAAATATCCCTATTTTGATAAAGATTCAAACGTACGCCCCTGCCAAGTATTACGTTGCTGAAGCTGCTGTTCGATAATTTGCAGGATCTGATCGTAGCGCAGCGGCCCCCATTGAGGCCCGGCAATGAAACGCGGAGGCACCTCACCAGCAAACCTTTCGACGACGATGGCAGGGTTAAGAAGCTCCAAAAAATCGATGACCAAATCGATGTATTCGTCGAGGTTAAAAAATCTAAAATCTTCCGGCTGCTGCCGATATTGCTGCTCCATCACAGTATTTTTTACAATCTGCAGTTGATGGAATTTCAATGTTGTCAATGGTAATTTTGAAATGACATTGGCCTGATCGAGCATCATCTGGCTCGTTTCGCCGGGCAAACCAAAGATAAGATGGGCGCCTGTTTTCAATCCATAATCAGCCGTGAGGCGGATGGCTTTTTCAGCTTCCGCAAAAGTATGCCCGCGGTTGATGCGCTTGAGCGTAGCATCATAGCACGACTCGATGCCATATTCGATGATAACATAATGCGTCCGGGCCAACTGCGCAAAGTATTCCAGCTTCTCTTCATCGATACAGTCGGGGCGTGTGCCAATGACCAGCCCGACTACGTTTTCGTTTTGAAGCGCCTCATCGTAGCGGCGTCGCAAATTGTCGAGCGTGTCGTAGGTATTGGAATAGGCCTGAAAGTAGGCTAGAAATTTAGAAGCACGGCGGTAGCGATTGGCGTGAAATTCAATCCCCTCCTTGATTTGCTGTGTAATACTTTTTTCGGGTGAACAGTAGGAAGGGTTGAAAGCATCGTTGTTGCAATAGGTACAGCCGCCACGGCCTTTGGTGCCATCGCGGTTGGGGCAGGTAAAGCCCGCGTCGATGGTAACTTTTTGCACACGGCCGCCAAATTCGCGCTCGAAATATTGCGCGTAAGCGTTGTAGCGGCGGATGTGTCCCCATGGAAATGTTGGCTGCATTAATGTTTGTTGTTCGTTAATTGTTATTCGTTAATTGTTATTCGTTAATTGTTATTTGTTAATCGTTAATGGTTAATCGTTCATTGCGAGCACAGCGAAGCAATCTGTTTACTTCCTTCTCATTCCTCTCTTCTTCTCTCCCTTCAAAAAACAACAAAGGCGTACCTTCCGGGTTCGCCTTTGTTGAATATGAAACAAGAATTAAGATTTTATTTGGCAACTCTTTCGAGCCAGCGCAGCATAAAGATCATCGTTAGCATCGAGATGGTACAGGCAATAACAAAAATTCCCCAGGTCATCCAGATGGGTACCGTTTGATAAAGAATGGCGCCGATAAAGAGCAACTGATTGCCCAAAGCGGTAGCACCCAGCCAGCCACCCTGCATGATTCCCTGATATTGCGGCGGAGCAACTTTGGATACAAAAGAAATTCCAAGCGGACTGATGAAAAGTTCAGCCACAGTAAGAATGAAATAGGTTCCAACGAGCAAAAATGGTGTCACTTTCATGCTGTCGGCCAATGGTGTTCCACCCGTGTCGGGGTCGATGCTGCTGTACAATGGGAGTCCCATCGAACTTACCATCATTACTACGAAAGCCAGGGCAGCAATACCCATACCTATTGCAATCTTCTTGGGAGTGGACGGCTCGATACCACGGGCACGCAGCCAGCCAAATAACCCAACAATTACCGGAGTAAGGAAAACAACAAAGAAGGGATTCATCGACTGGAACATCTCAGCCGAGAGTTTCCAACCTCCTATCTGCAACAGCGTGTAGTCACGGGCAAAGAAGGTAAGGGTAAGTCCGTTTTGATGAAATGAGAACCAAAAGAAGATAACCACACCAAACACTGCAAACAAGGCATACATCCGCTGACGTACTTCCGCCACCGACATTTTAATTTCGTGATGTGAGAGTTTTTCTTCTTTATCATCATGTGCTTTGCGCGGGTCGGGGAAATGTTTTTTGTTCACCATGTAGATTACAAAAGAAACGGCCATAGCAATGATGGCTACACCAAAAGCATAGTGGAAACCGGTGACAAAAAGGTTAAGATATTCATTCACAAAACTTGTCATATCCACAACACCGCCACCAACGGTAACATCGGCAGCTTTTTGCTCCAACATTTGCATCGCATCATTGCTAATTGTACCATCAAGATAAGCATGAGCCATCTTGGGCAGCTCGGCATCGTAGAGAAAGCCATGGCTGCGCAGCCACCAGTTGCGAACTCCTACAGCAGTAAAGGGAGCGAAGATAGCGCCAACGTTGATAAACATGTAAAACAAGGAAAATCCCGAATCGCGCAGCTTGTCATACTTTTTATTGTCGTACATCTGTCCGACCAGCGCTTGCAAGTTTCCTTTAAAAAGGCCATTACCAAAAGCAATAATGAAAAGGCCGGCAAGGGTGATGACAAGATAAAGCGTTTGATTGGTTACGGGTGTTTGGGAAGGAATGGCCATAGCCAGATATCCCAGCGCCATAACTATAATTCCCACCATGATGGTCCCTTTGTAGTTGCGCGTTTTGTCAGCAATCAAACCACCCACCAGCGCCAGGATGTAGATCAGTGCATAAAATGTGGCGTAAATGTACCCGGCATTCGTTCCGTCCAGGCCAAATTTGGCCATCAAAAATAGCGACAGAATCGCCATCATGGTGTAAAAACCGAAACGTTCGCCCATGTTGGCCAACGCTGCAGCAATCAATCCTTTGGGATGTCCTTTGAACATAAATGTAGATTTTTGTGAATAATGAGTAATTATTAGTTTCTAATATCGTCTCCGAAAAAATCGAAATTTTCGGAAAGGCGCAAAAATAGTTAAAAACGAACGCAGTGCAACGGCCAGCGCATTATAAAAGTTGACAGAAACAGATAAAGCCGGCAGGAAAGAGTTGTTGGTTTTAAAAAGATTGTTGGAACAAAACCGGAGCATGGCTTTTAAAAAGGAAGGCGGCGTTCTTCTTTATTAATAATAAAAACACCCGTAACGCTGTGGAAATGGCTTTAATCGTTATTTCGTAAATTCTTTTTTGTAATGAAACCAAAACAGATTCGTCTGATTAACCGATGACTGAACAAGCATTTATCGATGGGGTGCTTCCGCATCAGGATATGATTTACAGGCTGGCGCGGAATTATCTGGCGGATGCCGACAGCCAGGACGTGGTGCAGGAAACCATAGTGCGGCTGTGGCAAAAGCGGCACGACCTGTCCGCTTACCGAAGCATACAGGCGCTGGCCATGGTCATTGCGCGCAACCTTTGCCTCGACAGGATAAAAGCCAAAAGTTATCAAAACAGTTCTTTGAACGGAATCACAGAACCTTCTACAACACATACTCCCGCGTCGGCGCTGGAGATGAAAGACGATGCAGCCCTGGCTTACAGCCTTATCAGCAAGTTGCCCGAACAGCAACGCACCATCATTCATCTGCGCGATGTGGAAGAGATGGAATACGAGGAGATAGCCGCGGTGGTAAAGATGAATGTAAACACCGTCCGTGTTAATCTTTCGCGTGCACGAAAAACAATACGTGAAATGATGATTAAAAACTACAAATATGAATACAACGGAAGTTAAAATACTACTCGAAAAATATTACGATGGTCACACCACGCTTCAGGAAGAGCGCGACCTGAAAACATATTTACTTTCGCCGGAGGCCGACCCGCAATTTGCCACCGAAGCCCGAATGTTTGGCCATTTAGCGAAAGCGAAACAGGAAACCTTGCCGACCGCTGTGGCAGAAAAAATAAAGAATCGCCTGGCTCAAACAGTGGTTTTACCCTTTTACAAAACACGTAAGTTCTGGTCGTACACCACCGGCATTGCCGCCACGCTGTTGGTGCTCTTTACACTCACCATTACTTATTATCAGCGCCCCGCCGATGACGAGATGGCAGCCACCAAATATACCCGCGCCGAAACGGAAGCTGCTATGCTGCAAACGCAACAGGCGTTGGCTTACGTGGGCGCAAAATTTACGCAGGGAACCAAACCACTGAAAGAGCTAGACAAGCTGGAAAATACACAGGTGAGGATGCAAAAACTTGGCAAACTCAACCGCAACGTAAAAACCATAAACCAGAACATGGACAAGGCTTCGCAAAGCCTGGAGGATCTCGAGAAATTATCCAAATTCAAAATAGTTATCAATTAAAAACTTTAGAAAAATGAAAAAGATCACAATGATTTTTGCTGCCATGGTGCTGATGCTCATGGGAACTACGACGCAGGCACAAAGCGTCACCGATGCGCTATTTGATAAATACGGCGCCAAAGACGGTTTTACCACCGTGCATATTACCAAAGAACTCTTCAGCCTTTTTGCCGAAGTAACGCAGGGTGCCGACAGCGAAGACATGCAGGAACTCAACAAAGTGGTGCAGGGACTCGACTACATCCGCATTCTGATGCTGGAGGACACAATGAAGACGAAGCAGTTGACAGATTTTAGAAACGAGCTTAACGGCGTGAAGCTGAAAGATTTTTCGGAACTGATGACCGTAAACGAGGGCGGCGAATCGGTGAAGTTTATGATCCGTAAAAACGGAAAAAACATCAACGAGTTGCTGCTGATCATCAACCAGCCCAACGAAGCTGGCTTCATCAGCATCACCGGCAACATCGACCTGAAAACCATTGCCAAGCTCTCCAAGTCGATGAACATTGACGGGATGGAGAACCTGGAGAAGATTAAATAAAACCGGATCGGTTCGTTTTAAAACAATTTTCACCACCAAGACTCGAAGGCACGGAGGTTAAGAAAGGGTTATTTTTTTTCTTTTCCTCCGTGCCTTTGTGTCTCCGGGTTTTTCTTTGTTTTTCTTAGTGGCTTTTTGAGGGGACAGGGAAAATCTGGAGGAGGATGAAAATCAGAATCCGCGGGCTTTGTATTGTTTGTAGTTAATGAGAATCACAAAAACAGATGCGATTGAAGTCCCCGTCATTATTGAAAAAATGATAAGTGAAGATGTAAATTCTTCAAGCACTGAGGCGATTATAAATATAATGCCCAATGGCATTGCGAGGAATCCGGCCAGGTATGGAGCATACCTAAAAATTAGCCTTGCCCAGGCAGGGTATGATGAGGCGGGAGGTGGTTCGGTGACGCCTTTATTCTTTTGAAAATACTTTAAAAGCGTTATCAAAACCGGCATCAGTGCAAT
>CAZTCX010000062.1:0-19720 GCA_964612515.1 uncultured Lentimicrobiaceae bacterium | reverse complement strand
CAATAGATTCTTCGCTGCGCTCAGAAAGACAAGGGTTTGCGATGAATTGGAGGAGTGAGGGCTAAGTCGGCGGCGCAGCCGCCGACTTAGCCCTCCCAAAAACCCTAATGCCTTGTCATTCTGAACGAAACAAAGTGGAGTGAAGAATCTATTTAAAGGATATTATGTTTACCGGACAACAATGAATTCTACTTATCTATTAAACCAAATCCTAAAGATTTCTTTATTTTTGATTACTTGTTATCAAGATTGAGAGCAGGAAATTATCGGATAATTTTTGACGACGAATTAAATGTTATGTTGATTTATCAAATTAAACACCGAAAGGACGCATACAAATGATTGATGTTCAGATTATAAAAGATGGTGATAAGCCGGTGGCCGTTATTCTTGACATTAAAGAATACGAAAGGCTGCTCAGGATTGAGCAAGATTCGGAAGATTACATTGAGTCGCTTGAAATTAAGCGGTCGAATAAAAAGTGGACATCCCACGAAGAACTCAAGATGGAATTGGGTTTAATTCAGGATTAACCATTTTGGCTTGCAGAATAAGCCTATCATCAAATAATTTCTCCCCCAAAATCAAGAGTAACCTCACCGGCTGCCCAGAAACCCAATAAGCTCTGTAACTATCTTTTGATGATCGAAAGCCAGCGTTGGTAGCTGATCGATAGGGAACCAGCGGGCTTCGGCAGCATCATCACCACCGGCAACGGTTGCCTTGTCGGGATTTACGAAACCAAAAAAAATTACAGTAACGGTGCGCCCACGCGGGTCGCGACCGGGATCGCCATACGTTCGGAATTGAGTTAGTTCAGGAACAGAGAGACCCGTTTCTTCTTTCAGCTCGCGCATCGCAGTTGCCATAAGTGTTTCATCCATCTCGATGAAACCTCCCGGTAGCGCCCATTGACCTTTGAAGGGATCGTTGCCACGCTGGATCAGCAAAACCTTTTGGTTTTCGGTATTATCACTAAAAATAGCAATGTCGGCAGTAACTGAAGGACGGGGATATTCGTAGGTAAATGACATAAGAATCAATTTTTATTTTGAAAAAATCTACTAATAAACGGCCAACGCAGAATTAATTATTATGAAATAATACCCGAAGCTAATCAACATTATTTTGTAGCGAGGCCGTCCGTAACATTTTTCTTCCGATCTATTTTCATCTGCTTTACAGCCTGCTGAAAGGTGTTGTCGATGCGGAGGTAGATGGGATAAAACCCTGCATCGTCGAGGATGTTTCGGGCAATGAGCGCCTTGAGAAGCGTACGGATTGTTTCGCGATTGGCCGCAATTCCTGCCGGATCGCGTTTCACGCCGTGGGCATCGGCATAGTCGAAAAACTCCTGCATCATCTTTTCGTCAATGCGAAAGCCGCGGTCGAACGCCTTTACATCGCCGTAGCGCTGTAATTCCTTGCGATGGGTATCAGTATAATCGAAAGCAAAATCATAGACTACGCCTTTGTTGATGAGCCGGTTATAGTAAGCTAGGTTGTCGCCCGTTTCGATTGGTACAAAAATGTCGGGCATAATGCCGCCGCCACCATAAACCACCTTTCCGCCGGGTGTTACATATTTGAGCGAATCGCTAAAATGGATGCTGTCGGCATGCAAAGCTTCGCCGTTCACAAAACGGTTATGAAACTCAGCGTAATAATCCTCCTTTCCGTTGTCGTAAGGTTTCTGTATGCAACGTCCTGTTGGGGTATAATATCGGGCAACGGTAAGCCGGATGGCTGATCCGTCGTAAAGATTCATCGGCTCCTGCACCAGACCTTTGCCAAACGAGCGGCGCCCCATGATGGTTCCGCGGTCGTTGTCCTGGATGGCGCCGGCAACGATTTCGCTTGCCGAAGCCGAGCCTTCGTCGATAAGGATGATAAGCTCTTCATCTTCAAAGTTGCCTTTGGCTGTGGCATAGGCATAATTGCGCGGACGGCTTTTCCCCTCGGTGTAAACGATCAGCTCTTCATCTTTAAGAAACTCATCGGACACATTGATGGCAGCCTGCAAGTAGCCACCGGTATTGTTGCGCAGATCGAGGATAAGCTGGTGCATGCCCTGCTCTTTCAATTTGCGCAAAGCACGGGTAAGCTCCTCGTGGGTTGTCGCCGAAAACTTGTTCAGTTTCACATATCCAATCGAATCGTCGACCATGTAAGCGATATCGACGCTGTAGGTTGGGATGACATTTCGCGTAAGCGTAAAATCGAGCAATTCAGGCTCCGACCGGCGAAAGACGCGAATGTTAACTTTTGTGCCGCGCGGCCCTTTGAGCGCTTTCATCACATCTTCGTTGGCGATGCCCACGCCGGCAATGGTATCTTTTTCGACAATGACGATGCGGTCGCCGGCGCGGATGCCGGCATTTTCGCTGGGGCCTCCGGCAATTGGCGAAATTACCATCACGGTATCTTTCTCTATCCTAAACTGAACCCCGATGCCTTCAAAGTTTCCTTCGAGCTGCTCATTTACCTGATCGAAATCGCTTGCCGGAATGTACTGCGAATGTGGATCGAGCTTAGAAAGGATATCGGTGATGGCCTCGTCCTGTATCTCTTCAATATTTACAGTATCCACATAGTCGCGGTTGATGAGCGTAAGAATGTCGCTGATCTTGTTGTAACCCGAGAGATTGATTGAATAAACTTTGTTGCCGGCAGCACTCTTCGGAGCCAAACGAACCCCGACTAAAATGCCTGCTATGAGAACAAAAGCGAAGAGCAAAGGGAGATAAATGGTGATTTTATATTTGAACCTTGACATTACTAATTGAATCTTTGGGTTGAATTTTTACTTTTGCAAAAGTATCTAACGCAATTCATTTGATAATCTTATAATACATCACAGCCGCTCATGTCCCGACTTTATCTTGTTCCCACGCCGATCGGCAATCTTGACGATATTACGCTTCGTGCCTTGCGCGTTCTGCAGGAAGTGGATTTTGTGCTGGCCGAAGATACGCGCACTTCGGGCGTACTGCTTAGGCATCACGGCATAAGCAAACCATTTACGGCTTACCATCAGCACAACGAACACAAGGTTTATCAAAATCTTGCCATGCGGCTGGCTGGCGGAGCAACGGCAGCGCTGATGAGTGATGCGGGTACGCCGGCCATTTCCGACCCCGGATTTCTGCTGGTGCGCGAGTGCATCCGGCTGGGCGTGGCGGTGGAATGTCTGCCAGGCGCAACGGCTTTTGTGCCGGCACTCGTCGATTCAGGCCTGCCGGCAGATCGTTTTGTTTTTGAAGGATTTCTGCCCCACAAAAAGGGACGCCAGACAAAGCTGGAATTTCTGGCACAATTGCCTTATACTTTTATCCTGTACGAATCGCCACACCGGCTGCTTAAAACACTCCAGCAGCTCGCTGAACACTGCGGCAACGATCGTCAGGCATCCGTGTCACGGGAGCTAACGAAGATTTACGAAGAAACGGTAAGAGGATCGCTCGAAAGTATTATCGAACATTTTACCACGGGAATTGTGAAAGGGGAATTTGTAATCGTGGTGGCGGGGAAAGCTTAAAGGGAATTGATAAATTCCAAATAACAATAGGGCAAATTTCAAATAAATCCCAAATAGCAATAGGTCAAATTTCAAATAAATCCCAAATCCCAAATGGCAACAGGGCAAAATTCAAATAAATCCCAGATGGCAACAGGTCAAATTTCAAATAAATCCCAAATGGCAATAAAGCAAATCCCAAACAAATCCCAATATCAAAAAATCAAAAATTCAAACTGGTGTTCATTTATTAACTGTGATCATTTCATAGGCCCGTCAGTTAAACGTACTCAGTGCGTCTCTACGTGGTAATCGTTTCGTTTTTGCCAAAAATCTTTTTAAATTCATCTACTGTCAGGGCATCGTCGTTGCGGTAATCGCCAATGGCAGTGCGGCACAATGACGCGAGATAGGCTCCACTGCCAAGGGCTTTTCCAAAATCGTTGGCCAACGAACGGATGTAGGTTCCTTTGCTGCATTCCACCTCAAACCAAACCTCCGGCATCTCTATTTTGGTAATATTAAATTTAAAAATCTCCACCTCCCGTTCCCGCATTTCAACGGATTTATTGGCGCGGGCAAGGTTGTAGGCTTTTTTGCCGTCGATTTTAATGGCCGAAAATATCGGTGGCTGCTGCTGGATAAGGCCAGTGAATTTTTTGGTTGTCTCATGAATCATTTCCAGGGTGATGTGCTGTGTTTCAAAATTCTGGTCGGGTTCTGTTTCCAGATCAAAACTGGGCGTTGTTTGCCCCAGCATCAGGCTTCCGGTGTAGGTTTTTTGCTGCGCCTGGTATTGGTCTATCTCTTTGGTTTTTCGTCCGGTGCATACAATCACCAATCCGGTGGCCAGCGGGTCGAGGGTACCGGCATGGCCTATTTTGAGCTTGCGGTGACCGAAGGCATATTTTAAAAATATGCGCAGACTGTTCACAATATCAAAGGAAGTCCAGCGCAGTTGCTTATTGATAAGGATTACCTCTCCAGTAGTGAAATCGGGGAGTTCGGGAATGTTATTTTTCGAAATCATTATTTACGAAAGTATGATCGCAAGCATGCCGATGATGGCGCAGTAGATGGCGAAATAGATGAGTTTGCCTTTTTGCACTATTCGAAGCATCCAGCGTATGGCCAACATACCAGCTACAAACGCCGCAAGAAATCCGACGAGCAACGGTACCCAGCCAATGGCTTCGTTGGTCATCTCGCCGCCGGCAAGGTCTTTCAGGTTGGCACCAATGATTGGAATCAAAACCATTAGAAAAGAAAACTTGGCTACCTCTTCGCGTTTGTTGCCCAGCATCAGACCTGTGGCGATGGTACTTCCTGAACGCGACAGTCCGGGCATTACCGCTGCCGCTTGTGCGATGCCGATGATAAAGGCATCAAGATAACCAATTGCCTTGTTGTTGAATTTTCGGAAATAGGTCAGCGCAAGAATTATGGCAGTGAGCAGGAGCATGGCGCCTACAAAAGTGAGATTGCCATCAAAAAATGTTTCTACCTCATCTCTAAAAAACAAACCTACGATGGCGATGGGAATGAGTGAGATGGCGATTTTGGTGAGGTATTGTGTTTCGTCGTTCCACCGGAAGCGGAAAAAACCTCTTATTAAAGCAACGATTTCTTTATAAAAAACCACAATGGTGCTCAAAACTGTGGCGCCATGCACCACGACGGTGAACACAAGGCTGTGTTCTACATCAATTCCCATCAGGGCTTTTCCAATTTCGAGGTGCCCGCTGCTGCTCACGGGCAAAAATTCGGTAAACCCCTGGAGCAAACCCAGCAGTAAAGCTTCAATCCAAGTCATAGTGGTAGTGTTTATTCCTGAATGTTGCGTGGCTTTTTCATGATGGCATAAATGCCCAGCAGGTAGCCGATCATAAGCAGGATGGGTGATAAAGTAAGACGCTGGAAGTCGAACATGCTGTAATTAAAAACGTCGGGATCGTCGCTGCCCCCGCCAATCATCAGAAGATACCCCACCAGCAGAAAAGCCATGCCAATGAGCAGCCACTTGTAGTTGTCACGGTCGAAAGCGAAATTGCGGCGTTCCTGAACAGAAATAGTAGAAGGCTCGTTAGCGGGATTTGTTACAGATTTGGTTTTTTTAATATCTATTTTCATGCTTTATAAGATTTGCTGCAAAATTATCAATATAAATCTTCTGATCTTACCTTTAAGTATTTTTTCACTGCCAAATAGTTGGCAAAGCCTGAAATCAACAAGCCAAAAATCAATATGAGAGTACAAACGATGAGCACCACCGATGGGTCGATAAATTCCGCGGTCTCCGCCGAATAGAATTTCAGGCCGGCCAATAATGCCAGCAAAAGCAGGCACGCTCCAATCCCGCCGAGTGCTCCCTGCCAAAGGCCGCTGCGGAGAAAAGGGGCACGAATAAATGCACCGGTAGCGCCCACCAGCAACATACTTTTGATGATCATCCTGCGCGAATGGACAGCCAGACGAACGGTATTGTAAATGAGCAAAACGCTGATAATGATCAGTAAAACGCTGAAAAACAAGGCGAGGCTGGTAATGTGCCGGGTGTTACGATCTACGTTGGCGAGCAGTGCATGCTGGTAATAAACTTCATCCGTGAGGCTGAAACCTTCCAGGTAAGCCAATACTTTGCGGGTACTATCGGGCTGAAAATAGTTTTCCGACAAAAAAACCTCCAACGAAGCGGGTAGGGGATTGTATCCCAGAAATTCCGTAAAATCTTCACCCAGCTCCTGCTGCAGCTCCAGAGCAGCCTCATCGCCGGAAATGTAACGGACACCAGCGATCATTGGGTTCTGTTTTAAAATAGCCATCAAATCTTTAGCCTGAGCCTGTGTAGCGTTTTCGTTCAGCATCACTTTGATGCCAATGTGCTGACGTGCGTAGTCGGAGATTTCGCGCGTATGCACCACCAGCAAAGCCAGCACCCCGAGCACGAACAGCACCAACGTAATGCTGAAGGTGGCTGTTCCACGGGCGGTTTTGTAGCGTCGATATTGCCAGGGATTGGGTTTGGTTTTCATTTTTCTTTTAAAAAAATAAGTTTTCAAAGATAGATGGAATTTAAAACCAGGGAGTGTTCGCGTTTCTAATCCATTAGAACAATCTAAAAACGAAAATCATAATAATAGGTGAATTAAAGAGGTAAACAAGGTTTGAATATTTTTGCAGCACATTCGACATCCAGAATATCCATTTTAATTTTCCGACAGATGCACTTACGAAAGATTCAAAATAGTTGCTTTTATAAAAAGAGTTGCAGCACCAAATTATGCCTGGGGCTTTTTGGATTGTTAATGATGGTTGCAATTCCCGCCGGTGCTCAGGAAAATAGCAAGTTGTGGGTCGGGATCCGCAGTGGCGTGTCTCTTCCGCTGGGTGCCTATCGCCAAAGTCCGGATGAAAACGGAGGCTTTGCCACAACTGGTTTTGCTGTGACAGCCGAAGCTGCATGGTTTTTCTCAAAGCATCTGGGTGCCGGGCTGTCGGCCTCTTACAATCTGCACACGGTGGATGTGGCTGCGCTCGGAAGGTTCCGGATGAACCACGATCCTTTCCTCAGCAACATCATCATTCGTAGCGATCCCTATCTGATGGTTACCGCCATGCCGGGACTTTATTTTCGCTATCCCATCAGCCAAAGGTTTACTGCAACAGCCGACATGCATGCTGGCCTGTTGTATGGCCGGACGCCTTATCAACTTTTTAAACCTGATTATTATTTGCTTCCCGACACGTGGCAGGAAAAAACTTCGGCAAAGGATTACAAATTTTCGTGGATGGCCGGCGTGGCTTTGCAATATCAAGCAACACCATGCATAGCATTGGTGGCTGCCGCCGACGTATGTGCCGACCAACTGCAATTCAATTTTGTTACCGGCAGCGGCCAGCGTACTGATATCTTAAAAATGGCTTTTGTAAATCTGTCAGCGGGAATCCGCCTCATTATTTTCTGAAATGATGTAGAAAATCTTATCGAGCGCTGCGTGATATTTTTTCCACTTGCTTTGCTTCATAATGAATTTTAATGGCTTGCCGGCTGAGAAAACGGTAATCGTTGGCGGCGATGCAGATTGAAATACAGCACGAAGCTCGTTATAATCGATCTCAGCACTGTAGCGCTGTACCCAGCGTTTCTTTTTAAAATCGATGTATAATTTTTTGGCTTGAGCTGTCGCCCGGTTACCTCCGGATGTCAGCAGGATGGAATCGGCCTGTGCAGATTCCCTGGTGAGGTAGGTAAAGTTGAAAACGATGCTGTCTGTTCCTGGCCGATAGGTAATATCGAACGCAAACTCGCTGCCATCATCACTATTTTTAAAATCAGTATTTGGATACAGAAAATATAGATCTCCACCTTCCTGTGTGATGTGCGTGTAATATTTCTCTAATTTCTGACCTGTGGCTTCGGGCAAAAATGCGACAGCAACGAGTAGAACGAGGAGCGAGCGGAACATTTTTTTTAACATAGACTTTTGATAAAATAAAATGGGAGAAACCCTTACATGAAGCGTTCTCCCATTTTTTTAATAATTTTTAGCTTTAGTAAAAAATACTATTCACCATACACCATTACAACATAGGTAGCGTAGATGCCAAGGATGCTGGTAGCCTGATAATCGACATGATGAATTTTGGCGATGCCTGCTGAACGGGCTGCAGCATCGATACTGGCGTCGCCGGTGGCAACGATACCTAAAATAGAGGTCGCTTTAGCAGTACCTACTTTTGTCGCTCCGGTATTGGAGGTAACAGCCAACGGGGCTTTTACATCCGTGTAAAGAACGCCCATCAAAGGTGCTGAAGTCATGGCACAGCTCGACATGAAGCCGGCAATCAGGATTAATGCAAGAAACTTTTTCATACTAAATACTCCTTTTTTAAAATTAGTGAATTTGATTTTTGAATAAAGATTTTTTAATAAGATGCAAATATCCACTTTTTATAGGACTTATAGGAAAAGCATCTCATAAAATATCTAAAAATAAAATCCAAGCCCTGCTGATAGATTGTCTTTCAAGGAGTTTCTATCGTTTCATTTTTTGCGGTCTCAGCATATTTTCCGGGTTGAGCATGTTCTCAAGCTCTTCTTTTGTCATAAGATTTTGTTCGAGCACCAGATTGTAAACGCTCTTGCCAGTTTCGAGTGCATCTTTTGCCAGATTGTTGGAAACGTCGTAACCTAAAAAGGGTACCAGCGCCGTCACCAGCCCAATGCTGTTTTCGACCATCTGACGACAATGCGCTTCGTTGGCTGTGATCCCGTTGATGCAGCGATACATAAAGGTGTTCATTCCGTTTTTGAGCATTTCAATCGACTCAAGGATGCTGTGCACCATCACAGGTTCCATCACGTTAAGCTCGAGCTGACCGGCTTCTGCTGCCAGAGTCACGGTGAGGTCGTTGCCAATTACTTTAAAAGCAATTTGATTGACTACCTCTGGAATCACCGGATTAACTTTACCAGGCATGATGGAGCTTCCGGGCTGCATTGGTGGCAGATTGATTTCGTTGAGGCCGGCGCGGGGACCTGAAGAGAGCAGGCGCAGGTCGTTGGAAATTTTGGAGAGTTTTATTGCAAGGCGTTTTACGGCTGATGAATACATCACAAAAGCGCCAGTATCCTGAGTGGCTTCCACGAGGTTTTCGGCAAGTTGTAAATCCAGGCCGGTGATCTCGCGCAGATGCACGATCACTTTATCGCTGTATTCGGGGTCGCTGTTGATGCCCGTCCCAATGGCGGTAGCGCCCATATTTACTTCCAGGAAAAGACGTGCATTCTGATCAAGTCTTCCTATCTCTTCTTCGAGCGTGACGGCATAAGCTTCAAAAGCCTGTCCCAAAGTCATTGGAACGGCATCCTGCAACTGTGTGCGTCCCATTTTGATGACGTGTGCAAATTCGCGCGATTTTTTGCGGAAAGCAGCAATAAGATTCATCAGTACATTTATCAGCCGCTTGTTGCTATTGATGAGTGCAATTTTTACGGCAGTAGGATAAGCGTCATTTGTAGATTGCGAAAGGTTTACGTGGTTGTTGGGATGGCAATGTTCGTACTGTCCTTTTTCGTAGCCCATGATTTCCAAAGCGCGGTTTGCGATCACCTCGTTGGCGTTCATGTTGGTAGAGGTGCCGGCACCGCCCTGGATGGTGTCCACAGCAAAATGATGGGTAAACCTGCCGTTCATAATCTCGCGGCAAGCCTGTTCGATGGCTTTGGTTACGGGAACTTCGAGCAGTCCCAGGTCGAAGTTGGCGCGGGCTGATCCCAGCTTCACCATTGCCAGCGCTTCTACCAGGCGGTGGTAAAAATTGATCGTGACGCCACTGATATGAAAATTCTCGAGGGCACGCAGTGTTTGCACACCATAATAAGCTTCGTAAGGAACTTCGCGTTCGCCAAGCAAATCGTGCTCGGTGCGGGTGCGTCCCGATTCGTATTGTGCTGCCGAGTTTATCACCTGAGCATTTGCCTGACGCATACGCCGCGAGATGACGCGTGTGATATTAGAAAATATTTTGAGCGAAATGGCGCCTTGATCTGCAAAAAATTGTTTGTTTATGGTGTAAATCTCAGCAGCAGTAAGCGCCCGTGCCGAGGTAGAATGGGGGGAGTCATCGGTGAGTGAACCTTCGCCCAGAAAGTCGTGAGGCCCGAAAATACAAAGCCGCTTCTCGCGCTTTTCTTCGGTGTTTTTGAGCAATTCCACCTCTCCGCTGCTGATAAGGAAAATGTTTTCGCGCGGCGAGTTCTCAACAAAAAGGTTTTCACCTTCGGCTACCGAAATCGGCTTGATATGCTCGGATACTGTTTGTATCTCCTGAGCATCCAACCCTTTGAACAACTCGATTTTTTTGATAAAATCAATCCGGTTGTCTTTCTCTTTACTTTTCATATTTCTACTTTATTAATTTATAAAAAACGTTATTTTCGCAATGAAACCAAGCAAAAGTAGGCCTTAAAGCCTTATCGGAAATAGCACTGGCTAACACAACCTTACCGCGCCGAACAAAGTAATAAGTTGTAATGAAGCCCTGCTGCCAGCCCGGAAAAACAATGCTTTGCCTTGTGTTAATATGGAAAATGGTTGATGAAAAATGACGATTGCTGATTGAAAACAATTGGCCGGTTTACAGGGTTTATAGGTTTTATTATTAATAAAAAAACACTTCAACGCATGAGCATTACCGAAAAAGCCGAAGAAGCAGTTAAGGAGATTTTCAAACTTCACAACCACGAAGAGCTGCGCTATCATAACTTGTTACATACTCAAAATGTAGTAAAAGCCGTTTCGCTCATCGCCAGCCATTGCAAAGTTAAGCCTGAAGATTTGGAGAAATTGATCGTTGCGGCCTGGTTTCACGACACGGGCTATCTGATCACGCGTCATAACCACGAAGATGACAGCAAACGTTTGGCGACAGAATTTTTGCGCCGCCAGCAAGTAAGTCAGGAATATATTGATACGGTAACCTCATGCATAGAAGCCACCCGGATTCCTCAACAAACGCATAATTTGCTGGATGAAATACTCTGCGATGCTGATCTGTACCATGTTTCGCTGGAGAGCTTTTGCAAGGAGACACGCTGGTTTTGGGATGAGCTTGCAGCCATGAATGGCGACAACTTCGAGGAAAGAAAATACATGCTGCACACGCTCAGCTTTTTTGAAGCGCATCATTTCAAAACCGATTATGGCAAACGGGTGTTGGAGCCTGGCAAGCAAAAGAATATGCAAATCATACGCGAGCGACTCGCGAAAAATGGAAAGAAGTAGGAGGGAGGTGCTCCTCAGTCGGCAGAAGGGAGTTATGAGTAAGTAGATTGGAGAAAATAAAAACTACAATTTTTGATGGCTTAAATATTTTCCTACCAACATCGAAATGAGGATAGCCACATAAAGCTGCCCCGTAATTGCCATTAGTGTGGACAACGATCGTGCTGCCGGATCCACCGGCATCACATCACCGTAACCCACGGTTGCCATGGTGATGATGACGTAATACATATAAGCGCCGAAGTTGTTCATGTTTTCGCCCATGGAGGCTTGCTCCGGAAATGTGATGGCGTTGGGATTATAAAACATTACCACGATAATAATTAGCGAAAACATCACGGCCAGCAGCAAATAGCCATTGATGGATTTTAAAATTACCATGGCATCCACATGGCTGCTATGCGCGATCATAGTAATGAAATTGACAACGATAAAACAAAAATAAATCACAGCTAGCAACTTGGACAAGGCGTTGAAAGTTTCCAGGTTGAGCCACGTAAACACCCACAGCATCGCCACAATTACCACTGCCACCGAAACGAATATTTTGCGGTATTTGTAGATGGTTAATGCTGCCGCAAAATACACCAGCGAAAACAACACATCGTAAAGCGAGTTGTGCCAGGCGTTAGGAAAAACAGGAACCACAAATACCAGCAAAATCAAAAGAACAAGCAGGGAATAGTTGCGCGCCAGAAATGAAATAAAGATGTGTTTTTTGTTCATAAGTTGCCAGGCGAATTAATGAAGTCATCTAACAAAAAAATAAAGCAAGATGTTCGGACGGTTAACCGGGTATCTCAACATTAAAGCGACATACACTTTATCTTTTGTTAATGTATTGTTAAATAATGATTTTATGCCTCATCGCCCCAAACTACATTGGCTTATTTCAGGTTTACTGAATTGAAAAGAAATCCTGGAGGATGAATTTGGCAAATTTTCAAAATTTATTTTCAGAAGTAAAAAAGTATTTTATGGATGATGAACTCACGTCAGCGCCCGTAGAAGGCGATGTAGGCGACGCACAAGGATCACAAACAGAAAAGGAAACACGTCCCGGTGGGTTGCGTATGGCCGCTGCGATTCTCAATGGAATGGGCGTGGGGCTGCTGCTCGGATTGCTGCTTGGGCTGGCGGTGTCGCCGGTGGTGAGCGGAATTATTGGTACTCTTTCGTCGTTGCTGGTGGTGCTTCTGGGGTTGAATGATAAATACCTGACCATCGTCAAGAGTCTCCGCATTGGCGCGTTTGGACTCTTTGCCGTGGCAGGAATCATTTTGGGCATATATATTCGTGCGCACGATCTTCTTTCGCCTACCACGGTTGACTTACGCACCGAATATCGCGCCGCCGGCTTCGACAGCACACAATCACTTTACTACGTCGCACGCAGGGTTTTCAATGATGTTCCTGCCGGATGGTTTGGCACCGATGCAACTCCTGCATCGCAAGCTGTCGGGGGAGATGCAATGGCTCAGAATGCCGCGCCAGCCACCGGCAATTTTGCTGCAAATCCGCACAGTAGTGTTTTGTTTTCATCCACCGTGGATGCCCGCGCCTGCGACTTTCTGCAATCGGCAAAAGCTGACTGGCCTGCTTCAGAAATCATCAACTCTTTCAAAAGCGCCGGTGGCACCTGGGCAGAGCTTGCCGCGGGTCTCAACAAGTTTATGCCCGAAAAAACTTTTGTGCCCGCCATGCTAGCTTTACGCGATAGTTTCTGCGAAATAGAATATTCGGGCGATATCACCATTCAAAACACAAAACAGGTAACTCTGCTCAACGATATTAATACACTTGATGAAATAATATCTGCATTAAAAGATTCCGGTGAAAGCTGGCAACGTATTATTACAAATACGCTGCCGGTAGTTCCAAAAGAACAACAAAAGCAATTCTATCTTTCACTCATTCAAATCTTTAAATCATGAAAAATATTGCCGTCTTTCTTCTCTTAATTTTCTTTACTACCACTAATCTGCCGGCACAATTCAATCCGGTGGAGTCGGTCAAATCGCTGGTGATGATTAAGGTTACCGCCAACGGCCAAGCGAGTGCCGCCTCTGGATTTATATGGAAACAAGACGATTGGGTGGTAACGTCGCTTCACGCCATGCAGGCTGGTGCGCAGATAAAAGTTCTTTACCTCAATGAATTTTGGCGCGATGCCACCGTAATACGTGTGCTACCCAAAGCCGATCTGGTGCTGCTTAAAACCAACCTTGCCGAGATACCATTGAACAAAGCTGTGAAACCAATCGCAAGTTTTTATACAGGAACAGTAAAATTTCCCGAGAAGCTATACGCGCAGGGATATCATGGTGGGGCTAAAGGCAGCCGCACCCAGTCGCTCGAAAAAGGCGATGCCAATCCTGAAACCCTCGAATACCTCATTGTGAATACTGCCGACAAGAAAAAACTAAAAGCACTGGGTTTTCCACAGATCGACTTGCCGGTATATTATCTCAATGGTAGCCTTTTGCCAGGCTATTCAGGAGCTCCGATCTATAATTCTGCCGGCCAACTTGCTGCTATCGGCGACGGCGGCCTCGAAAATGGCCAGATCAACGTTAGTTGGGCCATCCCGGCCACCTACCTGCCCGAACTCGAACAAACTAATTCTACCCAACTTCCCGCTCCCCTCACCGATGTTTCGTTGTTGTTTTCGGCTAAAATGCAACTGGATGAGAATTTTGATGAAGAAAAATTTGTAAACGAAGAACCCGAAATTCAGTCTTCGGGAAATCAGCAAAATGGGTTTGAATTTTATAAAACGAAAAATCGCTCTTTCGAGCAAATGTATGAAACCTCCTTCGACCCTGACAATCTCGATTATTTCGCTAACGAATATGAACAAAACAATATTCACATCGACTACAACGAGCTGCGGTTCGACATCTATGAAGACGTGAACAACGGCATTGTGGTGGCGCTGCCCGAAGAGAGCCAATTGGTGTATCGGCCAGAAAGTGGCTCGTATGTGGTGGATTTAAGCAACTATAACCTCAGCCAGTTTTTCGTGCTCGAATATGTGGGCTTGCACGACACCGAAGCCAATCTTTCCGATATCAACGATGCCATTACCCTTGTACAAAGTATTCTTGAAATATCTTATGGCGACGCCGTGGGAGGATTCACCGCTGATGAGAACTATTCTTATACCCTCACTGATGACGATGGGTCGCAGATGGCATATTTGCTTTACCAGGGCAATGAAAACTACAATGAAGATGATGGCACCGAATCCAGTTTGGTGGTGTACCTCACCGTCCTTTTGCAGGATTCAAAAGTGTTTTATAGCATCGCCACTATCTCTATGCCGGTGACTGAGCTTTCTGAAGCCATGTCAACCGGTATCGATTGTGTGGATTATTATGATGAAAATAGCGAAGCGTGTGACTATTTTGAGATGTTGATGCGCGTGGTTGCTTCCACACACCTCACCACCTTTGCTAACAAACAATTGACGAGAACCAGGTAGAGATCGCGATTCACACAATAAACGTAATTATTTTAGGTGCTAATACTTGCAGCAAATATTTCAGCCATTTCGCCGCCGATGCCCAATCCCCGACCCTTCCCCGACACGGAGAAGGGAGTTCCCTTTCGTGGCATAGCAGGGAAACCCAAACGAAACGCTCCACGCAACAAACTCACATAGAGCCCGGCAGAATTGTTCCTCTCTCCAATTGGAGAGGGGGCGGGGGTGAGGCAAAAAAAGGAATTCCCCATGTCCTTTAGAATCAATTATTCGATAGCACCCAAATAATTTCAAATAGGAAAGCCCGTCTGGCTCCACCAATTATTAAAATCATCCTTTTGTAATTAAAAACTTTTTTGCGTCAGGCGCAATATAAAAGTAGTTGGGGCAGTAATAGGGCGGCGTGGCAAAAGGCAACAATGAATTTGCGTACTTTTGGCCGCCTAAACGAAAAAAGATATTGAAGGAAAAGTTGCGATATTTTATGCTATTAGTGGGTCTGATCCTCTTTGGCGCGGGGGCACAGGGGCAGGTTTACGATTCGGTGTTTTATCCGGCGGATTCGTCGGCGATACTCTATTTCCACAACCACCTCGATGTCTACAATCCGCTGCTGACGAAGTATAACGATTCTTCGCTAATCGATTTTGAAGAGTACGATCCGCTCCATCATCGCTATGATTTTTTTGCGACGCAAGGTAACGTAGGAATGGCTTACCGGCTGCTGGACTTTGCGCCACGGCAGCAAACGGGTTTTGATTATGGCATCCATAGTTTTGATACCTATCTGGTGGATCAGTCGGAGGTGAAATATTACCTGAATCCCCGGCCTTACAGCGAGATTGGCTATGTGACGGGTGCCAAAAAGGAGCAGCTTTTCAGAGTACGGCATCAGCAACGCGTGTTTAAGCGGGTGGCACTGGGTGTTGATTTCGGTTTGATAAATTCGCCGGGCTCCTACCAACGGCAGAAGTCAGACGACATAAAGCTGGTAGTGAATGGGCAGTATTTTACGCACGACCTTCGCTATGGCGTGGTCGCCAATTATAATCTTGGCCGTGCCACCGTTCGCGAAAATGGGGGTATTCGTTACGACAGCATCTACGAACAAAACCTGGAGACCAACCGCTCGATCATTGACATTATGCTTTCCGACGCGCAGAACAAGGTGACCCAGTCGGGCGTTTATCTGCAGCAATATTTTCAGCTTTCGGGCAAAAAACGCAGCAGCATGCCTACCGACAGTCTGGAGCGGCAACGGCCCAGGATACAGATAAAGTTTGGTCGGCTGGCGCATTCGTTCAACTACACCGCCAGCTCGCAACTTTATACCGATGGGCAGCCAGACCCGACCTATTATCCGCACACCTACTACGACTCTTTGCAGACTTATGACTCGGTGTGGTTTCGGAAGATTGAAAATACGCTTTCATGGTCCACAGCAGATTATCTCGATAGGCTGAAACCACAGCCTTTTCTACTTATGTTTGGCATAAGGCAACAATTGGTAACCGTCCGCGACAGTGTGCTTACAAGCGAATATCATAATCTGATGCCTTACGGCGAAATTTTTATCCGCCCTTTTCCTTTGATGAGTGTGCGCGGCGAGGCTTCGTATGTGATGACCGGCACCGGCTACCAGGGCGACTATCGTTTGTACGGCCAGGCCACCATCGACATCCTGCGTCGGAAACCTTACCGGACGCTTTTTAATTTTGCCCTGGAACTAAGCAACACCGAAGTACCCTATTTTTTCAAACATTATTTTTCCAATCATTTCCAATGGGAAAATAGCTATGGCAAGGGCAGCACCAACAAGCTGCAGGCATGGGTGGTGCAGCGCAACACGCGGTTGGGTGTGGATATTAGCAATATGAACGACTACGTTTATCTGGCCGCCGATACACTGCCCACTCAAATCAGTGGCTCGGTGGAAGTTTTTAAGGCTTATCTGCAGCAGCAGGTGGCTTTTGGTAAGTTTGATATGGGTGGTCGTTTGGTTTATCAAAAGGTGTCGCGTGATGACGTGCTGCGTCTGCCCGAGTTGATGGCCGCACTTACGTTAACCTTCAACCTGCCGATGTTCAAAGGTGCACTCGCCACTCGTTCGGGATTCGACGTCTATTATTTTACTAAATATTACGCTGACGCCTACATGCCTGCCCTGCGGAGCTTTTATCTGCAAAACGAAAAGGAAGTTGGAGGATACGTGCATGCCGATTTCTTTATCGATTTTGAGGTGAAACGTACGCGCTTTTTCGTGAAGTTTCAAAACCTATTCTCCGTCCTGGGCGATAATTATTACTATCAGATACCGCATTATCCGTTGCAGGATTTGTCGTTTAAGTTTGGGTTGTCGTGGCGGTTTCATGATTGATGGTGAGAATCCGCGAATTCACACGAAATCAGTTAGTCCGCGAATTCACGCGAATTAGGGCTAATTAACGCGAAATACTTTTTTACGTTTCGAGGTTCTTCTGACGTTCGAAAGACGCAGCCGGAGATAGGAAGGGGTAAACCTATATTTTACTCTTGTCAGATTGTTTTATTCCACCACAATTTTCTTTGTGTCCTGAAATCCGTCAGTTTTTAATACACATAAATAGATGCCTGCTTTGGCGTTTTCAAGGGCTGGATGCCAGGTTACATTGTGATGACCGGAGGCGGCTTTTCCTGCAAAAGGTGTTGCTATGAGATTTCCCAGCATATCGAAGATTTTAATTGAAATATACTTTTGCTCAACGGGGAGATAAAGCTGAATTTCCACCCTTTCCGTTGCCGGGTTGGGAGCAGGTTCGAAAAGGATTACTTGTCCTAACATATTTTGTTCGGCAACAGCCACAGGATTTTGGTTTTCGTAAGCGCCCATATCGATGTGGTTGCCGACCACGCGTGGCCGATGTGCCAGATCAAACGTGGGAATCATAAGCCCGGTGGTGTCGGGTGTGCCTGCTTCCACGCAACCCGACCAAAATGGCAAATGATAAGTTCCTGCTTCGAAAAGCGGCACCGTGTCGAGGTTGTTTTCGTAGGTTGCACTGTAGGCCGAGCCTCCGGTGCCGGCAAAGTTCCGTGGTCCACCTTGTACATTATTATAAAAGAATGCCGGTTGCGACAGCAAATCCCAGAGATATACCTGATTGCTCTCGCCGCCATACTGGGTATTGCCCCATAGGATGTTGTTGTAAAGAACCGGAACCACGGAATCTTTGCAATAAAAACCGCCTCCTCCGCCCACGCAGTGATTGTCGGCAATGGTATTGTTTACATAGAGTGGGCTGCAGTTGTTGTTGGAGATGCCGGCGCCAAAAAACTCAGCGCCATTATTTATCACCAGATTATTGTGGATGGCGTAGCGGCAGGTAGCAATGTGCATGATGCCAAATCCTCCGCCCAGCGCGCTGAAGTTTTCGTCGAAGATGTTGTGATGCAGGGGGCAGTCACGAAAGCGGATGCACACCGCGCCGCCGATTCCCGTTGAACTGTTCAGCCGGAAATGGTTGTAGCCGATGTCGGGAATGCCGCTATCGCTGCACAGGGCGCCGCCATAACCAAAGTAGTCAAATGCTTGTCCGCAGCGGTTGCCTTCAAAAAAATTGTTTTTGATCACAACATTGGATTGTTCCAGATAAATGGCGCCTCCGTTGTAAAAAGCGTAGTTGTTGTAAAAGCTGCAATTATCGATGCGTACTTTGTCGGTACTGCGGATGCAAAAAGCGCCGCCATAGCTAAAAAGGGAATCAATTGCCACAGCTTTCCCATAGTGGAAGTGGCAGAAGCTGAAAATAGATGAATCTTCTGACGGAGCAACTTCCTGAAAGCGTATTTGCTGCCATCCGCCAGTTGGCAGCGTGTCGTTGCTGAAGCCGGTGGTGTCGGCGACCGTGAAAGTGATGGGGAAATCGAAGGTGCCTTGCGCAAGCAGTCGGCCTACGACATTTATGCTAAAGGAACCATTAAAAAACACGAGCGTTCCGGGCGCTATTTCCAGCGTAGTAACTTCGCGGATAATCAGATTGTCGGTCACAAAAACGGTATCCACATCCCAAACGCCCGACACCATGCCGCCGACTTCGAAGGAATCTGCACATACTTTTAATGAAAAAAATTGAATCAGAAGTACTACTGTCAGAAGGCTGCTCTGGTTTTTCATTTTCATTTTTTTAAAAACACAGCAAAGGTATTTCAAAAAACAGCAGCAGATAGTGTAGGAAGGTTTTGTTTCCTGATTGGTGTGTTCAGATACCGCAAACGACTGATGAATGGGAAACCCGTTATTCTTTCAAAATCTGAAAAAACATCTCCGACTTGCCGGCGGGTAGTTTTATCTCCTTTCCGATAAGGGTATTTTGTATCAGCAGGTTAATCCACTCCCTGTCTGCCGAAGCCTGCCGTAGGATAAGTATTGTTCTGTCGCCGGCTTTCTTCAGATCGTAGTCGGTGATTTTTATCTCGATGGGCTGCTCTTCGCCGGCAAGCAGCACGCTTGCGCGAAGATATTTCTGTGTGGGGTCAAATTTTATTTCTATCATCTCTCCGTAGTTTCCTATTACGCGGTTCAAGACAAGTTTCCGGATGCCTTCTGGAGCATATTCCAATATCCAGCGAGCCATTTTGCCTTTTATCGACATGTTGTTTTTTATTGGTTTATTGTGTTTAACACAAATTCCATGGTTGGGTTTAAATAATTGAGATTTTTTTAGCTAATAATGCTGTTTGTTATAGCTGTGCGGGTGGTGAAAAAGTGACTATCGCGATTTAACGTTTCTATGTCCTCCTTCGTCGGACGATAGAAAGTTGCAGCCCACCCTTCGGACTTTCGAGCATCAGTGAGCTGACTGACCTCGAAACCTCGAAGAGAATCGAATGAAACTTTCCGGCCTTTGTCCGGTCTTTCGAGCGTCCGAGGAACATCGAAACGTCAAAAAGACT
>CAZTCX010000061.1:5430-19981 GCA_964612515.1 uncultured Lentimicrobiaceae bacterium | reverse complement strand
GCAAAATCATTTGGACAACCTCATCGATTATGCCATCAACTATTTCAGGCAGATACGTAAGAAATATGGAAAAGACCGCGACCGGCGCACCGAAATCCGCAGCTTCGACACCATAGAAGCTACAATGGTGGCGGTGGCTAATGCCAAACTCTACATCAACCGCGAGGAAGGGTTTGCTGGGATAGGTTTGAAAAAGGACGAATTCGTTTGCGATTGTTCCGACATCGACGACATCATCTTTTTCCGCGACGACGGAACTTTTATGGTCACGCGGGCAAGTGAGAAATTTTTTACCGGTAAAAATGTAATTCATATCGACGTCTTCAAACGCAACGACGAGCGCACCATTTACAACATGATTTACCGGGACGGGCGTGGCGGTAACAATTATGTGAAGCGTTTTGCGGTGGTAGGCGTAACACGCGACAAAGATTATGTCCTGACACGTGGAACCGACGGAACCCGTGTGCTTTATTTCTCAGCCAATCCCAACGGTGAGGCCGAAATAGTGCGCATCAACCTGCGTCCAAAACCCCGCATGAAAGTTACCGCCTTCGACTACGATTTCAGCACGCTGGCCATCAAAGGCCGTGGTTCGCAGGGCAATACGCTCACCAAGCACTTCATCCGTAAAATCGTGAAAAAAGAAGAAGGAATTTCTACCCTCGGCGCTATCGACGTTTGGTACGATCCCAGCGTGAAGCGGCTCAACAACGACCAGCGCGGCAACTTCATAGGCGCGTTTGAGGGCGACAATAAAATTTTGGCACTCATGCAATCGGGCGACTACCGCCTCACAGGGTTCGACCTATCCACGCATTTTGATGAAGACCTTTTGCACCTCGAAAAATACGACCCCGACACCATCATCACAGCCGTTTACCTGGATGGAAGCCAGAACCTGTGGTACATCAAGCGGTTTAAGGCAGAGGAAACCGATAAGAAAACGCGGTTTATCTCCGAGCATCCCGACTCAAAACTTATCCTCGTTACCACCGACCAGCGACCTGTGCTGCAGGTGATGATGGATGAAAAGAAAAACGAAAAAGAGGCCGAAGACCTGGTAATTGTCGCCGATGAGTTTATAGGCGAAAAGGGCTACAAAGCAAAAGGCAAACGTCTGACCAATCTGGCCATTAAAAAAGTGAAATGGTTGGAGCCAATAGCCGTTGAAGAAGAGACGGAAGAACCCGAAGAGTCGGAAATACCCGAAATAGAAGAATCGGAAGAAGAAGAAAACATTGAGCTTGTCGATAATGATGATGCCACAATAGAAGCTGAAGAAACGGAGGAAACTGCCACCTCACCACCGCCGCCAAAACAGCGCAAAACCCGTGGCAATGCAAAACAGGATCAACATGAAGATGACAAAGAGAAAGGCGCGGGAGGCAAAGCACAGATGTCGCTGTTTGATTAATCCGATAACAGTTTTAATCACTTTTGTACCAATTCATCAATCGACTAACGAACTGGTACAAGGAAATTCTATAGGAATATAGAACACTCCACCACTCAACTAATTCATTCCCTGCTACCTTCCTTGTAATCAAGTAATCTGCTTGTTATAGAGACACGTATTCTGCCTTTTGATTTTAAACCTTTAAGAGTTGTATTCAGATCATCGAGTATGATTGAGGCCGCCTGTTGTTTCTCTGTCTTACTATAAGAGAATGTGTGAATATTGCTTGTGCTTTTTACGGTGATATTTCCTTCGTTATCAAAAAAATTTGCTGAACTTCCTAAGCTGATGTGTTTATAGTTAGTAAAAATATGCCGATCGTGTTCCTCTTTTCTGCCTTGAAATAAAGGAAACTTACAGATAGTCTGAGGGCCGAAAATCTGTTGAGCTTGCCCCTCTATTTTATTTAATTCATTAATGTCGTCAATTTTAGTAAAAACCAATATGCTTTCAATTTGATATTTTGACTTTATTGCCGATAGCAACCCAAATAAATTTTCACTAAGAGGTCTCCATTCATTATCTGCGATGATGTAAGGATCAGAAATAATAATCTCTGTGATTGGCAAATCAGGCAATATTTGGTTCCAGGACGCGAATAGGGTTACACTGCTGTTTTTATCAATACTTCCATCTTTATCAACACGGAAGGAAGGCTCACTTTTAAACTCTTCGAAAACCGTTTCGTAATTGTCTTTAAATCCAATCAGACACTTAATCTCATTTTCAAATTGTTGTCTTTGTATCTCATCTTCAACATCAATAAAAACAAGCTGATACGGATTGTTTTCTTTTATCTGTTGTTTAGTGAATTTCCCCGGCCGGCTAAAAATTTTTGTATTTCCCCTGCCTGCAAGAAACTTTGATAAAATATTGTTCGAATCTGCATCCTTTTCACCATAAACTATTACATCACTCTCACTCCTAAGGAAATCAAGAAAGTCTCTGGAATTAGTGATTGTATCTTTATTATAAACCAGAAAGGCGTTTATAAAAATCTCCTTGTCGATATGTGTCAGCATGCTAATTCAGTTTTTGGGCATTAAGAATGTCGGCGGTCAGGTTTGCGGTTTCATCATAAAACCCGCTGCCAAATCCTTTTTTAAGGATTCCATCTTTTCGCATGGGGATTTTGTAGCATTTTTCTGCCTGGTCATTATCATTAAAATAAAGAATGTCGATTGAATCGGCATCAAATTTCTCTCGTGCTACCAACAATTGGAGTTTCTGTATCAGATAAACGCTGTGGGTTTCGATAATAAATTTCAGTGGTTGATTTTCAGTTTCCTTTTCTCTGGTTTTGGTTTTGTAAAAATCAATACAAAAAATGAAATAATCTGCCAGCCTGGCCTGCCACGATGGATGCAAAAAGGTTTCGGGTTCCTCGATGAGTATGGTCTTTTGAATCACTTTTTCAGGCTTTCTACCCATTAACCTGGGGAGCTTCTCTTTCTCCTCTTTTTCTTTCTCATACAGAAATAAAATTGAAGCAACATTCAAAACAATTCCAATAATTTGTGCAGCGCCTTTGCCCAGGTCAGCGATATTCACCATTTTGTTATCAGGATCTTCAAGATATTTTTCCTTATAAGAACCAAAAGGTTTGGGGCCGGCGTTGAAACAAAAGTTAAATTTAACATCTTCTTCGTTTTTCCTTCTTTCATTCTCCCTTTTCTTTTTATCTTCTTCGTTTTTCCTTTCTACATCTTCAATTACCCGAGATATTCCTTGCATGAACAACAATTCAAAATATGAATTTAGGTGGTGTTTAATATTTATGATGCCATCAATCCCAAAAATTTGCAGGCTGTCGTAAACGAATTCCATAAAAGAAGAATCCTCCTGCAGATCGAATACTGTGCGCAAATAATCATTCACAGGACTAATTTCCAATAAGTGATTGCTAAAATGCTGGTAAGCCAAGTGGATAATATTTCTTCCACGAAAAACTTTTAAGGCATCATCAACTTCAAAAATCACAGTCCCAATCACCTCTTTAACAAAATTTTCGTATCCTGTTTTTTCACACAGATTTATATATTTATCCTGCTCAAATTTTATGTCGTTTTCAAATAACAGTGCATTACGAATTTCAAAATCTCCAATATTACAATAACCATCCGCAATTAATTCATTTAGGAAGTCTTTAATCTTCAGGTGTGAAATATCATTGTTTATTACGAAGAAATCATTTTCATTGAATGATTCGACCCACCAATTCTTCTTATTGGTTTTTAATTGATTCAATCGATCAAGCATCTCCGTGTAATCATGCTCTGTAATTTTATTAATATAGGTTTCCAGCAGCGGTAGATTAACTTTTAACAAAATTAACCCAGGACAATTACCATCTGTTGGTGATTTAAAGGGAAGTTCGTAATTCCCATGTTCCTTCTGATATGATTTGTCAAAGTCAAATTCGATATTGTACTCATTAACCTTTAGCAAACCAGAATTATAAATTCCAAAAAATACTTCATCTGTATCATTGATTATTTCAATCTCTGAAAACACCGCCATCCCTTTACGCTTTTCCCAGCTATCATCTTCACCGTTTCTAAAAGTAAACAGCACCTTAAACGGTGTTTCAATTTTTCCAATTGTGATGAAAAAGCCAATTTTAAAGTTGTTGCTTTTGGATTCCCAATTTACAAGATCAGCAAATTCCCCAAAATTCGCTTTGCTTCCCATCAGATCAATCATAGGGAAATCTCCTTTTTCAAACCCTTTAGAAAACAAATGAATGGCCTTGATAATCGTGCTTTTCCCGGAATTGTTCGCACCGGTATAGATGTTGAGTTCGTTAAAATTGAAGATGTGCTGTCCTTTGAAGGTTTTGAAATTTTCAAGAATCAGGCTGTCGAGCTGATAGTTTTTCATAATTCACGCTGTTGCTTTGGTTGAAGCAAAAGTACAATTTTGTCGTTCATCTGGTAATTACCCCCCTCTGTTGGTTTTTGTTCGGATTATCAGCACGGCTCATCCTTTTTTCCTTGCTACTTTTGCAGACTAAACTTTTTTGATAAACGACAAACTTAAAATATGAAAAACGAAATTATCAACCTTACCCCCGATGTGAATTGGATTGGCGTGAAAGACCCTGGTCTGTTGACTTTCGACGTGGTGATGGAAACCAAATACGGCACTACCTACAATAGCTACTTTATAGATGCCAACAAGAAAACGATTGTAGAAGCTACCAAAGAGAATTTTTGGGACGAATATCTGGCGAAGATCAGTGAGCTGTGCAACCCTGCCGACCTGCAATACATCATCGTTAATCACAGCGAACCCGACCACTCGGGCAATATGAAAAACCTGCTTCGCGTAGCTCCCGATGCGACGGTTGTTGGCACCGGCAATGCCATCCGCTACCTGCGCGACCTGATGGGAATGGATTTTAAAAACCTCGTGGTGAAAGATGGCGACACGCTCGACCTGGGCAACAAAACACTGCGTTTTATCATGGCGCCCAACCTGCACTGGCCCGACACCATGTTTACGTGGCTCGAAGAGGACAAGGTGCTTTTTACCTGCGACAGCTTTGGTGCGCACTACAGCAGCGAACATCTTTTCGACGACGAGATCACCGACTACCAGGCCTACGAAGAATCGTTCAAATATTATTACGATGTCATCCTGGCGCCTTACAGCAAATTTATGCTCAAGGCCATCGACAAGATCAGGGAGTTGCCGATCAGCATCATTGCCACCGGTCATGGCCCCGTGTTGCGACGTGACTGGAAGAAAATAGTGGAGCTTTCGCGCCAATATGCTGAAGAAGCACTGCAGAAACCAGCCAAACCTTTCGTTTTCATCCCGTACGTAAGCGCTTATCAAAAAACAGGAATGGTGGCCAACCTGCTCGCCGAGGGTGTTCGTCAGGCCGGCAACATCGACGCCTACGTTTTGGATATAGAGTTGGCGCCACTGGGCGAAGTAGAGCAGCTCATGGCGCACGCTTCGGCTTACCTCATTGGCTCGCCCACTATCAATCAAAATATTTTGCTGCCCATCTATAAATGCTTCGCGCTCATCAATCCCATCCGCGACAAAGGCAAACCCGCAGCGGGTTTCGGCTCATTTGGCTGGAGCGGAGAGGCTAAGAAGATCATCCGTACCAATCTGGAAAATCTGAAACTCTCGGTTTTTGAAGAGGAGATGTTTGTGAAGTTTACGCCTGACCAGCAGGATAGCGAGCGTGCCATAGCTTTTGGTAAAGCTTTCGGCGAGGCTGTGCTTGCGCAAAATGAAAAAGCCGCCGATAAAGAATAGAATTAAAAACTATTTAACAAAGTATTCGCTTTCGCTAAATTGCTAACCCAGCCAGAAACTTAGTGATCATAAAAAAGGGCGGCCGGACACTACAATAAAGATTTCGGAAAAGCCGTTAGCTGATCGGGTAATATTTTGTTTTCATATGTTTAGGGTGGCTAAGTCGAATGTGGGTTTTAAACCTTTTAGGCTTAGCCACTGTTTTTTAGCAGATATTGCAAAAAATTAATGATACAAACCATCGCATCGAACCGTCGATTCTCATTCCTGCTCCTGATATTATCCGGCCTTGCGCTGATGTCGTCGTGCAGCACAGAACGCAAGCTGGCCAACGACTTTCTCAAGCACACCGATAGCTTGAGCGTGATGATCATTGAGCCTGATTTCCTTTTTAAAACCAACCTCAAAACGTATGCTGTAAAAGGCTTTGATAATCTTAGTGCAGAGGCGCAGCAACAGATACAATACGACAGCAGCCTTTTCCTACAGCAAATCAACGACAGCATTCTCATCCGAAACTACATCACCAGCCTCATAGAAACGCTGAAGCGATATGGTGTAAAAACCATGAATCAGCAGCAGTTGCCGGATTTTATGAATGCACATGGCCGTGCCTGGCAGGTGACTCTGGTGCAGCTTGAGCTGGAAGAGAGCCTGATGCCCTATCGTGCCCAGGAAGTCTTTGACGATTCGGTTCTATATTTTGAAGATTTTGAACTACAAAAGGCCAGTCTCAACAGTTGGTTTGAAATTGTAAAAATGAACCATCAACAAGAATCTTCCGAGGTGCTTTATGCCAGCCATTATTTTACGGATGAGCTGGATGGTCGCTTTGCAGATAATATCTTCACAGGCGATGTTACCTTCCGCTACAACCTAACCCCACTGGCGGTGGACGACATTTATCTATTACCTTCTGAAGCTGGAGCTGCCTATGCTGGCTATATTTTTGATTATTTGATGAACGAATACATCCTGCAAAATCTTCCTCCCACCCAGACCTTGCGCTCCTGGCTACACTACGACCGCGACAGCAATACGCTTTATCCTGCCGGCGACCAGCGCTTTATTTTTCTCGACGAATAGCCGTTCTATTTCAATGATTACATAATCTTAACATCGCTTGCTTGTTTTTAAAGTTTACTTTTGCCGCCATTTTTAGGCGAAAGTATGATTGATTTGATTCATAGCCTCTTAATGACAATTTACCTGATAATTAATAAACATAATGACTTTATCTAAATTAAGAAATATCGGTATCGCAGCGCACATCGATGCCGGAAAAACTACCGTCACGGAGCGCATCCTGTTTTTTACGGGCGCTACGCGCAAGCTTGGCGAAACCCACGACGGGCAAGCCACCATGGACTTTATGAAACAAGAGCAGGAGCGAGGAATCACCATTGCTTCGGCTGCTATTTCGTGTCAATGGAAGGATTCTAACATCAACATCATTGATACACCCGGGCACGTCGATTTTACCATCGAGGTGGAGCGCTCGTTGCGCGTCATCGACGGAATGGTAGCTGTCTTTTGCGCCGTAGGTGGCGTAGAGCCGCAAAGCGAAACCGTATGGAATCAGGCCGACCGCTACCGTGTGCCGCGCATTGCTTTTATTAATAAAATGGATCGCACCGGTGCCGACTTTTACGATGTGGTGAAACAGATGAATGAATTTCTGGATGCTAACGCGGTGCCTTTTCATCTGCCCATGGGTAATGAAGACCATTTTGACGGAATCATTGATGTTATCCATCAGAAGGCATATATTTTTGATGAATCAAAAAAGCAGGAGACTACCATACCGGCACAATACGTTGAGGCAGCACGCGAAGCACGTATTCTGTTAATAGATAAAGTTGCCGACTTCGACGAGGAGGTTACCGAACTTTACCTGGAGGAGCAGGAAATACCCAATGATCTGCTGCAAAGAGCTGCCCGTGCCGCCACGCTAAAGCTGGTAATCACACCTGTATTTACCGGCGCAGCTTACAAAAATAAAGGTATCCAATTGCTATTGGATGCTGTGGTTGACTATCTGCCTTCGCCCATTGATGTGGGAGCTGTGGTGGGCATGGATGTGGACGATCACACCAAGTCGCTCACACGCGCACCATCGGCCAAAGAGCCTTTCTCAGCGCTGGCATTCAAACTCATCAACGACCCGTATGTAGGACAACAAACTTTCGTACGTGTTTTTTCTGGTCGCCTCGAAAGCGGGATGCAGATACTCAATGCTTCTAAAGGTAAAACCGAACGCATCGGCAGGATTTTGAAAATTCGCGCCAAAGACCGTGAAGAAGTGTCGCAGGCGTTACCCGGTGAAATTGTGGCATTGGTTGGGCTTAAGCTCACCAAAACCGGCGATACGCTTTGCGATAAGGACGCGCCCCTGTTGCTGGAATCGATACATGTGCCCCCTTCGGTAATAGAACTGAAAATATTACCTAAAACGCGCAAAGACCAAAGCAAGCTTGGCGAAGCCCTCGCCAAACTCTCCAACGAAGATCCTTCTTTCCACGCCCGGTACGACGACGAAACCGACGAAACGATTATTTCTGGCATGGGTGAGCTGCACCTCGAAATCGTCGTTGACCGAATAAAAGATGATTTTGGGATACCGGTAGAAGTTGGTGAACCGTCGGTAGCTTATCGCGAAACCATTACCACCGAAACGGTGAGCAATTACAAGCACTCCAAACAAACAGGAGGCAGGGGGCAGTTTGCTCACGTCGTCATCCGTCTGGAGCCCAACGAGGATAAAGGATACGAATTTATCGATTATATCAAAGGCGGCGTAGTCCCCGGCGAATACATTCCTTCCGTCAACAAAGGTATTCGCAAGATATTAGGAAAAGGCGTATTGGCTGGCTATCCTGTTATAGACGTTAAAGTGGTGCTCCTCGACGGTAGCTTCCACCCTGTGGACTCGTCGGACATGGCTTTCCAGACTTGTGCTGCCATCGCTTTCCGCGCTGGGTTTTTGAAAGCCGACCCCGTGCTGCTCGAGCCGGTGATGCACGTGGAAGTCAACGTTCCGGACGATTATATCGGCAACGTAGTAGGCGACCTCAACAAGCGCCGTGGCAAAATAGAATCGATGCGCCGCCACCGCAAAGGATCGCAGAAACTTACTGCCACCGTGCCACTGATGGAGATGTTTGGCTATGCCACCACACTGCGTAACATCTCAAGTGGACGCGCCAACTACTCCATGGAATTTTCGAAATATGTGCCGGTGACAAAAGCCATTCAGGAACAAATCGTAGAGAAAGTAGCTGAAAAGAAAAGGCTGGAAAACGCATAACATTTGCGCCAAGCGCCTGATATGAAGGAGCCGCAAAGGAGCTTTGGTTTTATAATCCAAAATTCCAGTTGCGGTTCTTTTTTTTAATCTATCCACGATTTAACACGAAGTTGGCGTATTAAAACAAAACTTCAGTAATCCCTCTTTATGGATTAAATTTTATCACCAAAAAACAAAATAGTTATCTTTGGCGTTAGTAACGCAAATAGTTAGTATGATTATTTCATTTGGCTCTAAGGATACCTGGGAAATCTGGAAAGGCGAGCGAGTAAAAATTATTCCTCCTGAGATTCAGCAGGTAGGAAGAAGGAAATTAAGGATGTTAAATAACGCGCAAAATTGGTCTGACTTGAGGATTCCACCATCCAACAGGCTTGAAAAATTACAAGGATCTGATTTTTATAGTATCAGGATAAATGATCAATGGAGGATCATATTCCAATGGGTCAATAATAATGCTTACGAGGTTCAAATAATTGATTATCATTAAAACAGAACGGACAAATGGAAAGATTAGCAAACATACACCCTGGAGAAATTTTGCGTGAGGAGTTTCTTCAGCCGCTCTCGATTTCAGCCTATAAGTTATCCAAAGACACTGAAATCCCGCAGACACGAATCTCACAAATCCTGAAAGGTAACCGCCGGATAACGGCTGATACTGCTTTGAGGCTGGCATCCTATTTTGGAACAACTGCAAATTTTTGGCTTGGTTTACAAAACGATTTTGACCTCGAAGAAGAGCAATCGAATAAAAACGATATTCTGCTAAGGATAAGGAAAAACGCACCACAACTTGGTTAGCAAAAAGATCATCCGCTAATTAACACGAATTCCCCGCGTTGTCTTTTTCGATTAGCTTTGCGCAAAGATTATGATCTGCAAAAAAGATATTACGGGCATCGTTCTGGCAGGCGGGAAAAGTAGCCGCATGGGGCAGGAGAAAGGGCTGATGCAGCTCGACGGGAAAGCACTTATAGCTTATGCACTCGAAGCACTTGCTCCCTTATGTTCAGAAATCCTTATCAGCAGCAATAGTAATTCGTACGATCATCTGGGTTATCGTGTCGTTCCTGATATTATTACCAATAGCGGCCCGATGGGTGGGATCTATAGCTGCATGTTGCAAAGCCAGTTGGAAAGTAAGAAAACATCTTCACCACAAAGTCACAAAGGTACAGAGGAAAACAACGACTGGTTTTTTGTGCTTTCGTGCGATACGCCACGCATTGGTTCAGAAATCGTGGCGCACATTATTTCCCTTTCGGGGAATGCCGACATTACTGTGCCGTGGCATGGCGGCGAACATTACGAACCATTGTGTGCAGTTTACAACAGCCGCCTGCTTCCGCTCATGGAATCCTATATTAGCGCAGGTAATTTTAAAATTCCTGATTTAATAAAGCAGGTGTATTCCGACAGAATTCCGGTTCATAACGATCCTGTGCTGGAAGAAGCTGATTTTTATAATGTAAATACGCGTGATGAACTGCACACACTCGGGAAGTTAATTTCCACCAGCGAACCAGCGGCTCCAGAAATATCAACACCAAATTTGCCTCATGTATTGATGATTGCCGGAACAGGACGCAACGTTGGCAAAACAACATTGGCTTGCAGGCTGATAGCACAAACGGCAAAAGACTTTGCGGTGACAGCCATCAAAATATCGCCACACATGCACCAGCAGGAACAGCCTGGTGAAGTGTTGGCTGAAACCACGGATTATCTATTGTTACGTGAACGTGGCGGCAATTCCGCCAAGGATAGCAGCCGGATGCTTGCTGCCAGCGCCACCGAAGTGTATTACCTCCAGTTGCGCCAGCGGCATCTTACGATAGAATTTCTGAAATTCCTGCAGCACCTGCCGTCCGATCAGCCGGTCATCATCGAATCGGGCGCTTTGTTGCAGGTGGCCCGGCCGGGGTTATTTGTACTTCTCAAAAACAAAAATGGCCCGGCAGAAAAGCCCGGCCTCGACAGTTTGGGTTACCCGCCTGATGTGGTGGTGAATTTTGAAAATGACGAATTTGATTTTGATACCGACAGGATCAGGTTTATCGGGGGTGGGTGGGTGATTCGATAAGCCAGGATAGGGCAAACGGATATGCCTTATGAGCGAAACCACGCCCTGCTAAATCGTAGTTTTATTTTAAAAGAAATCATTAACAACCTTGCAAATTTAAAGCGTCACTTAAAATTTGCATGGTTGATCTAGTGTCGTTTTAGGAAATTATAAGTTCTGAAATTTGCAGACAGGTGGATTCTGTATTGCACATAGCCTTTATCGGAAGCCGCTATTCATTTTCTGAAGATTTGAATAATCCAAGCTTGGATATGGCAATCGTATTATTTGCTTCATGGATGCGCAATCTAACTTGGGATGTCCTAACGGAGGGAATCCGGATGAGTCTTTTGTAACCAATCGTTGTTCCCTGAAAAACGGATTTCCAACCATTATCATCCATAATTTCTATTTCAAATTTGCTGATTCTTTGCCCGTACAGAATGGGTTCCTGGATGAGGATTCTATCGAATAGCTTTTCTTCGGGCAGTTGAATTATAAGGTAAGAAGATAAAACAGAATCATCGGTTGCCCAATAGGTATCAACATTCTCATCCAAAACTTTTTCGGGAGCAAACTTTTTATGATTTGATCGATAATTTTCGGCAGTTGCAGAAGCGCCCGTGGCTAGATCTACAGCAAAAGTTTCATTTATCGTTTTCCTAAACCCTTGAAGTGCCATTATATCATTTTCATGAATGAGGCCGCTCTTATCGGGTGGAAGATTGAGCAGCAACACAGCATTTCTCCCGACGGACTTATAGTAAATGTCGATCAATTCCTGTGGCGATTTCACCAAACTGTCCTGTGCCTGATGATAGAACCAGCCGGGTCGTATGGAGACATCGCATTGCCCCACTACCCAATCTTTCCCCATCGGATCACCCGTATTCAGATAACTGGTTTTTGAGGTTCCAACCGCCACGCTATCCCGGTTTATTGTCGACCAGAAGGTAGAACCCGCAAACCCTTTTTCGTTGCCAATCCAATGTACGTCAGGGCCTGCATCAGAAAATATTTTTATGTCGGGCTGCAACTCTTTTACGAACGAAAAAATCTCCGGCCAGTTATAATAGGTTTCACTATCAATTTTACGGGTTTCGTTTGCACCCCCATAATAACCATCGCCGCCATTTGCACCATCAAACCAAATCTCATTGATCTCGCCATATTGCGTGAGCAGCTCCCGAAGCTGATTTCGATAATATTCGAGATATTCCGGATGGCCATAATCTTTCGAATTCCGATCCCAGGGCGACAGGTACAGCCCCACTTTTAGGCCATGTTTCCGACAGGCGTCAGCAAATTCCGCTACAATATCTCCCTTGCCGCCTTTGTACGGACTGTTTTTGATGCTGTGCTCGGTGTATCGGCTGGGCCACAGGCAAAATCCGTCGTGATGCTTTGCGGTAAGTATCAACTCTTTCATCCCTGCCGCCTTTGCCGTTTCTACCCATTGCTCCACATTCAACTCACTCGGATTGAATAGTTCAGGGCTCTCATCGCCAAATCCCCATTCTTTATCCGTAAATGTGTTGATAGAAAAATGAATAAACCCAATCAGCTCCATTTGCTGATAGGCTATTAATTTCTCTGAAGGCACAACCGCGTTTGGACTAATGTCGGGAGGTGTTTCATTGCAGCTAAACAAGGCTGTGAATGCAACCAGCAGCGCTGTTATTTTGAGATTGGGATTTTTCATCGGATATCGTTTACTGAGAATTTGTCATTAGGCATGGAGGCTTTATCTCGCAAACTACTATCAACTTATTTAATTACCAACCTTGTCGATTATGGTAACTGAGCTTGCCGAAATTCATATCATCTCCGAAATTTCGTTCATAATACGCTCCACTGATCTTTTATCGATTTTGGAAAAAGCAAACCACTTTTTGCCCAAATCTTTGAGCGAAGCCCCGAGATGATACACTTCGGTTTGGTCGATAATTAGAAAACGGTCGTGGCTTTGGGTAAAAGACTTTACTTCAAAATTACCATACTGTTCATTGGCTTTTTGTATGTCGAGGCTAATTTGTTTGCTAATGGTTTTGGTAAGCAAGAGAACCCGCACGCCCTTTCCCTTTTTGGATAAATGCGTGAGTGTGCTTTCATTGATGAAATTATCTATCAATATTATATTTTGCTGGGCAGTGCGGATAATTTTGGAAGCCAGCTCGTAGGCATCAAACACCTGCCCATCGAAAAATACTCCTTGATTTGGGATTACATCTTTGCTCTCCAGCGCTTTAAAAACTTGCTCAAACTTTTGGTCGGTTTGGAGTTGTTTTTTCTCAATGCCCTCCATTCTTTGTAAAAGCCCGCTATGGTTGGCAATAAGTTTTCTCATTTCTACAAAGGCTTGCATAATTTGAACACTGACTTTTATAGCCGTTTCGCTGCGTAAGACTGCCGAAAGCATAGCCACTCCTTGTTCGGTAAAAGCATACGGATTAGTTGAACTATGTTTCAGCACTTCAAACCGGTCACAATTTGTGACCAGTTCATTTTTTTCATTATCAGATAATTGAAAACGAAATTCCATGGGAAACCTTCCCATATTTCGTTTAACTGCTTGATTTAACACTTTTGTTTCAACCTGATACATTTCTGCTAAATCGCGGTCAATCATGATCTGAAGACCCCGAAGCGTGAAAATCTGATTCTCAATTTGCTTCTGCGAGATGCTTATTTCTTTGCTCATATCAGTTCCGAAATTGAGTTAATATTACTTTGTAAAAGTCGTCAATATTTTTAAAAATCTGTTCAATCATCATTTACTCCCGCCTTATATTAAATGACCCGGTGGTTGAGCGTAGTCGAAACCCGGTGGTTGAGCGTAGTCGAAGCCCGGTGGTTGAGCGTAGTCGAAGCCCGGTGGCTGAGCTTGTCGAAGCCCGGTGGCTGAGCTTGTCGAAGCCTCACCACGCATACTTAGGCTGCTCCACGCCGGCCATTGTAAACTGGATGCGCTTGCGGGCTTTGTCCACGCTTTCTACTTTTACTTTTACGCGCTGGTTGAGGCGCACGTGGTCGGCGGGGTCGCGGACGAAGGTGTCGGCGATTTTGCTTTTGTGCACCAGCCCGTCCTGATGCACTCCTACATCCACAAAGGCGCCAAATGCCGTGATGTTGGTCACAAGTCCGTTGAGCACCATGCCGGGCTTCAGGTCGTTGAGCGAATTGACGCCTTCGGTAAACTGAAATACGCCGAATTTCTCGCGCGGGTCGCGGCCGGGTTTGGCCAGCTCCTCCATGATGTCCTGCAAAGTAGGAAGTCCTGCACTTTCGGTGATAAACTCATGAATATCTATCTGCTTTCGCAGCGCCTCATCCTGCATCAGCGCAGCGATGGTGACCTTTAGTTTTTTCGCCATTTTAGTAACAATAGTATAGCTCTCGGGATGCACGGCGCTGCGGTCGAGCGGGTTTTCGCTTTCGCGGATGC
>CAZTCX010000061.1:0-5330 GCA_964612515.1 uncultured Lentimicrobiaceae bacterium | reverse complement strand
TAGCTCTCGGGATGCACGGCGCTGCGGTCGAGCGGGTTTTCGCTTTCGCGGATGCGCAGAAATCCCGCTGCCTGTTCAAAGGCTTTTGGCCCAAAGCGCTTGACATTTTTGAGGCTTTCGCGTGAAGCAAAGGCGCCATTTTCGTTGCGATGTTCGATGATGTTTTGTGCCAGCGCCGGACCGATTCCCGCCACGTTGGCCAGCAGTTGCGGACTGGCGGTGTTAACCTCAACACCAACGGCATTCACACAACTTGCCACCGTATCCTGCAGGCTTTCGCCAAGCAGCGTCTGGTTTACGTCGTGCTGGTACTGCCCCACGCCAATGGAGCGCGGGTCGATTTTGACGAGCTCGGCCAGCGGGTCCATCAGCCGGCGCCCGATGGAAACAGCGCCACGAACCGTGACGTCATAATCGGGGAACTCTTCGCGTGCAACCGACGATGCCGAATAAACTGACGCGCCGCTTTCGTTGACCATCACAGCAATCACATCGCGGTTGAAGCGCAGATATTTCACCATCCGCTCGGTTTCGCGTCCGGCGGTACCGTTGCCGATGGCGATGGCATCAATCTTATAAGCGCCCACCAGTTGTTCGATTTTGTTGATGGATTGCTTCACCTCACTTTGTGGCGGATGGGGATAGATGGTCTCGTTGTGCAGCAATTTTCCCTGAGCGTCGAGGCAAACGAGTTTGCAGCCGGAGCGGAATCCCGGATCGATGGCCAGCACATTTTTTTGTCCCAGTGGTGGCGCCATCAGCAACTGCCGCACATTGTCGGCAAAAACGCGGATGGCTTCACGGTCGGCGCGTTCTTTGGCCTGATTGCGATATTCCGTTTCCAGCGAAGGTTGCAAAAGTCGCTTGTAAGAATCTTTTAGCGCAAGCTGCACCTGGGCGGCAGCTTCTGAAGAGTTTTTGATAAGCCGTTTTTCCAAAATCTGAACTGCAATCTCTTCCGGCGGAGCTACCTCCACACGCAGCAAACCTTCGTTTTCGCCCCGAAACATGGCCAGCACCCTGTGCGATGGGGCGCGGTGCAGCGATTCCGAAAATTCGAAATAGTTGCTGTAATTGCCAGCAAACTCCTCTTTGTCTTTGATCACTCTGGAGCTTATGGTGGCCTGCGTGGCAAATAGTCGCCGCAGCCGCTGGCGCACTCCGGCGTTCTCGTTGGTCCATTCGGCGATGATGTCGCGTGCACCACGCAGAGCGTCGTCGGTGGTAGGAACATCTTTGGTGGCATCGACAAATTTTTTGGCTACAGCCACCACATCGCCGGCGTTTTGCGCCATGACGATTTTGGCGAGCGGCTCCAATCCACGTTCCCGCGCTATCATAGCACGTGTGCGGCGCTTGGGGCGATAAGGCAGATAAATGTCTTCGAGCTCGGCCAGCGACTCCGCCTCTTCGAGTTGTTGGCACAGTTCGTCGGTGAGCAGATCGTTTTCGGTTAGTGTGCCGAGGATGCTTGCCCGTCGTTTGTCGATCTCGTCGAGTTTATTTTTGCGGTCGCGGATGGCGGCAAGCTGCACCTCGTCGAGGCCACCGGTGGCTTCTTTGCGGTAACGTGCCACAAAGGGAATGGTGTCGCCCTGGGCAAAAAGCAGCAGCGTGCTCTTCACCTGATTTTCGGTAATTCCCAACTCTTCGGCGATAAGCCGTACATGACGGTTTTCGAAATCCATTTTTAAGAATGTTTTTTAATTGTTTAGACGATTGTATTCAAAAATGAAAGATATCCATCGCACACCCCCTGGCCCCCTAAAGGGGGAGCTGCCACCGCACGAGCGTGAGGGTGCGGGTTGGCTTCCCCTTTAGGGGATTGAGGGGTAGCGTAGGAGTTTGATGCTTTGACCACTTTACAAAACTTTCTCAATTTTCAAATCAGCATGCTCATCCGACGGCAGATATATAAGATAGCGCTCCACGTCGGTCATTCCCATGGCTTGGAGTGCTGCGGAGTATGTTTCCATTTGCTGGTGGTGTATCGGGTTTTCCTTGCCGGTTTTGTAATCGATCACTGCGGCGCCGGTTGTGAGTTTCACCACGCGGTCCGGGCGCAACATATTGCCGTTGGGCAGAAGGATATCGCGTTCGGTCATCACCTCTACGCCGGGAGCGAAGAAGGGCGCCAGTGTGGAATGGCTCACAAGCATTACCAAATCTTTGGCAACAGCCTCTTTTTCGGCAGCCGCCAACAAACCCTGCATGGCTGCACGATTAATTGCACTCTCGATATCGGCGGAAGTGTTGATCTGTGACAAGAGGTGGTGCATCATAATGCCGCGGTCGCGACGCCGATCAGGAGCAGCGCCTTCCCAAAATTCAGGCGCCCGGTAACGGATGCTCAGCTTTTCGCGCCAGCGTCCTGCGTGCAATGGTTCGGCAGTTTTTTTATCGTGCTCCGACGTATTTTCTTCTTTTTTAAAATCTTCAGAAATATCTGCACCAAAATGGTATTCCAACTTTTCTGCCTCCCAAAGCCCTTTTGATTCGAGATATTGATAAAAAATATCGGCACCGTCCAAAAGTTTATCTGAAACAGTCCATGTGCCGTCCTCCTTGGCCTTGCTATCCATCATTACCACAAGCTGCTCCACCGGGCGCGTCATGGCAACATAAAGCACATTGAGCGCGTCGAGCTTCGACTTGCCGATTTCGGCTTCATTGATCTCAGATTGGCTGCTTTCTTTTAATAAATTACCCGTCTTTACCAGTGCCATCGGCAACGGCGCGTCCTGCTGTAACTTTGGATCAATCCAAAGAAACTCGCCGAAATTCTTGGATTGGATGTCGGCGTAGGGAAATATCACTACCGGAAACTGCAAACCCTTTGCTTTGTGAATGGTCATCACAGTTACAGCCTGCAAGGTTTCTGGCACCACGATGGATTTGTCCTGGCATTCCTCCTCCCAAAAGCGCAAAAAGTCGGGGATGCCTTCGGGATTGGTTGCTGTATATTTGATGACGATATCGATAAAAAACCGGACGAAGTCGTTGCGACCACCTTCCGACAAATCAAAAACACGGATAGCTTCGTGTACCAGGTCGGTCAGGCTTAGGCTGGCTAGTTTGATAAAGTCGGCTTCATAATTGAAAACTTTTTGCAGCAATGCCGACAATGAAAGGCCATCCGGATTTTTGGTGTTAATATCAAAACTCAAATTCAAAAGCTGATCAAAACCCGCAATCTTTTCTGGATTGCGGCTAAAGAGAAAAGCCAGCATTTCGCCGATGTTGATCTTGTTGGTTTTGTCATTAATAAACCGAAGCAACGCAATGATAAAACTCACTTCCGGGCTTGAGGTGAGCAGCAGCGCTTCGCTCGTCACCACACTGATGCCGTGGTAGGTGAGATGCTGCGCAATATCGCTTGCCTGGCTGTTTTTTCGGGTGAGGATTGCTATTTGTCCGGGCTGAAACTTTGCCAATTGTCGTTGCACCTGCTCCATAATGGCAGCCATCCATTGCACTTGCTTTTCTTCTTTGTCGGTAGTTTCAAATTTTAAAAAATGAATATCCACAGTGCCACCGGTTTTCTTTTCGTCCACCTTTTGTGGAGTGCAATCGTAGATGGTTTGCAGATTTTCGGGTATCAACTTTCTAGCAAATTCAAAGAAGTCGTTGTTAAACTCTACAACTTCGCGATAAGAGCGGTAGTTGGTGTCCAGTTCCAATTCACGGCAATGATGCTTCAGCAGTTGTTCGCGTTGCAACATGATCGGATCGCCGTCGTGATGGATTAATCCGGGCAGTGCGGCAAACTGCTCAACATCGCCATTCCGGAAACGGTAAATGGCTTGTTTGCCATCGCCCACGATCATATTGAAATAATTACTTGCCAGCGAATTTTCGAGAAGTGGTAGCATGTTGTGCCACTGCAGTACCGACGTGTCCTGAAATTCGTCGATGAGAAAGTGGCGATATTTTTCGCCGATGCGCTCATAGATAAATGGCACCGGCTCTCGCTGCACGATGGTGGCGATGCGCTTGTTGAACTCGGAGATATGGACGATGTTCTCGTTGTCACGAAAATCCTGCATCACCTTTTCGATTTCATTCAGCAGCGCCATTTCATAAATATGGGCAAGGACGAGCTGGTACAAATTATAATGTGGCAATTCATTCTGAATGGTTTCAGAAGTTAGATGGAGCAAGCGTTCCAGTTCGGGTTGTAGATTGTTTATGATCTCACTTTTGTTGGGAGGGCAACTACCAGATTGCCACTTCTGAATTTCCAGCATCTTCTGAATATTTTTATTGGGTTCTGGCTTGCTAAAATCACCATCAGCAATTCGTTTAAAATATGAATACACGCCATTACCACTCTGGTACATCATCTCTTTTGTGATGCCATTTTGCGAAAGCAATTTCATTGCATCTGCTGCCGGGGCTTTTATTTTTGTTTCTATGCTTGCGCAATGTTTGGCCAACTGCTGCCTGATTTGTGTGAAGTCGCTGATGGAGAGGTGTTGTAGCTTTTCGGCTGCCAGTTGGCTGTCTTCGCGCAGCATGATTTTACCAAATTTAAAAATCTCATTTTCGATATTCCAGCTTTTCTCATCCTCCATTTTTGTTTTTATAAAACTTACCAACAATGTGGTAAGCTCCGGCTCCACGCCTGCTTTGCTCAGCAGCGCGTCGATGCTTTTGTGCAGGAGATTTTCGGCACTAAGTTCCACCTCAAAAATGGCTGGCAGTTTCAGTTCGCGCGCAAAACTCCGCACGATGCTCTGCACGAAGCTGTCGATGGTGCCGATGGCAAAGTTGGAATAGTCGTGCAGAATGTTGCCCAACACCAGTTGTGCCCGCGCCTGCACTGTCGCCGCATCTCCCTGAATTAATTCGCAGTAATGCTTCGTCAATCCTACCAATAACCCTTCATCGCTTTTATTGGCAGCGCCGTAAGCCATCAGCGCCAGGTAATGCAAGATGCGGTCTTTCATCTCTGCGGCGGCTTTGTTGGTGAAGGTGATGGCCAGCACATGGCGGTAATCCTCCGGGTGTTGCATCACCAGATTCAGGTATTCTTTTACCAGCGTGTAGGTCTTGCCTGATCCCGCCGAAGATTTGTAAATTGTGAAGCTCATTTCGAATTTTTTAGTATTTGGTGTCCGGTTAAAAATAATAGATTCTTCGCTGCGCTCAGAAAGACAATGGTTTGCGATTGATTGGAGGAGGGAGGATAAAGTCGGCGGCTTCGCCGCCGACTTTATCCTCCCAAAAACCCTAATGCATTGTCATTCTGAGTCCCCAGACCAAGAAAATTTAGTCCACATAACGATATGACAAAACCGTTTTCATAGCCCTAAAGTCATGGTGTTAAT
>CAZTCX010000060.1:0-20185 GCA_964612515.1 uncultured Lentimicrobiaceae bacterium | reverse complement strand
ACCATCATCATGGTTACCCACTCCGACCGCGATGCCAGCTATGCACACCGAATAATAAACCTGTTCGACGGGGAGGTAATTATGGAAAAAGCAGTAGCCAGCCGAAGGACGAATGACGAATAATGTTCGATAAATTAAAATGATTTCGGCATGTAAAGACGCACGGCCGTGCGTCTCAAATGACGATTGACGATTGACAAAAGAAGAAATTGAATTTTGAATTAAAGCCCCAACGGGGCGACACCATCAGCCGGGCGCGGAGCGCCCGGAAATTAAGACGTTTCCTTGAAAATAATGATGGTGAATATGACGAACGTAATGAATGTGATTGAAAACAATAATGGATGTCGCCCCGATGGGGCTTTGATGGTGCGGGCATTTCGTAAACCCACGGCTATGCCGCGGGCTAATGATGACGCCCCGTTGGGGCTAAAAACCTAAAAAACCTTGATACAATTCCTTAAGAAGCGACATCAATTTAGAATGACGATTGACGATTAACAAACAACGATTAACGAATAACAATGAACGATTATCAAATACAAAAATAATGACCAGAATAATCAAAATCCTTAAAAGCTTTAAACGCAGTCCGATGCTGCTGTTTGTCAACCTGCCGGGGCTTGCCATCGGGCTGGCGGCGTTTTTATTGCTGATGATTTATGTCGTTCACGAAACCAGCTTCGACCGAGGTTTTCCGACGAGAGCACAGGTTTACCGACTTTACAACACCATTATCGAGGACAACGCCACGCAAACCTACCCGATATGCTCCCGCAGAGCTTACACCGAAATCCCTGCGGAAATTCCTGAAATAGAAAAGACCTGCCAGATTTATCGTGAATGGCAAATTATACTCTCAAAAGGCGAGGCTCAATTCACCATTAATAATGTGCTTTACGTCGATCCCGAATTTTTTGATGTTTTTGGACTTGATCTGATGCAAGGTGAAAAAGAACAAGCCTTACAGGGAACCCATCAAATGGTTTTGGCACAGTCGGTTGCACAAAATATTTTTGGCGATAAACCTTGCATTGGGGAAATCATCAGCATCAGAGGCGAAGATTATCAGATAACGGGTGTTATGGCCGATTTGGCAAAAACTACCCATTTCCAATTTGGCGCGCTGGCCAGCATGAAAACGCTCGATCCGGAAAATACCCTGGGTGGTCTCGAAGTCTATACTTACTACCTGTTGGCCGAAAACAGCGACCCCGAGGCTGTCGGAAAGAAAATTGCCGAACGCAATAATAAAATCGTTTCTGAAATTTTTAATAGTGAAAATACCACCGTGCGTTCGGGCATCGAGCCATTAAGCACTCTGCATCTGCATACCCGCGCCGACTTTGACCTGTCACCGAAGGGCAGCGTGAGCCAGATCATACTGGTGGCTTCGCTGGCTGCTTTCATTTTGCTCATTGCCATCATCAACTTTATAAATCTGTACATTTTCCAGGGCGAAAAACGGCTTCTGGAAATTGGTATTCGCAAATCTTATGGCGCTACGCCAGCCAGTCTGCGTCGTATGTTTTATCTCGAAACCGCACTAATAATTCTGCCGGCTTTTGCGCTAGCCTTGCTGCTTGCCCAGGCCGGCATCTCATATTTCTCCAAACTGATGTGGGTTGATCTGAGTTTACGGGATATTATTTCGCCGCTAAATATTGCGATTATGGTTGGCTTTCTGGCGTTGCTGATTTTTCTGGCAGGCAGCTACCCGGCACATTTCCTCTCCCGCCTGCCGCTGATCGATGCGGTGCACGGTGGCATAAAATCGGTACGCCGCAAAAAATGGTTGTCGGTGTCATCGGTGGTGGTGCAGTTTTTTATCAGCATTTTATTAATTGTAGGCCTGGTAATTCTTTATGCACAGATAGCTTACATGAAAAATATTCCATTGGGTTTCAATCCGGAACAAGTGGTGGGCATCAGCAATTTTAATGTGGAAACAGAAAGCAAAGCCGAAGCCATCAAGCAGGAGCTGCGTAAACTCACTTTCGTGAAAAAAGTGGGATCGGGAAGCCATTTCATGGGTGGCGGCGTGAGCGGACAAAGCGTTTATCTCTTCGGGCAATCGGAGGAGAAAGGTAAGAGTATCAACCAGTATCGTGTGCAGGCAGGCTTTTGCGAAGTGATGGAATTGCAGTTGGCCGCCGGACGCTTCTTCAGGGATACGCCTGAAGATAAATCGGCCATCATCCTCAACCAAACTGCCGTGAAAATGCTGGGACTTGACGATCCCATGGGACAGTCGCTAATCATGCACGACGAGGAACCGCTGAAAATCATTGGCGTGGTCGAGGATTTTTATTACAACGAAAATGCCGGACAAAAAATCGAACCCCTTTGCCTGACTGCTTATTCAGATCAGACCAATGTTTTTTATATCAAAATATCAGGCGAATTTACCAAAGAACGTCGCGAAGCCGTGGCAAAAGTATTTCATGATTTCCTGCCCGATTATCAATTCAGCAGCTTTTCGCTGAGCGATCGTTTTGCCGGGAAATATGCTGTTGAAGAGAGGTTTTTCAACATGGTTTTGAGCGGCACACTGCTGGCGATATTATTGAGCTTTATCGGCATGTTTGCACTTTCGGGCTATAATGTTGAGCGGCGCACCAAAGAGATTGGCATCAGGAAAGTACACGGAAGCACCACGCTTCAGATAGTTGGAAAATTGATGGCTGATATTCTGATCTGGGTCGTAATCGCCATGATTCCCGCTTTCCTGGTGGCTTTTATCGCCATGCGGGAGGTGCTGACGAACTTCGTCAACAAAGTCTCCCTCTCGCCGTTGTATTTTCTTTTGGGCGGCCTGATTGCCCTGACTATCGCCACTCTGGCAATTTTGTTTAAAACCATTGGTGCGGCCAACCAAAACCCAGTGGATAGTTTGAGGGATGAATAAGATTTTATTAACAACATAAACCCATTAAAACCCATGCTTTTACATCATATCAAACTTGCTTTAAATATTCTGCAGCGTAATAAGCTCTATTCCATCTTGAGTATTTTGGGATTTTCCGTTGGCTTTGCCGTGTGCCTCGTCATTGGTTTGTTCATTTACGGCGAAACCACCATGGATACCTGGGTGCCCACGCACGAGCGCATTGTTAGGGTTGTGGATTTTAAGGATAACCAGAGCAGCCTCGACATGAAGATGAGCGAGGAATTTAAAAACAATTTTCCCGAAGTGGAACAGGCCTGCACCATTGAGCTTACCAATGGCTTTGATATTTCTGTAAAAGCCAACCGGCAGTTTTCGCTCTCACAGGGAATTATTTCTACTACCGACGACTTTTTTAAGATTTTCCCTCATGCAGTTATCCGAGCCAACAGCGATAAACTTTTCCCGGGTTTGCGATCCATTGTAATTACACAATCGCTGGCCCGTGCGCTTTTTCAGAATGAAAATCCATTGGGGAAACCCATTACCATACTAAATGATGATATGACGGGTGAGATAAGTGCTGTGGTAGATGATTTTCCAAAAAACTCAAGCATTAGAGCCGATATTTTCGTGAATGCTGAAAACGAAGAATTTCGCTTTAGCCAAAGCTGCAATAACGGTAAGTGTTGGAGCCCCGCCAATCACTTTTTATTGCTAAAGCACAATACTGACTTCAACGCTTTTCAGCAAAACCTGGACAACATTGTGTCTTCCGGAAATTATGAAATTAAATCGCTGAGTTGGCAAAACCTGGATGAAATTTATCTCGGGCTACCTTTTGACGACAGTTCAATAATGACCGGAAATCGCAGTTTGCTTTGGGTGTTCGCAGGTCTGGGAGCATTGGTACTTCTGCTTTCCATCATAAACTTTGTCAATTTTTATATCGCCATGCAATACGCACGGCTAAAAATTATCAGCATCAAAAAAATTCACGGAGCACAGTTCGGCCATTTACTTACGCACGCCGTTGTGGAGGTTTCGATAAGTATTTTGATATCGGTAATAATTGCTTTGGGCTTGTTTCAGTTGATGCTGCCCACAGCCAGTTATTTATTGAATTATCGGTTGGATGTTGCGCTGCTCACCACGCCTGCGTTTTTGCTGCTGATGCTGTTGGCACTCCTGCTTATCATCCTCATTGTAAGCGCTTTTCCGGTGTTTATGCTCAGCCGCTTCAAATCGGTAAATGTGCTTTCGGGTTCACGACTACCGGCCATCCGGCAAAGCGGGCGGAATATTATGACCGCGCTGCAATTCACTATTTCTATCGCCTTGATTATTTCTACGATTTCACTCTACAAACAAATCAACTTTGTAAAACATGCCGATCTGGGCTTTGAAAAAGAAAATCTGGTACGCTTAAATTTCCCGTATAATTTTAACAAACAATCGGTGCTAAGGCAGAAATTGAATCAATTATCTGACGTTGAAACTTTTACATTGAGTAGTGGTGTGCCGGGTAACATTCATCTAAGCCTGGGCGACGAAACTCCCAATAAAACGGTTTATCTGGAAAGCATGTATGTGGATGATAATTTTTTGCAAACACTGGAGATTCCATTAAAAGCCGGGCGTAACTTTCGAACCGGAGAGCCAGGCACCGTTTGCATTATCAATCAGGAAGCTTTCGAGCAATATGAATGGGAAGATTTGGAGAATAAACGTCTATATCAGGGACGGGATGGCGGATACGAGGTAATTGGGGTGACCGATAATTTCTTTATCGAATCGTTGCATCAGAAAATAAAACCGGTGGCGTTGCTTTCGTCAAAGAATAACGATTATGCCAACCTTTACTATGCCACCATCCGGCTGCGACCGGGAAATATTGGCAATCAAATGCAAGCACTCGAAAAGGTGTGGACGCTGTTTCTGCCCGACGAGCCAATGAATTACACCTTTTACGATCAGCAGTTCGACCTCATGTACCGCAACGATGAACGGATGAGCCTGGCCATTGCCATAGCAGCCATCATCGCTATCATTCTCACTTTTATGAGCATTCTTGGCCAGGCCTATCAGATGACGCTCAACCGCACCAAAGAAATTGGCATCCGCAAAGTCAACGGTGCCCGGGTTTCTGAAATCATCCTGCTTTTCTATAAGGATTTTGTAAAATGGGTGGCTATTGCGTTTGTAGTTGCCTGTCCCATAGCTTTTTTTGTAATTAAAAAATGGCTTCAAAACTTCGCTTATCAAACAACGATTAAGTGGTGGGTTTTTGCTATTGCGGGACTTCTCACGCTTCTGGGCGTGCTGCTCACCGTGAGTCTACAAACCTACAAAGCCGCCCGCCGAAACCCGGTGGACAGCCTGAGGGATGAGTAAGATTTTAATAAAAATACAATGTAATTGTTTGGATGGAAGAATCAAATTCCATGACCTCATCCCCGCCCCTTCTCCTGCAAGAGTTACGGTGTATACACATTTTGTCCCGCGCATCTCCGTTTCCAAAGCCCAGCAATTCATGGCTGGGATTTGAAGCGATTACACAACACTCTCTTGGAGGGCGTTTACGCCCTTTCAGCTTTTCTTTGGAATTGTGAAAAGGGCATAAATGCCCTCAGTTTAGTCGGGTTATTATATCACGTAAACCCAGGCGTGAACGCATGGGCTATGGAATCGGCTGACGCGGGAGTTTGAGCGAGTTTTAGAAAGTGGATGATTTTTATCAAAGCATCTTTCGCCAAATGCGCAAACCACCCTTCCGAAAGCAGCGCTCCAAATGGTCGTCAACCATGCCAGCGGCTTGCATAAAGGCATAGCAGATAGTGCTTCCGCAAAAAGTAAAGCCACGCTTTTTCATATCCCTGGACATAGCCTCTGATTCGGGACTTGTGGCCGGGATTTGTGTTGGCTCTGTGAAATGATTTATGATGGTCTTTCCATTGGTAAACTGCCAGATATAGGAATCAAAGGAACCAAACTCTTGCCGAACTTTGAGGAACATTTGTGCGTTTTTAATGGTTCCCCTGATTTTTGCCCGGTTGCGAATAATGCCTTTATCCTGCATCAGACGGTTGTAATCATCATCGCCAAATGCTGCGATCTTCTCTGCATCAAAATTGAGAAATGCCCGACGGAATCCTTCGCGGCGATGAAGAATGGTTTTCCAGCTCAGCCCGGCCTGAAAGGCATCCAACACCAGAAACTCGAAAAGTTTCCGGTCGTCGTGCACGGGCACGCCCCATTCATTATCATGGTATTCATTCATCAGCGGGTCATTGCCCGGCCAGGTGCAAGTGTTTTCCATTTTTGTCAAGTTTATTCCTAAAAAATAAAAACCCAAAAAAAGAGCTTCCGTTTGGGAAGCTCTTTTTTGTTTTCCAAACTCATATCAGATCATTATTGCATCACAACCTTCTCAATCCAAATCTTACTACCATCGGTAACTTTCACAAAGTAAAGCCCGTTTGCCTGATCGGAAAGATCGACAGAAGTGGCGCCGCTGAGCGTTTTCGACAGCACCTGCTGACCCAAGCGATTGAGGATCGTCATCTGGTAGCTCCCTGCATCCTTTACGCTTATCACAAAGCTGCCTTCGAAAGGGTTGGGATGAATAGTGAAGATTTTTTCAGCACCGGCGGTTTCTTTAATTGCTGTGGGCGAGGTTACCCGGATGTTTGCCAGGTAAAGGTTGTTACCAAATTTATTCAAGGATTCAAACTTCACCTGCACATTTTGTTTGCCCGCATATTGGCTCATGTCGATGCTGATGCATTCCGTGTCGGTTATCAGCTCGCACCACTCCCCGGGGCCAGTGGGATCGAAGTTTTCGTCTTGCGGTGGCGTAGTTACAAAATTGTCGCCGCTGCCGCCAAATACACGGCTCCAGGTTTCACCACAGTCATCGGAAATATAGATAACCAGGGAGTCCTTCAATGACATACGGTAGGTGTAGGCGTAATCGACCATCAGTGTAGGATCATTGATGTAGGTGAGATTAAGCGGCGGACTGATCAGTTGGTCACGTTGGTTCATTTGGTTGTAACCAAAAAAGTTCATAAACGCTGCTGGCGCATCACCCGGCGACCAGGTGGGCTGCGCGATATCCCAGGTGATTTTGCTATCGGGATTAACAACACTCCAACTCTGCTTGTTGAAGCCTTCGCTAAAGTCGGCATCAAAAGGAGTTGCATAACCACCGGACTGGATGTAATTTTCTTTGGTAATAATATCGAAACCGACGGTGTTGGTAGCCTTAAGCGTTACAGTGTAAGGTACTGACGACAGGAACTGCACCACTGGATTGGCGCTGTTGGCAGTAGTATTTTCTAAATAAACCACATTGGCCGGTACAAAAGTCCATTCCCAGCTACTGGGGGCATTTTGTGAAAGATCGGTAAAATACACCGTCTCGCCCTCACAGATGGCTGTCCGTGAAGCAGAAAAACCGGCTACCGGAAGCAGCAGGGCATCTACTTCTATATAATTATCAAAGGTTACGCTGTGGGTTCCAAATTCGTTGGTAACCACCAGAGAAACATCAAAAGTTCCCGGGATTTCGTAGGTCACCTCCGGATTTCTTGCGGAAGAGGTGGCCGGTGTGCCGCCTTCGAAAAGCCACTCCCATTGTGTAGGAACCCCCGACGACATATCTTTAAAGTGTATCACAGCATTTGGCGGTACAATGGTTTGATCAGCAACAAGGTTGGCCACAGGAAAAGCATGGTACATATCGGAACTCCACAAGCCACGGCCATAGGTGCCGGCGCGGATAACATCTTCTGTCGGGTCGAAAAGACCGTAATAAATTTCCAACTCGGTGACGCGGGCACTGGCTGGAAAGCCATCATTAAAACGAATCCAGTCGTTCATAAAAGCATCGCGATAATAGATGCCGGCATCAGTACCCAGATAAAGTCCTTCCTGACTGTTGCGATAGAACGCAATATCGTTTTTGGATACTCCCGGCAAACTTCCGGTAATGTCTTGCCAGGTCACTCCTTTGTCGGTCGATTTGTAAACACCCGTGCCCTGGCACATGTAAACCGTTGCCGGATCAAAAGGATCGGCTTCCAGATCGTTGATGCTAACATTGGCGGGCAATGTACTGGTAAGATTGACCCATTGTGGGGAAGCGTCGTTTACATTGTCGCTTCTGAAGAGCGTCCTATCTTCGCGCGCAGCGTACAAAATATTGACATCGGCAGGTGAATGTTCGAGCACTCGCATCAGCACGTTGTTGGTGCCGCCCAGGTTGTTGGATATTTTCGTCCAGGTTGGATTGCCTGTTTTAACATTCGGCGCTCTCCACACATTTTTAAATCCGGCAAACATCGTCAGGGGATTCTCTTCGTGAAGCAGGAAAGGTGTCACCCAGGCGCCGCTTTCGTTAATGCCTCCCACGCCGTTGCCAGCAATTTTGGCCTGCTCATTATTATTGATGATGCGAAAAATATCGCCATAGTACAAAGATCCATAGCTATAGTTTGCATTTTGATGATCTACCACACACTCCATTCCGTCGCCGCCCAGGTTGGTTCTCCAGTTGTCGGTGCCAATGTATGTGGAGGTGCCATTGTCCTGATAGCCATTGATTACTTTGTCGCGAACGGTAGCGCTCTGACCTATTTTGTACACCTGGCTGATGGCCAATCCGTCGCTGGTCTCGTGCCAGGAGCTTCCCTGGTCGGCAGTCCAGTAGATGCCGCCATCGTTGCCGGCATAAAGGCGTCCGTCAACGGGATTATATTCGAGAACGTGCAGGTCGGCATGTACAGCAGGCACACCGCAGTCGCCCCACCAGTGCGAGCTGATTTGCCAGGTGGCACCACCGTCAGACGACTTGAAGCAGTTGACGCCGCCGGCAAATAATATCTCCGGATTTACCGGGTCGGCAGCTACATCCAGGTCGTACCAGGCTTGCCCACCACTACCGCCATTACAGCCCCAGCTCATAATATTAGGTGAAGTTGATCTTACAGTAAAGTTCAATCCTGCGTCTGTCGATCTGTACAAACCCTTAAAAGAATCGCTGGTGGTAATTAGGAAATAGACAAGTTGCGGGTTGGCAGGCGAAACAGCTATCACGCTTCGGCTTCCGCTGGGAAGACCAGAGTTAATTTGCACCCAACTTTCGCCACCATTAGCCGAGCGATAAAAGCTGCCACCGTTAGAAGCATACAATATATCGGCATCATCGGGTTTCATCACAAGTTCTTTAAAGTTGCCACCTTTTTTATTAATCCAGCTTTCGCCTCCATTTATAGTTTTAAAAATACCGTTGCTGGTTGCAGCCCAAATTACCAAAGGATTAACAGGATGCATCACCAGGCGGCCCACGATGGTGTTGCCCATTCCATTGTTGTAGAGCTCCCAGCTTTCGCCGCCATCGAATGATTTGAGCACACCGATACCGGCAGCGTCGCCTGCGTCGCGGTCGCCGGTTCCGATGTAAATAATCGATGGATCGTCGTAATCGGTGGCAATGGACGAAACGCCGAGCGAAGGAAGCTGATCTGTGGTGGTGCGCCAGGAAGCGCCATAGTCGTCGCTAATCCAGAAACCACCTGAAGGCGCTCCAACATAGATTATCTTGGCATCGGTAGGATGAAACCCAAATGCATTGATGCGCCCAAGTCCTTCGTAGCCCTTGCTTGGTATCAGGTGTGGCCCCAGGTTTTCCCAGTTGCCGGCATTGGATTTGGATTCCGGATTCTTGTCAAGATAGTTGTGATATTCCTGCCAGACAAGGTCTGCAGATGGGCGACTGCCATCGGGATTCACCCGGCTACTCATCATGTACTCCCACCGTTTAAAAGGTTTCCAGCCACAGCTTTTTGTGATTTTACGATCTTTCCAATAAACTTCAAAAGCATGCTGAACCGTGTAAAAATTTACCGACTCATCCTGCATCATTTCAATCCAGTAAGGATGCTCGGTGAGTTGTTTGTCGGTAAGCTTGTCGTAATCCTGCGCAACGACGAAAGTCATTGATGACAGGATAAGCAGCAAGACGAAAGAGAAAATAATTTTTTTCATGTTAGTTTTTTTTATGAATGATTCTTAATCGATTTTCAAATTTTTTACAAAATTAAGATAAATATCCGTCGGGGCGCATCTTGTGGGCGCCCGACTGGAATGGCGCCGACAAGGGACGCCCCGACGATGTCGCGACTATTAACATCCAGTCTGTTCTGTGCGATGGATGATTTCGTTTTGTAAATCTTCACCCAAATCGTTGAAGTAATCGCTGTAGCCTGCCACGCGCACGATGAGATCGCGGTGTTGTTCCGGATGTTTCTGCGCGTGACGAAGCGTTTCCACTGAAACCACATTAAACTGGATGTGATGTCCGTCGAGGCGGAAATAGCTCCGCACGAGCTGGCCAAGTCTTGGGATGCTTTCCGGGTCGTCGAAGAACGAAGGTGTAAACTTCTGATTGAGCAAGGTTCCACCGGTTCGCAAATGATCAATTTTTGCCGCAGATTTCAGCACTGCGGTAGGTCCGTTCTTGTCGGCGCCCTGCACCGGTGAAATGCCTTCACTCAGCGGCACACCGGCTTTGCGTCCGTCGGGCATGGCGCCGATAACGCTGCCGAAGTAAATGTGGCATGTGGTGGGCAGCAAGTTGATGCGATGCACGCCGCCCCGAATGTTGGGCTGGCCATCGACAGATTTAAAGAAAATCTCAAAAATCTCTTTGGTGAGATCGTCGGCATAGTCGTCGTCATTGCCATATTTGGGCGTTTCATACACCAGTTTGTAGCGCAGCTCTTCATAATCCGTGAAGTTTTTGCGCAAAGCATCCACCATGCCGCTCATCGAAATGGTCTGGTTGTCGAACACATGGTATTTTATTGCCGCCAGGCTATCGGTGAGGCTGCCCAGCCCCACGCCCTGAATGTACGTGCTGTTGTAGCGGGCGCCGCCAGCATTGTAATCCTTGCCATTGGCCACACAGTCGTCGATGATCAGAGAGAGGAAGGGGACCGGCAGGTTGCGGGCAAAAAGGCTTTCGATGATGTTGTTGCCTTTTATCTTAATCCGAGCAAAATAATTTTCCTGTTGTTCAAATGCTGCCATCAGATCGTCGAAGGTTTCAAAGTCAGTAGCTTCACCGGTTTGTGGCCCGAGTTGTTTGCCGGTGCGCGGGTCTTTACCATTATTTAGCGCAAGCTCCAGCATTTTGGTGAGGTTGAAATATCCCGAAAGGATATAGGCTTCGGTGCCAAAGGCTCCCGCCTCCACGCATCCGCTGGCACCACCATTGCGGGCGTCTTCGATGCTTTTGCCCTGGCGCACCAGCTCTTGCACGATGGCGTCGGTGTTGAAAATGGAGGGTTGTCCAAATCCCGTTTTGCTAATTTTCAGCGCACGATGAATGAAGCGGTCTGGATTTTTTTTGCTCAACTGCACCATGGAACCAGGCTGGAGCAGCCGCATTTCTTCTATCACGTCGAGGATGAGGAAACTCAAATCATTCACAGCATCGGAGCCACCACTGGTGAGGCCGCCGGTATTGATGAGCGTAAAGTCGGTGTAGGTGTTGCTTTCCTGTGCCGTTACGCCCACTTTGGGCGGCGCCGGATGGTTGTTAAACTTAATCCAAAACGACTGAAGCAGCTCTTCGGCTCTTTCGCGCGTAAGCGTGCCGGCGTCGGTTTCTTTTTTATAAAATGGCCACAAATGCTGGTCGAGGCGTCCGGGGTTGAAGCTGTCCCAGGGATTGAGTTCGGTGATCACACCGAGATGCACAAACCAATAATATTGCAATGCCTGATGGAATGTCTTCGGCTTATGCGCGGGAACCATTCGGCAAATCTCAGCCAGTTCGGTCAGCTCCTTTTTCTGCAGTGGCTGCTCCTCTGCCAGCAGCTCCAGCCTGTCAGCACAACGCCCGGCATACATGATGATAGTTTCTGCGGCTATGCGCATACCATTTAGTTCTTCGCGCCTGTCGAGCGCCTGCGGATCATTATAAAAGTCGAGTTTAGAAATGGCGTCATCAATGTCGGCGATGATGTCGAGCATGCCTTTGTGGTAAATTTTATCGCCGGCCACCGTATGTCCGGGCGCACGCTGCTCCTGAAATTCCGTGAACATCCCCGCTCCATAAGCATCCAGCCACGCCTGATCCATATTGGCCATGATCTTCTCGCGGTTGCTTTTGCCTTTCCAGTAAGGGATTACGATATCGCGATAAGCTCTTCGGGTTTCTTCGTCGCTTACAAATGAGACTTTAGGCCGCGTGTGCAGGATTTCGAGGTCTTGCAGCGTGTGCAGGTTTACCTCCGGATAGGTGGGCGTAGCCTTTGGCGCCGGACCGCGCTCACCGGTGATAAGCTCGTCAGCATCCACATAGAGGGATTTGTTCTCCATAATGTACCGGAAACAAAGGGCACGCGCCACGGGCACCGAAACACCCTGTGCGGCTCCCGACTGGTAGAAATCCGTTACCAGCAACGCCCGCTCAGCGGTGAGCCGGTTTATAGCCCGCAGGCTCTTTTCTCTTAGCTTTGCTATTCTATCTGTTATCATCGTTTTTGTAGTTTTTTATTAATAAAAAAATGAAAATGTACCGGCGCTTTTATCCGCCAATGGTTACTTCAAAACCTTTTGCAACGAAAAACTCCATTGCTGGCAAAAGGTCTTTTTTGTTTAAATTTTCTAGGCCATGAAGTTTGTTTTCCTTTCCCCATCGTTCGTACTTGTGCTGTGCCATGTTGTGAAAAGGTAAAAGATGCACCTGACGGATGTTGCTCAGGTTGGAAATTATTTTAGCGAAAGCTTCATTGTCGGCCTCGCTATCATTGATGCCCGGCACCACTGGAATTCGGATCACAATGTTTGCGTGCTTTTCAGCGAGCTGGCTAAGATTTTCGAGGATAAGCCGCAACGAACCGCCGGTGTATTTCTGGTGCAGCTCTTCATCGTGGTGCTTCAGATCGTAGAGGAAAAGATCGGTGAAAGGAATCACATCTTCCAGCCGCTGCCAGGGAGCGTGTCCGCTGGTATCTACCGCCGTGTGATATCCGTGATCTTTGCAGCTCCGGAGCATTTGTTTTAGAAACTCCGGCTGCATCAAAGGCTCGCCACCACTAAAGGTAACTCCCCCACCCGACTCATCATAAAAAACGGCTTCTTTGTCGATTATCTCCATCACCGCCTCAGTGGTTGTGCGGTAGCCGAGCGTGTGCCGGCGCTGGTGGCGGATCTCATCCAAAGTAGTGACCACCATGTTCGTTTCAGGCGCGGCCAGTTGGCTTTCAGGGTTGTGGCACCACCAACAGTTCAGCGGGCAGCCTTTCAGGAATACCGTGGTGCGGATGCCCGGACCGTCGTGCAACGCAAAGCGTTTGATGTCATAAATTATACCTTCCATCTTGCAACATCAGGCTAACGATGAAGTCGGCCTGCCTTTTTTAAATAATTTTTTTGGTGAATTTTTGAATAAAAAATGGACATGAAATAGCTGGGATCGTCAGAACATCCAGCATTCGTAGAGGCCTTTTCCGAAGTTGTGATAAAGACGCAGGTGGAAGTTGTGCTTTTTCATCATTAAAAAGTTGAGTTACAAAAATATAACACCTTTCGACAAGCTGGATGAAACAGCGTAATTTTTATTGATTATAAATAGCGAGTCGCTGAGAGCAGAATGCATGGCGCAGAGAACAAGGACTTTGCTTACTTTCTTTTAACTTCTTCTAGATTTCAAAAGGCAAAGCCTATAAAAATAAAATGGACGAGGGCTTCGACAAGCTCAGCCACCGCAGCCTCGTCCAAACGCCGGCTGTGCATCTCCTTGAGTCTAAAAAATAATAGTCAGTCGCTTATTAATGTTTCATCATTACACAGATTAGCACTGTCAAACTTTATTACTAACAAAGAACAACAAACGATAAACAACGAACAACAAACATCAAAAAAACAGGGTTAATTCATCAACAAAAACTTCTGACCTATGGAAACATTTGCCGACAAGGCCATCCGATTTCATCAACAACTAAACCTGGAGCTTCCCGGCAGCGAAGTAGTTGTGATGAATCCGTTTCGCGACCAGGCTGTGATGCAAATGGTGACGCAGTTCTACAAACAGTTTTTCGACGACAACAATCCGCGCACTTTCTTGCTGGGCATCAATCCGGGACGCTTTGGAGCCGGCATTACGGGAATAGCATTTACAGATCCCATTCATCTCGAAACAAAATGCGGCATTCCCAATACTTTCAAAAAACAATATGAGCTTAGCTCACAGTTTATCTATCAGGTGATAGATGCCATGGGTGGCGCCAAAGACTTTTACAGCAAGTTTTATTTCACAGCAGCATCGCCGTTGGGTTTTACACATGGTGGCAAAAACATCAACTATTACGACGAGCCAGCGCTTAGGGAACTTGTAACTCCCTTTATCCATAGCACGCTGCGCGAACAACTGACTTTTGGTGCCGGCCGTCGCAGCGCGATTTGTATTGGCGGCGACAAAAATTACAAATTCCTGAGCCGGCTCAACGACGAGCTACAGCTCTTCGAAGAGATTGTGCCGCTGGAGCACCCCCGCTTTGTGATGCAATATCGCCGGAAGACTTTGGATGATTATGTCGATAAATATCTGGACGCTCTTAAAAGATGTGAACTTAACAACAGTCGGTAAACTACTTTGCCAGCCCGCTGTTTCCTTCTTGTATTTTTAAAGAAGAAGCGATATGGATCAGTACGAAAAAACCATCCGAAAGCGAATGCTACGCGACGTATTTATCGCCGGAGGTATCATTTTAGTGATCGCTCTGTTGTTTTTTGCACTGGCATTTTTTCTATAGATCCCATCATTGTTCCGGTTCAATCTCCACCAATCGTTGATTGTTAATCGTTGATTGTTAATCGTTAATTGTTAATCGTTGATTGTTAATCGTTGATTGTTAATCGTTAATTGTTAATCGTTAATTGTTAATCGGTAGTCGTCCTTCGTAAATCGTAATTCGTAAATTCAGAACTCCTGACCCGATAGCAGTAATTCAATGGCTTAGCGCAAGTTCATCGTAAATACTCATGTCGTATGATAAGGTAATAAGGTTGTAAAATATTGGGACATGGCCTCTGTACTAAGGTTGGGGAAAGAGATAAGGTTTTCAAGAAGTTTGGGTTTCAGAAAAGAAATGAAAACCTTATTCCATCTTAATAACCTTAGTAGCTTCGATAAGCACCACAATTAAACGACCTTATTACCTTATTTTCCGAAACCATGATTTGAGTCAACTCAGGTTGAAGATTTGTTGGCAGTATCTACAGTTCTGAATTTTTTATTTCACGACATTGGATTTACGCTGGGTCAGGAGTACTGAAATTACAATTCGTCTTTCGTCATCCATTTCACATCAAAGCTGTCCGTTTTAATCATTCTTACTACTTTTACCGCCTTTGTAAAATGTATTAGCATTGAAATCTTAAAATAAAAAAACATGAAAATCTCTATTGTAGGAACGGGTTACGTGGGATTGGTTACGGGCGCGTGTTTTGCCGAGGTAGGCATCGATGTAACCTGCATCGACATTGATGAGCAAAAAATTGAAGGACTTAAAAAAGGCGTTATTCCAATCTTTGAGCCGGGCCTTGATGACCTGGTACACCGAAATGTGGAAAAAGGCCGCTTGCATTTTTCGACCGAACTGGCCAGCATGCTCGACGGCGTGGATGTAATCTTTTCGGCAGTAGGCACCCCTCCGGATGAAGACGGCAGCGCTGACCTGAAGCACGTGCTTGATGTGGCGCGGGAGGTTGGCAAAAACATGACCGACTATATCCTCATCGTCACCAAGAGCACCGTTCCCGTTGGCACCGCTGCAAAGGTGAAACAAGCCATCAACGAAGAGCTCGACAAACGAGGCGTGACGATTCCTTTCGACGTGGCCTCCAATCCGGAGTTCCTCAAAGAGGGTGCTGCCATCGAGGACTTCCTCAAGCCCGACCGCATTGTGATTGGCGTGGAATCAGAAAATGCGCAAGCAATTTTGAGCCGGTTGTACAAGCCCTTTACGCTCAACGGCCATCCCATCATCGTAATGGATGTGCCTTCAGCAGAGATGACAAAGTACGCCGCCAACGCCATGCTGGCCACCAAAATCAGCTTTATGAACGACATTGCCAACTTGTGCGAAATAATGGGCGCTAACGTCGAACTGGTGCGCAAAGGCATTGGCAGCGATTCGCGCATCGGCAAAAAATTTATCTATCCCGGAATAGGTTATGGCGGATCATGTTTCCCAAAAGATGTGAAAGCTTTGATAAAAACTGCAGACAATAATGGCTACAACCTACGCGTGCTCAAAGCAGTAGAAGAGGTGAACATCCTGCAGAAGTCAGTGCTTTTTGAAAAATTACAGCGCTATTTCGATGGCCAGATCGAAGGTAAAAAAATTGCCATCTGGGGATTGTCATTCAAACCACAAACCGACGACATGCGTGAGGCTCCATCGCTGGTAATCATCGATAAACTGATAGAGGCCGGCGCTGAAGTGATAGCCTACGACCCTGTAGCAATGGAAGAAGCAGAGCGTCGCATTGGCGATAAAATAACCTACGCCAAAGACCAATACGAAGCGCTCATAGATGCCGACGCATTACTGCTTGTAACGGAATGGCGTGAGTTTAGATTTCCAAATCTTCCGGTGATGAAGAAACTCATGACCAAACCGCTGATCTTCGATGGCCGGAATATTTTCGATGCCGTTGAACTACGTAACCAGGGATTTGAATATTTCGGAATCGGACTGGGAAATCCAACCAAAAAAGAAAATTAATAAAATGAAAAAGAAAATATTGGTGACAGGCGGTGCAGGATTCTTGGGGTCGCACCTGTGTGAACGACTGCTGGCAGAAGGCAACGAAGTAATCTGTCTGGATAACTATTTTACCGGCCAAAAGGAAAACGTAGTGCATCTGCTGAAGCATCCTTTTTTTGAGCTGGTGCGCCACGATGTCACGATGCCATTTTTTATCGAAGTCGATCAGATTTATAACCTGGCCTGTCCCGCCTCCCCCATCCATTATCAGTACAATCCCATAAAAACCATAAAGACCAGCGTGATGGGCGCCATCAATATGCTGGGGCTGGCCAAACGCACGCGCGCCACGATCTTGCAGGCTTCTACCAGCGAGGTTTACGGCGACCCGGAAGAACATCCACAAACGGAAAGTTATTGGGGACACGTGAATCCCATCGGCATCCGCGCCTGCTACGACGAGGGCAAGCGTTGTGCCGAAGCACTCATGGTAAACTACCACCGTCAAAATGGTGTCGACATCAAAATACAGCGCATCTTTAATACCTACGGCCCACGCATGCATCCCAACGATGGCCGCGTGGTTTCTAATTTTATCGTGCAGGCCGCCCGGGCCAACCAGCCCCTCAAGGTCTATGGCGACGGCTCCCAGACGCGCAGCTTTTGCTATGTGGACGACCTGATAGAGGCAATGATCCGCATGATGAACTCTCCGAAAGGTTTTACCGGTCCCGTCAACACCGGCAATCCGCACGAATTTACCATCCAGCAACTGGCTTCGCTGGTAATCGAACTCACCGGAAGCGCATCAAAAATCGTATATGAGCCACTTCCCAGTGACGACCCGTTGCAACGTCAGCCCGACATTTCGCTGGCCATCAAAGAGCTTGGCTGGAAACCCGTGATAGAGCTGCGCGAAGGACTCACAAAAACCATCGATTATTTTAAAAATATTGATACTAAAAACCTCTAACATTCATGCGTAACATTTTGGTTACCGGCGGCAACGGACAGTTGGGAAATTCGATAAGAGAAATTGCCAGCAGCTTTCCGCAATATCATTTTCACTTTACGGATATCGACGAACTCGACATCACCGATGCGCAGGCTATAAAGCAAATGGTGAAGCAGCAGGATATTCATTGCATTATTAATTGTGCCGCATACAACGCGGTGGATCGCGCCGAAAGCGAGCCACAAGTTGCGCAAATGCTCAATGCCAAAGCCGTGGGCAATCTGGCATGCGCCGCTGCCGAAGCCAATGCATTATTTATTCACGTTTCCACCGATTATGTTTTCGACGGTACCAGCCACGAACCTATCCGCGAAGAGCAGTTGCCAAAACCCATTTCCGCCTATGCGCACTCCAAATTTGCCGGTGAGCAGCAGGCGCTTTCGCTAAATAAGAAAAGCGTGGTGGTGCGCACCTCCTGGCTCTACTCCGAATATGGCAGCAACTTTATGAAATCTATGATAAGGCTGGGGAAAGAACGAGAAGAACTTGGCGTGGTGTAGGATCAGATTGGCACACCAACTTATGCCGGCGATCTGGCAGAAGCGCTGCTCCACTTGCTCCCGGAATTTAATAAACTCACACAGCCCGAAATATTTCATTATTCCAACGAAGGCGTGGCCAGTTGGTACGACTTTGCGGTGGCAATCCATGCACTGGCCGGCATTAAGTGTAACATAAAACCCATCCGCACCTCCGAATATCCGCTACCGGCACCCCGCCCGATGTACAGCGTGATGGCAAAAGAAAAAATAAAACAAGCTTTCGGAATCACCATCCCCCACTGGCGCGCAAGTCTGGAACATTGCATCGGGAAGTTGCTAAAGGATCAATAAAGCCCGTTGCGCTTCACCTGCTGCAACTTCCTCAGTATCTATAGGACTACAACTATCTTGCGATGCTACTGCTGAAAACAGATTAAATATCCAGCTAAAAAACCCTGCTCATTTATTTCAAATAAAACAACGTATTGGTTCATCTTTATTTAAGTTTAGCCAACCAACACTACCTGATCGAGCGCTGTAGGTATTCGCGGTAGTCGCGGCGCAGGGGCTCGTAGTCGCTGCCAAAGAGCGGTGAGGAAATCAGGTAATCGGCGCTGGCACGGTTGGACGCGGTGGGGATATTGTGCAGCACGGCCAGGCGCAGCAGGGCTTTTACATCTACGTCGTGGGGCTGCTGCTCCATGGGATCCCAGAAAAATATAAGGATATCAACGCCGCCCTCGGCGATCATGGCGCCAAGTTGCTGGTCGCCGCCCAGGGGGCCCGACTTAAGCCGGATCATCGTGGTTTGTTCTGCCTCCTCCGCTGTCAACTCACGGTCGAGGACATCTTTTAGAAGCCGCCCTGTGGTTCCGGTGCAAATCAGTTGATGCCCCGAAAGCTTTAGGTGGTTCCATTTTACCCACGCCATCAGGTCAGACTTCATGTGGTCGTGCGCCACCAGGGCAATATTTTGCTTTCTCACTTCCGTTGCTATATTTGATTCCAATGCTTTTGTTTTTAAAATTTGGGCAAAACTACAACATTCGGACTTCGCGCCTACCGATGCGTGTGAAATTGTACATTGTTTTCAAAATCGCGAGCTCACGCTAAAGGAGCTTCCGGCCGAAAACTTATCTGTAACGTTTATCGGACTGTCGCTCCTAGAATGCTTATTTAACAAAAGCTCTACCTCGTCCGGACTTCGAAATTTATAACGAAATGTTGGTTTCATGCATCCTGCGCTTTGCGCCTTGCATCACTTGTCTAGCGCCTTACGCCATGCAAGCAAATTTAGAATTAATCCAAATGAAATAGTCTTTACTTTTGCAGGGTAATTGAATCTACTGAGCAAATGAAGAACTCTGTAATCACATTGGCAATTGACACGCGCCGTGAAACACCGATGGTGAGCAAGAACTTTGAGAGGGAACACGCACTAAATGGAAAGCCATCACTGGGACAATAGAATTCAATCACACAGGAAATTTACACGGACGTATCCAAAAATGAAATGAGAAATATTATCATATCCTCTAAACGACTTCGGCTAAATTTGCAAAAGGTACACATACACGCCCATAATGGCTGTGTAAGTGTATCTTTTGCACAGCGTAATGAAGAAATAAACGTAATATTACGCTTACAGAGATGTTACAAGCAAGACTAAAAACCGACCGCAACATAACCGACACGACAACGACACGTTATGACCGACCGATAATTTAATTTTGCAGACAAACGGGGAAAGCTGAAAACCGACTAGAGTAAGCACAAACAAAAAACAAATTTAAAATGGCTAATTTTTATTGTAAATGGTGCGGAAGTAAACATTCAAGTGTATCGAGTTTGACCATAAACTCTTGCTCAAAAAATCCAGAAGGAAGCAAACACGCTTTGTATGAAGGAAGTGAGAAATCTCAATACACTTGTAAGTTTTGTGGAAGCAAACACTCGAGTCTTTCAAGTTTATGCATAAACTCTTGTTCAAAAAGTCCGACCAAAAAACATCAAC
>CAZTCX010000059.1:0-20356 GCA_964612515.1 uncultured Lentimicrobiaceae bacterium | reverse complement strand
TATACAACTTGAGCAATTGCTGATAACCTTGCCTGGTATAAATCAGCGACTGCAAGCCCAAAGTGCAAGCCTCGACACCCGGAAAAAAGAAGCGCAACTCACCGGAATGGTTTTCGACACACTCAACAAAGTGCCGTCACTCATCTTTTCACCCCTGATGATTTTGCTTACGGGCGATGATATAAGATTGATGGGCACCGACTTTCCGGCGCTTTATCGTGGCGATGGCCTCTTTGCCGATTCTCTGATCATCGAAAAGCCGTCGCTCGAAATCCTCGGAAAGCCCATGGGCGCACCAAATCCCGATACCACCAGAAAAGCCTATATCGATTTTCTGATTCATAAAATCCGTATCAACAAAGGAAGCTTTCGATACAAAGAAAGTACGGCGGCCGCCAACATGGTTACTGCTAAGTCTTTCGACCTGAACATCGACGACTTCCGTCCCGGCATCAGCGATACTTTGCAACCCTTCGACGCTGCCGCCATTGTTGCCGACATGAGAAACCTGACTGTGGTGATGCCCGACAGCATTCATTTATTCAAGCTTGGCGCTTTGCATCTTTCTTCAGCCGATTCGCTGCTAACCACGCAGAACATATCATTTTACCCAAAAACCCTGATGGACATCCGTTACGACAATGTTTATCAGATTGATGTGAGCGACGCCACCATCAAAGGTTTGGAGCTTATGAATCTTTACCATTTGCGACAGCTCATAGCCGATTCAGCTATTATCAGCAACCCCAACATCCGGGTGATAACTTCGGGACAGAAGCAAGAGCCAGGGAATTTTAAAGACTTCTCGCCCAGATTTATTAAAAAAGCAATACTCGCAGTTTTTAGTTCGCTAAAGCTAAAAAGCATGGAGGTTTTGCATGCCGATATGGAGATATTTCGCGGCAACAGTATGAATAGCCGCGACGTAAAGATCAACGATGCCCGCGTGGCCATCAGGGATTTTATAATTACACCACAAACACAATTAGGGATTAACAATCTTTTCTATGCTGCCGATGTAAATCTGGCGGTAGATGGCGATTTCAGGATTTATACCGAAGAGAATAAACGCTTAATCGGTAGCAAACTGTTGATTTCTACCGCGGATCAATCTTTACAAATTGGCAGCTTGATTTATTCGATTTACAACGATGCTGATCTTAATTTTGGAAGCCTTCAAATTTCCGGTCTCAACTATTTCGGCCTGATGGTGAATAAGACTTTTGAGGCCAAAAATATTCGTATAGAAAAGCCTGATTTATACATTGACTTGCCTGCGCCTGGCGATACATCTGCAAAAATGAGCCGCGATTCGTTGCAGCTTTTCAAGCACATTCGCGCGCATCTCAACAGCGTGGCCGTCGGCAACATCCATATTAACGACGCGCGACTGAAAATCAGAAACCCGCAGGGTGAAGGAGGTGTAGCTTTTACATTTAATAAAATAAATCTTGATCTTACAAAACTGCTGATCGATTCGGCTTCGCGCGCTTTTGGCAACAAATTCCTGTACTCCGACGATATGAAACTCACCCTGTGGGATTTTCATGAATTATCTGCCGACAGTCTTTATAAATATGGTGCGGGAGTAATAAGTTACTCCAGCCAGCAGCAGCATCTTTCCGTCGATTCAGGATATTTGCAGCCCACCCTGCCCGACACGCTTTTTGCTGTCAAAGTGGGCGCACAAACCGACCGATTGGATGTGGTTTTTGATAAATTGGAATTGTCGGATTTTGACATCACCAAAATCATCTTCGACAACACCATCCATATTGGAAAAGCAGAACTTACTGGATTAGCCGGCGACGACTACCGCAACAAGTCATTTCCTCTGCCAGAAAATCATTTCCCAAAAATGCCCGTTACGGCATTGCACGACATGAAAATGAATCTATTGGTAGATAATTTTATCGCTAATAACTCCAGTTTCACCTACCGCGAATATGTGCCACCGGCACGCGAGCCAGGAATAATATTTTTGAACGACATCAACGTTACCATTCGCAACATCACCAACATGCCCGAGGAGATTATGCACGACTCGCTGATGCGCGTTACCGCTACTGCAATGCTGATGAGCGAGGGTAAAATATCACTCAACCTCGATTTCGACCTCAACGCTGAGAACGATCTTTGGAGTGCAACCGGCGTGATCGACAGCTTTGACCTTACGCTGCTCAACCCACTGCTCGAGCACATCGCTTTTGTAAAAATAAGAAGAGGTAATAACGAGCTGCTAAATTTTCATTTTACAGCCGACGGCGAACTGGCGAGAGGTGACATGCATTTTAGATACGACAAGCTGCAGATACGCCTCATCAACAAGGAAACCCTTAGCGATGACAGCTTTGAGGAATCGCTGATTTCATTTATCGCCAACACTTTTGTGGTTCGTGGCAGTAATCCGACGAAGCTCTATAGCTTTCGCAATGGCGGGATATATTTCCGGAGAGACACTACCCGGTCATTTTTCAATTATCTGGTAAAGGCAACCCTCAGCGGCGTCAACAGCACCATACGTGGTGGCAGCGAAGAGCGCAAGGAGAAAAAGCAAAAGGAACGGCTCGAAAAACAACTGAAACGGGAAGGGAAACTCGACGAGAAAGCGCTCAAGGAGTTGCAGAAAATTGATTAACGCTGGTACATTTTCTAAGGCTTCGCTTTTAACCCCGGCCTAAAGACCGGGGTTAGTGATCGGCAGGCTACGAAAAATCACATCCAAGTCTTTTTAACTTTCTAATCCCGAAAACAAATCTTGTGGGAAGTCGGCACTGCGGGCAATCAGCTCTTTGGAGTTGTTGCGCGGTGAGTTAAGCAGCATGGAGACGGGATAGGATTCCATTTCGTCGGCATCGAAAGGTTGGAGCAAGTCAAGAAGGTCATCTTGTTTTAAATCAGAAAGCCACAACTGTTCGGCTTCTGGCGGCAGGATCACTGGCATACGATTGTGCAACTCAGCCACCAATTTATTGGCACGAGTAGTAATGATCGAAAAAGAATTCAGCAGCTCGCCCTGCGGGTCCTTCCATTGCTCCCAGATGCCGGCCATCGAGAAGAGCGGCTGGTCTTTGATGCTGATGCGATATGGGATTTTCAGCTTTCCGCCTGCCGCATGTTTCCATTCATAAAAAGCATCGGCAGGAACCAGGCACCGCCGGTTTTTGAAAGCATTTCTAAACGAAGGTTTTGTGTCGAGCGACTCAGCCCGTGCATTGATAAGCCTGTTGCCAATGGAAGCATCTTTGGCCCAGAACGGCACCAGCCCCCACCTGAACCGCGACAGTTGCCGAGGCGCTTCATTGGTAATCACAGGCAGCAGTTGTGTGGGCGCCGCGTTGTAATTGGTCGTTACGTCAGCCGGATCAGCCACAATATCATAATGCTCATTGATGATCTTTAGATCTGGGGCAAACGAATATCTTCCGCACATGTGTTAAGATTTGTAAACGATGGCAATAATGAACAAGGATAGGGTGCGTTTGTTAAAACGCTGCTTTCGGGTTACTTTTGCGGCCGCATATTTTCAATAGGTTTTTGAGGTTGTCGGTTTTAGTAAATAACATCTGGAAACCCGCGACATTACTACGAAATAATAATTCTTACATCATAAATTCAAGAAGATCACGAATGAATAATTTAGTTGTTGACGAAAGTTTAAAATACAAAGTAAAAGACATTTCACTGGCCGACTGGGGCAGGAAAGAGATAGAGATTGCCGAGAAAGAAATGCCCGGCCTGATGGCCATCCGACAGAAATTCTCGAAGGAGAAACCGCTACGTGACGTTCGTATCACCGGTTCGCTGCACATGACCATCCAAACTGCCGTGCTCATCGAAACCCTTAAAGAGCTTGGCGCTGATGTGCGCTGGGCCAGTTGTAATATTTTCTCTACGCAGGATCATGCTGCTGCAGCCATTGCTGCTACTGGTGTTCCGGTGTTTGCCTGGAAAGGTGAAACCCTTGAGGAATATTGGTGGTGTACAAGCCAGGCGCTTTCATTCCCCGGCGGCCACGGCCCACAGCTTATCGTGGACGATGGCGGCGACGCCACTTTGCTCATCCACAAAGGAAAAGCTATAGAAGAAAACCCTGACTTACTCAAAAAGCCAGGTACGAACAACGAAGAGCGCGCAATCATAAGTCTGCTGCAGCAAATCTATGTGGAAGACTCCAAACGTTGGACCCGCGCTGCCAAAGAGTGGAAAGGTGTATCGGAAGAAACCACCACCGGCGTGCACCGTTTGTATCAGATGAAAGACCGTGGCGAGTTGCTCGTTCCGGCCATCAACGTGAACGACTCGGTGACGAAATCTAAATTCGACAATCTTTACGGCTGCCGTGAATCTTTGGCCGATGGCATCAAACGCGCCACCGACGTGATGATTGCCGGGAAAGTTGTGGTGGTGCTGGGTTATGGCGACGTGGGCAAAGGCTCCGCAAAATCGATGCGCGCTTATGGTGCACGTGTGCTCATTACCGAAATAGATCCCATCTGTGCGCTGCAAGCCGCCATGGAAGGATTTGAAGTTACCACCATCGAAGAAGCGCTCAAAGAAGGACAGATTTATGTAACCGCCACCGGAAACAAAGATGTCCTTACACTGGAACACATCAAACAAATGAAAGATGAAGCCATCGTTTGCAACATCGGTCATTTCGATAACGAGATACAAGTTGAAAGACTCGACAACGACCCCACCGTGACCAAAGACACCATCAAACCACAGGTAGATCGTTACCGCTTCGAAAACGGCAACTCCATCTATCTGCTTGCCGAAGGCCGTCTGGTAAATCTGGGCTGTGCCACCGGGCATCCTTCGTTTGTAATGAGCAACTCATTTACCAACCAAACGCTGGCGCAAATTGATTTGTGGAAAAACAAAGACAAATACGAAATCGGTGTTTATCGTCTGCCCAAATACCTCGACGAAGAGGTAGCACGTTTGCACCTGGCACAACTTGGCGTAAAGCTGACGAAGCTTACCAAAGAACAATCCGAGTATCTGGGTGTGCCAATTGAAGGACCATACAAACCAGATCATTACAGATATTAATAGCGCCCCCTTTTTACTGAAGCTATTTTAATAAAATCAAAAAACCTGCTTTGTGGCGGGTTTTTTTGGTATTAATCGTTTCTGTTATTTTGGAAACTAAATTGGAACTTATCTCAAGCCACCGCTTTGGCCAATAGCGCGATGCCAATGAGAATCAGCAGCACATACACCCACCGGTAAAACCGGTTGGCATCAAACCGATTAATGAGCTTCTCGCCCGCAACAAAAGCGATAATCACCGCTGGCAGGCCAACCCAGAAGTAGTTGAAAACGGCCATTGTAACATTTCCCCACAATAGGTGTCCCGCCACGATGGCTACGCCGGTGCTAAAGAAAAAACTTTGTAAGGTGGAGCGAAAAGCCTGTGGCGACATTCCTTTGGCCGACAAAAGCATGATCACTGGCGGACCGCTGGTGTTGTAGGCACCGCCAAGCACGCCGCTCACAAAACCAACGGCAGCCGTTACAAATCCGGGAGGATTTATTTGTTTGCTAATTTTTACCATGCGTGCCGCCGAGAAAATAATGATAAATGCTGCCAGCACTGCATTGATGATGCGTTCATCAATCTGGGTGAGATAATACAAACCAACCGGAATGCCTGCAAACGCGGGTAAAATCAACCGCAGCGAAAAATCCCATCGCACCGTTTTCAGATTTTTAATGAGAATCATTGCCGCCATCACCAGTGCAAGCATGGCCATGAGTGGCGCCGCCTGATGCACGCCAATGAGCAGCACCAGCAACGGCATGCCGGCAAGGGCATCGCCAAAACCAAAAATGGCACGAATCAAAAAAACCAATAAAACAATACCGGCAACGAGCGCGAGCGTCATCAATGTGGGTTTTAGAGGGGAGGAAATTAGATTTTAATAATGATTTCATCAACGGTTTGGATCATCATTTATTCCCCTTTGTTGCGGCGTCAGCATCTTTCACGCGATCAATCATTTGTTCTACCGTGCAGGATATCTGCTCGCCGGAGCGCATATTTTTCAGCGTAAGCTGGTTCTTTTCCATTTCTTCCTTTCCGACCAGCACCACCCAGGCAATTTCCTTTTTGTCCGCCCAGGTCATCTGTTTTTTCATCTTGGTGGAATCGGGATAAAGCTCAGCACTGATGCCAGCCGCTCGCACCTGCTGCAACAACGTGAGGCAATATCTTTCTTCCGCTTTGCCAAAGTTGGCAAAAAGCACCTGCGTGGATTTATGACTCGATTCACTGAAGAGGTTGCTTTCAAGCATGACGTCATAGATGCGGTCGGCGCCAAATGAAATGCCTACCCCCGACGTGCCCGGCATGCCAAAAATTCCGGTGAGGTCGTCGTAGCGCCCGCCACCACATATACTCCCGATTTGTACGTCGGCAGCCTTCACCTCAATGATGGCTCCGGTGTAGTAGTTAAGCCCACGCGCTAAGGTGAGATCGAGCGACACCAGATGTCGTAACTCCAGATGACGCAAGGTTTCAAAAATCTCCTGCATCTCTGCAATGCCCACAATTCCGATCGTGCTCCCGGCCAGCGTCCGGTGTAGCAATTCGAACTTATCTTCGTCGCTGCCCTGCATCAGCAAAATGGGCTGCAACTTATCAATGGCGTTTGCCGAAAGGCCTTTCTGCGCAAGCTCTTCGTTAACTTTTTCCTGGCCAATCTTATCAAGTTTGTCGATGGCGATGGTAATATCCGTAAGGCTGCCATCGGCGCCAATGGCCTGGGCAATGCCGGCCAATATCTTACGATTGTTGAGCTTCACCTCTACTTTTATTCCGAGTCGCCGGAAAATCTCTTCTACGAGCTGAATCAGCTCCACTTCGTTTATCAGCGAATCGCTGCCGATAACGTCGGCATCGCATTGGAAAAACTCGCGATAGCGTCCGCGCTGCGGGCGGTCGGCACGCCATACCGGCTGTATCTGATAGCGCTTAAAGGGAAAACTGATCTCGTTGCGGTGCTGCACCACATAGCGCGCAAACGGAACCGTAAGGTCATACCGTAAGCCCTTATTGCTGATCTTCAGCGAAAGCTCCTGCGACTTGTCAAGCTGCAAATCCTCGTGTGTAGTACCCGACAGGAAATCCCCTGAATTTAATATTCTGAAAAGTAGCTTGTCGCCCTCCTCGCCGTACTTGCCCAGCAGCACCGACAGGTTTTCCATGGCGGGCGTTTCGATGGGTTGGAAACCAAAATTTTGAAACACGTCGCGGATGGTATCGAAAATAAAGTTACGGCGCATCGTCTCTGCGGGACCAAAGTCGCGCGTGCCTTTGGGTATCGAGGGTTTTTGTGAGAACATGGTGAAGGTCTGTTTAAAAGTCTAATTGTTAAAAATCATATTTGTTTTTTGGGAAGTACAACTCCCACGGCTGAGTGTAGGCTTTCAAGATAATCAGATACCGTCTCGTCGCCTTCGGCAGGCGCCCAGGGAGCAAAGTTTTTGGAGGTGGAAGCACTGTACGGCCCGGCTTTTACTTCATAAGCCACCGAGCCAGACTCCAGCGAAACCAGTGTGTGGTAGGTGCGTTCGGCAATCTCTACTCCATAATTTCCCTGTTGCGCGTCGAGGATGATATGATCGGTGATGTTTCCTTCGTCGTCGAACGTAAAAACTGCAAACCGCCCACGCAGTGCCAGGAAGATTTCAAACTTGTCCGGATTCTCATGTTTATGCGGCTGCACGTAAGTGCCTGGCTCCATAGCATTGAGCAGCCGGTGCAGAGGGTCTTCATGGTTTGGATGAAAATTGTAGTTTATGCGTCGGCGCGGCGATTGCTTAGCCTTTCGTGAAATGCTGTTGATAAACTCATCCGTAATTTTTATCATGCCCATCGGTGGTGGCCGCTTTATTAATTGAAAACTGCAAAACTATCAAAATTGGGTAAAATTACCGCATGTAAATCCCGACCAGCAACTCCGAAGGAATGACATGATCTAATTTTGATCCATCCACTTTTGAGATTTGATTTTTGATGACCAAATACATAATTTCCGAAAATGCCTACACATCATAAAGCGGCAAAAACTCATAGGGGCTTCCGGTAGAATTAAGGAATTTAATAAAGTCCTCCAGGCTGATTACCACCGATGCCGTATTGATATTGGGATGAAAACTAATTTTCGTAGCCTTTTTTAATTCGATATCCAGAAACAACTTTGTGTGGTTTTGCGCGTCGTTGATAAGGCCGAAAGGCGTAACCGAACCGGGCGTTAGTTGCAGCCATTTCATGAGACGTTCCGGCGAGGCGAAAGAAAGCTTTCCCTGCCCCAATCGTTTTTCGAGTTCGTGAATGTCGAGCGTAGCATCGTGCCGAAGTACCACCAGATAATGCCGGTTGCCTTTGTGGTTGCGGAAGAAAATATTTTTGCAATGCGTAGCTTCAATATCTTTCCAATAGAGCATTGCCTCTTCGACCGTAGGCACAGGAGGATGATGATAAATTTCATAAGGGATATTCAGTGTCTGAAGGTAATCGAGGACTTTCTGTTCTTGATCTTGCATCATAGTTTTTTTGTCAAAAATAAGAATTTTTCAGCCCGGGCGGGCAACATCAATGTTGAGGGACGATATACGGACGACGCTTGGGAAATCGGACATCTTTAGAAATGCTCTATTTTAAATTTTTAGTTTTGAATAATTAGAACGGATATCCGATGCCGAAATTCCAAACCAAATCTTTGAACTGCAGGTTACGGATGCGCCAACGGTCGCCAGCCGGAAAGGCAGGATTTTTGAGCGGCGCAGCAGCATCAATACGGAAAACGAAAAACGAAAAATCGAGCCGCAATCCCAGCCCCGCATCTACCGCCAGCTCGCTCAAAAAGCGTGACGCCTCAAACTTACCTCCCGCATAGTTCTCGCTGAAATTGAGCAGCCAGATGTTGCCGATGTCTGTAAAAATGGCACCCTTAAACCAGCTATAAATCGGAAACCGATACTCGAGGTTGCCTTCCAGGATCAGGTCGCCCATCTTCTCAAAATAAATCCCTGTAGTATCATCGAAAGACCCCGGCCCCAGCGAACGGTAATTCCAGCCGCGCATGTCGTTGGAGCCGCCGGCATAAAAGCCTTTTTCGAAAGGCAGCACCAAGCTGTTGCTGTACGGAATACCAATGCCAAACAGGTTGCGATACACCAGCGTTTGCTCTTCGCTCAAAGCGAAATAATACCGGAAATCGATGTCGGTGCGCGCATATTGGGCAAAAGGAATATTCCAGATAGTATATTCGCCATAACTATTCAGTTGCTTGTCGAAAATGTGTGAAGCCAGATCGAGCACATTGCCTGAAGTCTCGATATTCCATCGGAAAAACATGAAATTCTTCACCTGGCCACGACGCTGATTATTAAAAATATAGGAGTATTTGGCGGCCATAATAAAGTGGTCGGTGTACTGGTTGGTCAGTCGCGGATCGTTAAGCGTTTTGAGGCGGGCAATAAAAGCAGAGTCAGGGAAGATAGAAACGGAATTGATCTCAATGGGCGTGAACGTATGCGCCGAAAAGTTGGCATACCGCCAGCTATATCCAAACGAGACGTTGGTGACGTAGCGTTTGTAGTCGGGGCGGTTTTGGTAAGTAACCCCGGTTTTGATGGTTGTGCGTGGGCGCAGCAACCGTGGCAGATTTTCCTGCGCCACCGGAAACAGAAACTTGGGGAAATCCAGCGAAGCCTCAGCCCCGGTTTGGATGGTGTTAAAAACCAGCAATACCGTAGCGTTGCTTTCGCCGCCCGCCTGCCACTCCACCCCGCCGGTAAGTTTCATGGTTAGCACCTCGCCACCACGAAAAAGATTCAGGTTTTGATACACAAAGTTGCCGGCCATGCCCAGCTTGCTGCCCGAAGTGGTTCCCTCGGCTTCTATCGAATACGACTGCGGAGGCCTCCGCGTAAGTTCAATGATGCTATTCAAACCCTTGCGCGTACCGCCGGCAGTATCGATGGCTTGCCGGGAAGGACGGAAACGAATTGAAGTGTAGCCATACAGCGGGAATGCTGACAACTGCCGGTAGGTATCTTTCTCGTCCCGCTCACGGTAAATGTCTCCCGGCTTCATCAGCACGTTGTTGCGCAGCGTGGATGGCCGGATGCGGAGCTTATCGCGATAATAAATAATAAACTTCCCGACACCCGAGTCCTCAGCAGGAAGCACCAACTTTTTCATTTTGGAGGAGTCGTTAAACACAGGATCGAAATCAGGGAATATAGCGATGGTATTGATAAAATACTTCTGATGACTGCGCCTGCTGGCTATCGCAACAAGCGTGTCGTCGGTTTCATTATATTGGCCAATGTTGGGATAAACCTTCAGAACATGATTTGCGAAAGCGCTGTCGATTTCGAAATACATAAACTCGGGGCCAAAAAAATAATAACCGGAATTGCGCAACAGCGAAGTCACCCGATAACGCTCGTCGTCGAGTTTAGAGGTGTTGTAAATTTCCCCACGCCGGATGAGTGAATTTCTTGTGTCCTTCAGTACAATATCCCGGACGGCAGTATCGCTGATTTTGTATTCGATGTCGCTGATGCGGTAGGGCTTTGCCAGCGTAATGTTGTAATTGACGGTAGCTTTTTTCTTGTGATATTTTATTTGGCTATCAACATCAGAATTGAAAAACCCATTGTTGTTGAGGAAGAGGCGCAACTGGCTTTTGCTGCGGTCGATCATAAAAGTATCGAGTATCACCGGGGGTTTCCCCAGCTTTTTGTTGAGCCATTTTTTAAACTTTGTTTCCTTGCCTTTGGCAGTAACGCTGTTTACCCACAAGCCAAACCGGATGGTGCCCAGAAACTTCGGATGGGGCTTTTGCGCCAGCAGACTCGACATCTCCTCGGCATCGAAAGGCAGCTTTTTAACGCCGCTTTGCGATTTATCTATCTCGATGTTGTTTTTGTGCAGCATGTATTCGTCTTTCCCCACTCGGCGGGTAACGTTGCACCCAGCACCAAGCAATGCAGCAAGAACAACAACGACGATTATGCGACAACCAACAGTTTTCAAATGACTTCTCTTGTAATGATCGTTGCAAAAGTAGCATCTTGCGCGCTTGCTTCGAGATTTACAGCAAGATAAGAGGGATTTTTAATCATGCCAATTAATGGAAGCTGAAACATACGAACTTCCCACTCAATTTACCTACCATAAAATCGAACACAATCCAGCATATTGCCAGCGCTTGGGAAGGGAAGGTATTAATTGACCAGCGCTTTTCTGAAATCGTTTGCTCTTGCATAAAAAGCTTGGTCTTCGCCAAATTCCATGACACGTACCACTCTGCTATTGCATACCTTGCAAGTGCCGCTCACCCGAATGTCGTTCACATGGGTAAGGTAGATTGCTTCCACCACAATTCCTTTTTTGGCTATGCCGTTGCAATGGCCGCAGATCACGCCTTGTTCGAGCAAAAATTTATAATCCTGCTTGTACTTCTCATCGAGCAAGGTGGCCAATTGAATCGGGTTTATCTGTATTTCTATCGGGTGTTTCATATTTTATTTCTGTTGAGGATGCTGATGGCTAATTTTTTCACGGTTTCGGATTCTTCTGTTTTGCTATTGGCGATAAAAAGGGTTAAAGCGGCCAATGTAGAATTACTCAGAATGCGGATGCCCGTTTTGAGATATTCCACCTCCTGCTGCTTCTGTGCCAGCCGCTTTTCGTCGATGGCGTAGCCCTGGACAAGATATGAGTTCAATTTTTCAGTCGCCCATCTCCTAAAAAGTGTACCCTTAATCGAACTAACCCGATAACCGACCGAGATAATGACATCGAGATTATAGAATTTTTGCTTTCTGGCTATCTCTCGTTTCTCCTCAATTTGAACTTGTAAGAAATCCTTACAAGTTGCATCTTCTTCTAATTCAGACTCTTTAAAAATATTTTTTAAATGTAGTGTGATATTTTGAGGTGACGTTTGAAATAAATCAGACATCTGTCTTTGCGTCAGCCAAACAGTATCGGCATCAAACTGAACTTTTAATTCGGTCTGATTATCCGTCGTTTTGTAAATTTCTATCGCACTTGTCATAATTCTGCAAAATTACACAAATGACCGTGTCAGCGATACTCGTGAACCAGGGCAACTGAAGTGTTGTATGCAAATTTTGCACTTACCACTTTCTTTTGCCAATTTCTTTGTATTTGAGATCGAACTCTTAAGGATTCTTGAAGAGTTGAATAGCCAAGAAATCCGACTCCTTAGTTTTGCCTGACACCAGCTATTAATGCTGACTGTTTCTTAACGCTTCCTGCATGGCCAGCATGTTCGACCGTTTCCTGGCATCGGCACCATATCCCCAATACAAGGCAATAAAAGTTTTGTTATAGCCCTGCGACTAGGTGGATGAAATCATCTCTCCCGCATTACTCATCCACTCGGTTTGGATTTTAACATACGTGGAAACAGAATTTGCCGGCATGCCCAACAAACATGGCATTCCTATAGTAAAGGCTGCCAATGACTTCAATCCCATACTGCTTTTTTCGCTGTACTCCAATATCGTAAATCTGTAATAACCGACAAGAGAAACATTTGTGTCAGGCTGGAATTCAGGCAATGCGCTACTGATTACTTTTGCTAATTCATAAAATCGTGTAGGATTGATGTCAATATTATAAGCGTCAGGAAAAGCTCCGTCGCCGATGTTCAACTCCTGAGTAACATGAATATTCGCCGTATTTGTCATAATCGTAAAATTATCCTGCTCGAATACCCGGTTTTTTAATCCTGGCAAATGGATGGCCGCCTTTATCTTGGGGGAAGTTTCAGCAGGGTTAAAATTCACACGGGCGTATTTTTCAAACGACCGGCATCCGCTGAAGAGCAGGATAGAAAGCAATACCATTAACAAACTATTTCTTTTACTCATCATCATTTGGCAAAGTTAAAACTTAAAACGAAATACTGTTTTCGACACTACTCAACGGCCAACAAGGTCGCCCCCCAAAATCAAAAAACCCCCGCTACACATAGCAGCGGGGGTTTTAGCATTCGATTTTTAAGCGTGTGATCGGTGGCTGAGCGGCGGCTGGTGAGCGGCGTCGAACCAAGTCGAAGCCAGCTTGTCGAAGCACCGGTTGCTGAGCTTGTCGAAGCATCATCCGCCCAGGTTGCGCATCATCTCTTCCTGCGTGGTTTGCTGGTAGCCTTCGGGAATTTCAAACTCTTTGTCTTTTACCTTCATCTTTTCCACCTCAATGGCGGTCATGGTCATTTTCATGCCTTGTCCGGCCTCCATGTCGTACTTGAGCATTACACCTTTTATTTTTTTAAAAATAGGATTGGTGAAGTTGAGGTTTTCGGGTGCTGCAAGCTCATCGGTATACCAGGCAGTGAAAACGGGATCGCCTTCTTTGGCACCTTTCACGATGGCTTTTTTGCAGGTATAGCCGGCAATTTGCATCGTTTCGTCGGTAAGCGTGACGGTCATTTCGCCCTCGCTGGCAGCTTCCTGAGCAATCTCATCGGCAGTCTGGCGGATGGCATACTTCTGTCCCATCATGTTGATCAAGCTTGTCTGGATACCTTTGTCCAAATCGATAACAGAACCCTGGGTTCCCATTTGTGTAAACATCTCGGTTTTCACCTTGTTGTCGCCAATGAGCATGGTCATGGTTTTGGGAAGCATTCCGCGGGCCTCCTCGGGCAAGTCCTTCATATCGAAATCGATTTTGTAGGTGATCTTGCCGGTAAAGTACTTCTGGCTCATGGCTGTTCCGGCCACCATCAGCAGCATCATTAATAAAGCAATAGGTTTTTTCATTGTTTTCATATTTAGATTAATAAAAAAGGTTTCGTTGTTATTTCACCGTCCGCAGCGATTTTTTCCATCGGATTTTGCCATCGAACAGGCCTTTGTTTTTATCCAGCGACAGCCATACAAAAACGGCTTTGCCAACGATGTGGTCGGCGGGCACAAAGCCCCAAAAGCGTGAGTCGAGTGAGTTGTCGCGGTTGTCGCCCATCATCCAGTAGTAATCCTGAGCAAAGGTATAAGTATCGGCCAATTGGTCATCAATAAAAATCTGATCCCCTTCGATGCGCAGGTCGTGGTCTTCGTATGCGTCAATGATTTTGCGATAAAGTGCAATATTACTAATGCTGATGGGAACAGTGACGCCAGCTTTGGGAATCCACAGCGGGCCGAAGTTGTCCTGATTCCAGCGGAAGTAGCGCGTGTCATGCGGAAACACGCGGTCGCTCACATTGTCCGTTGACATCATCTCCATCTCAACGCTGGCGATGCGGGGATTTTGCTTGAGGAGTTCAGCTTTTTCGCTGCTCATGGGCAGGTAAAACTGGTTGGCCGGAAGCCATCCTGCCGTGTAATAAATCTGTCCCGCGCGGCTGCGCGCAGGGTAAAGCATTACGGCGTTGCCATCGTCACCAATCTCCAGTTTGCAGTAACCCCTTCCGGGAATGATGGCGTAGCCTTCAGAAATATTCAACATATCCATGAGGCTGGTAAGTTCGTTCTGGCGGAAGCTGTTGCCGTTGGTCGTTACAGTGTATTGAAACTGCATTCCCTCAGGAACGAAAGCTTTTTGACCATTTATAAATACTTCTTTATTAACGATGGTTAAAGAGTCGCCGGGCACTCCCATGCAGCGTTTTATGTAATTTTCGCGCTTGTCAACCGGGCGTGAAACAACATCATATTTGCGCCACACTTCGTTGTAACCTTCGTCGCGAACAATCTGATAATAATCTTCGCTTTGACGTTGCAGCACCACCGTATCGCCGCTTGGATAATTAAATACTACGGCATCGTAACGCTCCACATTGCCAAATCCCGGGAAACGGTAATAGGGCAATTTAATCCATTCGAGGTAACTCTTGGTGGACTCGGTGAAAGGCATGGTGTGGTGCACAAAAGGAAAAGCCAGCGGCGTGTTGGGAACTTTGGGACCGTAGGCTACCTTGCTCACAAAAAGGAAATCGCCCACCAGCAACGATTTTTCCATGGAAGAGGTGGGGATGGTGTAGGCTTCGAATATAAAAGTGCGGATGATCGTGGCTGCCACCACTGCAAAGATGATGGCATCGACCCATTCGCGGGTTACTGTCTTTTTAATTTTTGGACGCTTGTCGGGCGCGATGTATCTCTGGTGTTTGTCGATCCCAAGCCAGGGCAGATAGAAAAAAGGAAACAGCACCGCCAGCGCCTGGTTGCCCAGATCGAATTTACCAAAGGCTTTGGCCGTTTCGACAATCATCAGGAAAACCATAAAAATATTGATGAACGGAACGAGCAATAGCAGAAACCACCAATAGGGCTTGCCATTGAGGCGGTTCCACTCCCAATAGTTGAGCATTGGCACAAAGGCTTTCCACTGACTTATGCCCGCCTTTGTAAAAATGGGCGCCAACAGGGCAGGGAAGAAGAGAAAGATGAGGATTAAGATGATGAGTGTTGACATTTTTTGTTTTTGAAAATGAATACTTGAAACGCGAAAAGGTCTAAAGCCGTGCCAGCAATTGGTTAATAAATGTTAATGACCGCCGCCTGTCATATCGTCCATGGTAAAGAACCCTTTTTTGCCGATGACCCACTGTGCTGCCTTGAGTGCACCAACGGCAAAACCACGCCGGCTCAGGGCGGTATGTTTTATTTCTATAACATCTTCGGGTGAGGTGTAGGTAACGATATGCTCGCCGTTGACCTCGTCGATGCGATGCGAGATTACAGGGAAAGTTCCTGCTGTGCCGGAGTCATCGCTGGTCCAACCACTTTTGTGCTGTAGCTTTTCTACTACATCATCGGCCAGCACACGCGCCGTTCCACTGGGCTTGTCGAGCTTGTGGATGTGATGGGTTTCGTCGATGCGCACCTCGTAATCGGGCAGATCATTCATCATTGCGGCAAGCTGGCGGTTGAGCCGAAAAAAGACATTTACACCCAAACTAAAATTGGAAGCAGTAAATAAAGTCTGATGGTTTTGAACGCAGTAATCGCGTACGCTTGCTTTGTGATGTTCCCACCCTGTAGTGCCCGTAACCACTGGTATGTCGCGCAGGAAACATTCAAAAATATTTTCAACCACGGCGCCGGGAGTGCTGAACTCGATGGCAACATCGGCCTGCTTCAATCCTGCTTCATTAATTTTCCAATCATCGGGATTATCAATTGTGGCAACGATCTGATGGCCTTCATCAGTAGCCATCTGCCCGATGAGCTTTCCCATTTTGCCATATCCTATCAAAGCTATTTTCATAAAAAGATGATCATAAAAAAGAAGTTCTTCATATCCTTAAGAGTCAATTATTCGATAGCTGCTAATAGTCATCAAAATGATTATAGTTTGTAACGCAGCGTTAGTCCCATGGCCGGTCGTGCTGAAAACATATAGTTATCGCGCACGGGCGTAAACTGCACGCTCACGTCGTCGCTTACGTCAAAATTGTAGAGGTTGGCATCCACGCTGGCATCGACGATTTGCAAAATGTACAGCACACCGGCAATGATCCAGCTTAGCTCTGTGTTGCGGCGGTAGTAGTTGCGCCCCTCCTGCAGTTGTGCGAGGTTGGCATCGTATTTCATTACAAGCTCATTGCCTGCATAGGCTGTGGAGTCTTTGTTATAAACAATATTGTAGGCTGAGCGGAAATCGTGGTAGTTGCGTGTATTGGTGGTGATAAAATAAGCCAGGGTACCAAAGCCGGCGTAGATGACCGGTATTTTCCAGTACTTGCGATTGTACGCCTGACCGAGACCGGGCAAAACGGCAGAATAAAGGGTCGCCTTTTTTGCATTGTGCCAGGGCACTGAATCAGCGGGAGGTGTGACGCCATTTTGTTGTGCATGCGCTGCAAACGTCACCAGCAGCGCCATCAGCAGCAGCAAACCACGCCCATGGAAAGATCTCCGTTTTGCCGGATCACTCTCTTGCTGGTGCATCAGCATACAACTGGCGTCATCATGCATATTGTTATTTATCACTTTCGGAGGTGGAAGGCTGCTTGTCGAGCAAATTCAACAGCCGATCCATTTCTTCTTCAGAACTAAATTTTAAAACGATACTCCCCTGCCCTTTGGTATTGCGTTTCACCTGCACGCTGGTTTGGTAGCCATCGCCGATGCGCCGCGCCATCTCCGTGACTCTCTCGGGCAGCTTCACCCGCTTCACCTTCTTGCGACCGGGTTTGTTGATTTCCCTAACCTTTTCCTCTACTTCGCGCACGTTGAGTCCCTGTGTGAGTATTTCGCGGAGCAGCGTCAGTTGATCTTCGTGGCTTTGAATATTAATAAAACTCCTTGCCTGCCCCATGGAGAGGCTGCCATCGCGAATGGCAAGCTGAACCTCGGCAGGGAGTTTGAGCAGGCGCAGGTAGTTGGCAACCGTCGAGCGCTTCTTGCTCACCTTCTGGCTGAGCGCTTCCTGCGTAAGGCTGCATTCTTCAATCAATCGCTGGTAGCTGATGGCAATTTCGATAGAGTTGAGATCTTCGCGGTGGGTATTTTCTATCAGCGCCAGCTCAAGCATCTGCTCATCATTGGCCACACGAATATAACATGGCACATCTGCGAGGCCGACCAATTTGGCGGCACGTAAACGGCGCTCGCCGGAGATTACCTGATAGCGGTCGTAGCCAAGCTTGCGCACCGTGATGGGCTGGATGATGCCCTGCTCGCGGATACTATCCACCAGCTCGTTGAGGGCTTCTTCTTCAAAATGGTTGCGTGGCTGAAAAGGATTGGTTTCTATTTTGTCGATGCCAATGTTGGCGATGGCGCCCACTACATAGTTGCCCGAAATATCTTTGGAAGTGATATCGGTATCTGGACTTTGCAGGATGGCTTCCAGGCCACGCCCTAAGGCACCTCTTCTGGTTTTACTTGTCATCGGATAAATCAATTTGGTAATCAGCAGAACTCATGCGGGTAAGCTGGTTTTTCTGCAAAATTTCGCGCGCCAGGTTTAGGTAGTTGATTGCGCCTGACGATTGTGCGTCGTGCATGATGATGGTTTCGCCAAAGCTGGGCGCTTCGCCAAGTTTGGTGTTGCGGCTGATGATGGTATCGAACACCATTTGCTGGAAATGCGTCCTCACCTCCTCCACCACCTGCTTCGCCAGTCGCAAACGCGTGTCGTACATGGTGAGCAGGATACCTTCGATGTCGAGCGCCTCGTTGAGCCGCGACTGCACGATCTTGATGGTATTGAGCAACTTGCCCAATCCTTCCAAAGCAAAATATTCACATTGCACCGGGATGATCACCGAGTCGGCGGCGCTAAGGGCATTTATCGTCACCAAACCCAATGATGGTGAGCAATCGATAAGAATGAAATCGTAGTTGTCTTTAACTTTATCAATCACGCGTTTCATCATCTTTTCGCGGTTGGGCAGATTGATCATTTCTATCTCCGCTCCCACCAGATCTATATGTGCCGGGATGAGTGAGAGGTTAGGCGTGGTAGATTCGAGGATAGCGTTGCCGGGATGAATATCGTCGATGATACACTCGTAGATGCTGGTCTGCACGTTGCGCGGATCTATCCCCATGCCGGAGGTGGCATTGGCCTGTGGATCAGCATCAATAATCAGTGTTTTGTATTCGAGTACTGCCAGTGCTGCCCCCAGATTGATGGCTGTAGTGGTTTTCCCTACGCCGCCTTTCTGGTTAGCTATAGCTATGATTTTTCCCATCGTTTCGCTCTTCGTTTTTCAGTTGCAAAAATATAACTTAAATCGGCGCTTGCCATGTTATTGTTGTAAAAAGAAATCAACACGCCGCCTTTACCGGATGCTCAAATCTAACAAAAAAGCCGACCTTTGAGCCAGCTTAATTAGGGTTTGTCTTTTAACTCAACTATGACACATTACCATAAATTTTAAATCCCAAATAAACAAAAAGCAAATAAATTTCAAAATTCATTACCCAAAACCGTTACCAGGATTTGCACTTTGTTTCCTGGAATTTATTTGTCATTTGGAATTTGTTTTTTTTTGGTTTTTTGTCAAGAAACGCTTGCCATTATAAAGATTCACTAATAGTTAAGAACCACATACCACACTGTCGGATTATGCCTCATCGGCATCGTCGCTGGCAGGTTCCTCTGCTTCGTCTTCGAGGTCTTCAAATTTTACGTTTTTAATTTCTTCTTCAATACCGGTGCCGGGGTTATGGCTTCGTTCATAAGGTGGTTCGGAGCCGTCGCTTATGAAGGCCATGCTTTCCTGCAAGCCTTCCATAAATTTGTCGAAATCTTCCTGATAGAGAAAAACTTTGTGTTTCTCATAGAAAAACTTGCCACTGTCGTTGTCGAAACGTTTCTTACTTTCGGTGATGGTGAGATAGCGCTCTTGTGCTCTGGTTTCTTTCACGTCAAAAAAATAGGTACGCTTGCCTGCTCTGATCGCTTTCGAAAAAATCTCTTCCCGTTCGCGTGGATTGTATTTTTCTGCTTCTTCCATTTTATTTTGAAAAGGTTTGGTGCATTTTGAAACGCAAAAGTAGTCATTAATATTTTCAGGGTGCGGAAGGAGGTGGAATTCTTTTTGGATGGCGGGGCGCAAGGCGCAAAAAGCAAGACACTAGATCCATTGGGCAAATATTTGCTTTTTATTTTCTCAATCCTCGCGGTCTTCAATTCTATTTTTAAAAGGGTTCGAATGGTGATAAAGAACAAATTGGATGTTGAATATCACACTTTACTGCTTATCCAATGAGCCTTGCGCCCTGCGCCACGCGTCGTGCAGTTTTCCCGTATGAAATTGTTTAGACCGCAGGCATTAGAAAAAAGATAATTTTGCCGCTGTAATTATGAATTATCATACTGTTCTTAAAAATCTATGCTAACCAGAAGGCACCTTCGGATGAAAGCGCTCCAGGCGCTCTACAACTACTTCATAAGCCAAAATTCCGACCTGGCTGTGGGCGAAAGAAACATGCTGAAAAGCACCGAACGCATCTACGAACTCATCACCTGGCAACTAGGCTTCATGGCGCATCTGGTAAAGTTTGCTGCCAAACGCCAGGAGGAAAACAAAAAGAAATTTTACCCTACACCCGACGACCTGAATCCCAATACCAAATTTATCGAAAACCAGCTTATCGCAAAGCTTACCGAAAACAAGGACTACCTGCGAAAAGTCAACGCCTACAAAGTAAACTGGATTGACGAAGAAGACATGGTGCGCAAGGTTTACAACGACATACGCGGTAGCAGCATCTATGAAAACTACATGAATTCAGGGAAGCACTCTTTTGACGAGGACCGCTCCATCATTGCCGCCCTTTTTAACGAATTTGTAGCCTATCAGGATTTCATCGATTATTTCTACGAAGAGAAAAA
>CAZTCX010000058.1:0-20417 GCA_964612515.1 uncultured Lentimicrobiaceae bacterium | reverse complement strand
GATGCATAAGGCGGAACACCATCGGTTTTGTAGTCAATCTTTGTACCCGAACCCGTGTAGGGGAAAATCCTGAAATAATAGGTGGTATTATCCAAATCAGTAAAGGTGTAGCGTTCTATACCGCTTTCCACATTCATAGCTCCGGTACCATCGAACAGGTCGGGGTCGTTCACTACAGGCACGCCATCTACCGGTAAGGGTATGTTGCTTTGGTTGCTGGCAAGAATCAGATATCCGTCGGGGATGATTTCTCCCGAAGCATCATCCCAGGTAAGCTTAATATCATTAAAGTTTGCCTCACCTTCAAAGTTCTCCGGATAGTTGGAAGGCTCGGTGGGAGGCAGCTCCTGTACGGTGATGCTCACGTTGTCTATTTCCCAATTGGCCGATTCCGTTGCTGTTGAGAAAAACTGGAAAGCCACATAAATGGTGTTATCGGTAAATGCCGACAGATCGATGTACCCGGATTCCGTCCAGGCAAAGCTGCCCGGCGACCACATCGCTTCATCGGTAAACATCTGCCAGGTAAAATCGTTGGGATTTCCCGTGCCGTTGTAGTCGGTCGAAATGCGCAGTTCAAGCCGTGGACCTGTATAGTTTTTGGCCGAGAAGAACTTAAGCACTTCATTGCTGCTGCCGCTAAGGTCGATCGGTGGCGAGATGAGCCAGTCTTCATTTTCAAAATTACCACCGGAATAACCTGACATCAAAGCACAGGGAGTGCCTTCCAGTCCGTAAGTATTGTTGCGTCCCCATTGCTGCGCGCCCACAACGCTTACAGTTGTCCATCCGCCCCAGTCGGTATTGAAATCCGTGAAGAGCAGGAAGGTGGTTTCTTCTGTAGTAGCTGAGGCTGTGGGTGCCGTTCCATCGGTTTTGTAGTTGATGAACTCGCCCTCATTGGTGTATGGATAGATGGCAAAATAATAGGTGACATTCTGCGGAAGATTATTAAAATGTGCTGTTTGCGCACCGGGATAAATGTTGAGTGCGCCGCTGCCATCGCTCAACACAAAGTCGTCAGCTACCGGAGTTCCGTCCACCGGAGCAGCAATGTTTGGATTGTCGGAAGCAAGAATAAGATACCCTGCCGGAAGCTGAGTGCCCACGGCATCCGTCCACGAAAGTGTTATCGCCTGGCCGGAAGCAGTAGCTCCAAAGTTCGTCGGATAATTGGTTGGCTCCGGATCAGGTACAAATTCGCCCTCGCCGGTTATCAGCACATTCTCCACTTCCCAGGTGGCGGCGTCATCGGTGCCACAGACGTAAACAAAAGCAATGTGTACGCTTCCTTCGTATCCCGAAAGGTCTAAATCTCCTGAATTTGTCCAATCCCAAAATACTGCGCCATCAGGAAGAATCGGCTCCAGATCAATCCAGGTAGCAGTAGCTGGGTTGCCGCCACCATCATAATCAGTAGAGACATAAGCTGACAGGGTAGTTGTGGCGGTGGCATAGCCCACAGCAGTATAGAAAGTAAGGATTTCATTTTGAAAATTCCCCAGATCAATCGCCGGTGAAATAAGCCAGTCTTCATTTTCATGCGCAGCGCCACCTGCAAAACCAGTGATGCGTGCACAGGATGTGCCGCCGATACCAAATGCGTTGTTGGCAGTCCATACCTCAGCGCCCGTAACGCTGATTGGCGTCCAGTTGGCAAAGCCCGCATTGAAGTTTTGTGAATGGATTACCACGATGTCAGGTGTTTCAACTTGCGCAGCCGGAGGAGTGCCGTCTGTTTTGTAATTGATGTTGACGCCACCATTTGTATAGGGGAAAATTTTGAAATAATAAGTGGTAGCCGGCTCCAGATCGGAGAAGGTAGAAGCCTGCACCCCAAAAGCTACGTTCATAGCTCCACTGCCATCGCTTAGGTCGATGTCGTCGGCAACGGGAACGCCGTCAACCGGCAAAGTGATGTCGTCGGCGGTGCTGGCTTTTATCAGATAGCTGTGAGGAAGCTGGTTGCCAATGGCATCCGTCCACGTAAGCATGGCGCTGATTCCTGCAAGCGTTGCCGTAAAAGTGGTGGGATAATTATCCGGTTCCCCAGCCGTCCCCGTCCACGATTCCAGATCGCCGTTGTTGATGGTTAAAGGTGTGCCGATGGGTGATTCAAAAATGAAGTCATCCACATACTGCACTTCACCGGGAACAAATCCGGGAGGAACGTCATAAAACCGGATGCCAATCTTTGCACTCGTAATGTTGGCGGGTATTTCGCCCTCAAAGCTAAACTGCTCCCAGCCACCGGTGTTGGGTCCCAGATAGTTGGTTGCATACAAAACGACATTGTCCGACCAGGTTATCTTGGCGCGGGCACGTACATTTACCGAGGTATAACCCCAGAACGACATTTTGAAAGTACTTCCTGCCGTAACAGGAATTACAGTTTCATTATCAAAATCGCAACTGGCCTGCACATCGCTGTTGACGATGATGCCACTGCTGTAGCTGCCCTGCTGCACGATCGTCGATTCCTGAAAGGCTTCGATTTGGGTGTCGATTATCCAGTAGAGAGGCTCCTGTGCCTGCACCGCTGTTATTGCTAACAGCATCAGGATGAAGAATAGATGTTTTTTCATGTGGTAATGCTATTTTTATTAAGTAAAAAAAAGGAAGTCGAAACTGTTGTCCCTGACTTCCTCATTGTGAATTATTCAATTATTATGCGTCTTACTGCTGAAGTGCCCTGCCCGTCAAGAATGAAACGGACAAGATAAAACCCTTTCTGTATTTGCTGAAGATTGATGCTTCCACTGGAAGCAGGCAAGGCGGCACTATAAACGAGCTGACCGGTTACCGAATAAATGTTGATAGCCACGGGTACTTTTTTCAGGTCGTAATAAATTAAGCCGCTGCTAGGATTGGGATACAATCCCAGCAGATACGATTCGGGATTGCTGATGCTGCTGCTTCCCTGAATGCGGATGTTATCAACTTCCCATGTTTTCGAAGCCTCGCCATTGGAAACAAATTTAAAGGCAACATGTATGGTTTGATTGACATAATCCTCCAAACTGATATTCCCCGACGAAGTCCATTGCCAGAAAGGATCACCGGCTGGCCAAACGGCAAGTGAAGTAAGGTTGTCCCATGTGAAATCGTTGGGATTGCCACTTTCGTAATTTGTCGAAATTAACACCTGCAACGGTTCGCCGGTGTAGGCTACCGCCGAGTAAAACGACAGCGCAGCAATGGCGATTCCTGTAAGGTCAATAGCCGGCGAAACCAGCCAATCTTCGTTTGGGTTGGAAACTTCGTTGGCAAATCCGCTCACACGTGCGCATGCTGTACCATCAATGCCAAAAGTATTGTCGCGGTTCCACACCTGATCACCGACAACGCTGATCGGCGTCCAATTTTCCCAGCTTTCGTTAAAAGTTGTAAAAAGCAAATCGGCAGGCGCTTCCGTGGTGGTAGCATCGGCATGGGGTGCAGTGCCATCAGTTTTGTAATTGATGGTTGCTCCGGAATTTGTGTAGGGATAAATCACTGCATAATAAGTGGTGTTTGCAGTAAGATCATTAAAACTTACCTGCTGCGTTCCGGCTATTACATTTTTGGCACCTTCGCCATCGCTCAAATCCAAATCGTCTGCCACCGGAGTTCCATCAACGGGAGCAGTAAAACTATCTGTAGTACTGATTTTGATAAGATAACCTTGCGGAACAATAGCTCCGGTTGCATCCATCCAGGAGATGGTGATATTTTGATTCTCTGCCGTCATGGCAAACGCTGTGGGATATGCGGAGGGTTCCCCCATAGCTTGCGCGGGAGCTAACAATACATTATCAATTTCCCAGGTAGGTGCTTCCTGATCGGTTGAGAAATAAACAAAAGCCAAATAAATAGTGCTGCCGCTGAAAACGGATAAATCAATATTTCCTGACGCTGTCCATTGGTAGTTGTCGGTGGACCAGGCAGCCAAATCTGTAAGATCGTCCCATGCAAAATCATTGGGATTGCTGGCGCCATCATAATCTGTAGATACTTTGAAGCGCATTGCCGGCCCGGCAAATTTAGTAGCAGAATAGAAACTTGCCACCATGTCATCCATTCCTGCCAGGTCATAGGCCGGCGAGAGCAGCCAGTCTTCGTTGATGACTGCGCCGTTATTAAAACCGGCCATCTTAGCGCACGGACTGTTTTCGATACCAAATTCGGTGGTGCGTGTCCACGTCTGAGCACCAACCAAACTTAGCGGAGTCCATCCGCCCCAATCTTCATTGAAGTCGGTGAACAGGCTGGCAGCTTCTTCCTGGGTTGTTGCCTCTGCCATCGGCGGGATTCCATCATTTTTATAATCTATCACCACACCGGCATTGTTGTATGGGAAAATTTTAAAATAATAAGTCTGGTTGTGTGCCAATCCGGCAAACGAAGCGCTGGTAGTTCCAAAAGATAAATTCAGCGCAGCAGTTCCATCACTCAAATCGAAATCATTTTCTACAGGTTGGCCATCCTCTGGCGCCACGATGTTGTCGGCGTCGCTGCCGAGGATAAGATAATGCTCCGGCAAAACCTCACCGATAGCGTCCGTCCAGGAAAGATTTATGGTTTGTCCTTGTGCAGAAGCTGCAAAATCAGTGGGATAGTTGGAAGGTTCTGGCTCGGGATTAATTTCACCTTCGCCACTTATCATGATGTTATCAATTTCCCAGGTAGCTGCATCGGCGTTGCCGCAGATATAAACAAACGCGACATGCACATTGTCTCCGCTAAAAGCGGAAAGGTCTATCACGCCCGAGTGCGTCCAAACCAAGTTGGGCGGACTGATGGGAAGTGTGGGGTTCAGTTGTGACCAGATTGCACCACCGGGATTGCCGCTGGTGTAGTCAGTCGAAACCCGCACCGTGAGTTGTGGGGAGGGATTTGAATAGCCCACTGCACTGAAGAAAGAGAATATCTGATCGCTACTGGTTGTAAAGTCCAGCGATGGCGAGATGAGCCAGTCTTCGTTGGCGTAGGTGGTGCCGGCGTCGTAGCCTGTCATTTTAGCGCAAGCGCTATTATTAATGCCATTGGTATTGTCGCGCCCCCATTCCTGTTCGCCGGTAATGCTCACACGTGTCCATCCGCCCCAGTCGGCATCGAAGTTTTGGGTTTCCAATATCACAATGCTTCCTATGGTGGCTTGTGCCGATGGAGGAGTTCCGTCGGTTTTATAATCCACGTTGAGACCACTGTTGGAGTAAGGGAATATTTTGAAATAATAAGTTGTTAATGGCTCCAGCCCCGGAAAGATGAAAGATTCCTCACCGTAAGCCACATTAGCGGCACCGCTTCCATCGGCCAGATTCAGGTCGTCGGTAACGTAGGTACCGTCCATCGGTGGGGCAATGTTATTCTGCTTGCTTGCTTTTATCAGATAGTTGCCCGGCAATGGGTCGCCAACGGCATCAATCCAGGATAGAATTATATCTACACCCGAAGCGGTAGCTGTAAATTCTGAAGGATAATTTTCAGGTTCTCCCATAGTGCCACCCCAGGTTTCAAAATCACCATTTACAACAGTTTTAGGTGTTCCGATGGGTGATTCAAACGCAACATCGTCCACATAATTAATTTCGCCCGGAATAAAGCCGCTCACATCATAAAAACGAAGTCTGGCGGTTCCTGTTGCAACGCCGTCGGGTACGGTTCCCTCAAAGGTAAATTGTTCCCACCCACTTGTAGCCGGCCCAACAAACGTGTTGGAGTATTGCGCGGTACCCGCATTCCAGTCCATTACGGCCGTTACACGCACATGCTCACTGGTGTTGGCCCAGAAGGAAATTTTGTAAGTGGCACCTGGCGTTACAGGCATTGGGCTGGTGTTGGAAAGGTCGCAGTTGGCCTGCACATCGGTGTTTACAATTATTCCGGCACTATAATCGCCATCATGTATGAGGGATGATTCCTTAAAAACTACTATTCCAGTGTCATCGGTCCAGTTGGAAGGCAACTGTGCCTGTGCCGCTGTTATTGAAAACAGCATCAGGACGATGCAAAGGATTTCTCTCATATTAAAATGTTGTTTTTATTAATAAAAAAGGGAAGCCGGAACCAATGCTCCCGACTCCCCTTTTCGTAAACTATTCAATTATTATACGTCTTACGACGGAAGTGCCCTGTTCATCAAGGACGAATTTTATAATAAAAATGCCTGCAGGTATTTGCTGCAGATCAATTGTTCCAGTGGCGCCGGAGGTGGCAGTTACAAACAGACGTTGGCCAGTAACATTAAATACTTCAATGCTCACAGGTGCTTCTTTCAGGTCGTAATTGATCAGGCCTTTGGAAGGATTGGGATACAATCCCAGCAGATAGGAATCGGGATTGGTGATGCTGCTGCTTACCTGAAGGTGGATGTTATCAATTTCCCAGGTCGATGCCTGCTCGGCTGTCGAGAAATAAACAAAAGCCAGATGTACGGTGCTGCCACTGTATGCCGCCATATCAATATCGCCTGACTCGGTCCATTCGTAATTGTCGGTTGACCATTCAGCTAAATCTGTAAGATCGTCCCATGTGGCGTCGTTGGGATTTCCGGTGCCGTTATAATTTGTCGAAACTTTAAAGCGCAATGCGGGACCGGCAAATTTTGTGGCAGAATAGAAAGTTACCATCATATTGCCCATGCCTGCAATGTCATAGGCTGGCGAGAGCAGCCAGTCTTCGTTAACAACGGCAACGGTAGTAAAACCTGACATCTTAGCACACGGGCTGTTTTCGATGCCATACTGTGTGGTGCGTACCCACGTCTGTTCGCCAATCACACTTACCGGTGTCCATCCACCCCAGCCATCGTTGAAGTCGGTGAAGAAGCTGATCGTTACTTCTCCGGTGGTTGCCTGCGCTGATGGCGCAGTTCCGTCGGTTTTGTAATCTACGTCAGTGCCACTATTGGTGTAGGGGAATATTTTGAAATAATAGGTTGTTAATGGTTCCAGTTCCTGAAAAGTGAAAGATCCTTTACCATACGCCACATTGGCGGCACCGCTGCCGTCGGCCAGGTTTAGGTCGTTGGGAACGAAAGTACCGTCAACCGGAGGGGTAATGTTATTCTGTGTGCTTGCTTTTATCAGGTAATTGGCCGGCAAAGGATCGCCCACTGCATCCACCCATGCAAGCGTGATGCTAACACCCGACGCGGTAGCCGTAAACTCAGTTGGATAATTGGAGGGTTCTGCAACAATACCACCACCCCAGTTTTCAAAATCACCATTTACAACGGTCTTTGGTGTTCCGACGGGCGATTCAAAGGCGACGTCGTCCACATAATTAATTTCGCCAGGATTGAAACCGGATACATCGTAGAAGCGAAGTCTTGCAGTTCCTGTTGCAACGCCCTCGGGTACGGCTCCCTCAAAGGTGAATTGTTCCCACCCGCTGGTGGCCGGGCCTACATACGTGTTGGAGTATTGAGTTGAAGCTGCATCCCAGTCCACAACGGCCGTTATGCGCACATGCTCGCTGGTTTTGGCCCAGAAAGAAATTTTGTAAGTGGCACCTGGCGTTACGGGCATGGGACTAGTGTTGGCAAAATCGCAGTTGGCCTGCACATCCGTATTTACAATAACACCACAACTGTAAGCGCCACCGTGAACAATGGATGACTCCTTAAAAATTTCTATTCCTGTGTCATCTGTCCAGTTGGGAGGCAACTGTGCCTGCGCTGTTGCAAAAGCAATCATCAGCACCATTAATAATGTAATTTTTCTCATAGTTAAAAGAAGTTTTTGTTGGTAAGATTAAATGTGATTTTTTAATGATTATTCCTATTTGATTGATAATTACAAAGATGTTAAAAAAAGAGCGACAATATTATTAAAGTATTTTAAAATTTCCATAAAGAAAAAGGCATTAAAACTACTATTAATGTCTTACCCCGGAGTAGGTTGTTAAAAACTTATTGCTAAATGTCAGCAAACGAAGCATTTGGAAATCTCATTTTATTTTCAATTTTTAAAAAAAAGACAAAAAAAAACCCGGTATTGCTACCGGGTTGTCTACTCATTAATCGTGGTTGTTTTTTTGAATGGGACGGATTATTTTAAAATTGAGAGGGGGTGGTTGTCAGCCTCTACTCCACAATCCAAAATTATTTCACTTCCTCGAAGTCCACATCAGTTACTTCGCCATCGGTGCCGCCACCTTGCTGGCCGCCTTGCTGTTGCTGCTCGGCACCGGGTTCGTTTTGTTGCTGCTGTTGTGCTCCTGCGGCGCTGTACATTTCCTGGCTTGCAGCCTGAAATACGTCGTTTAGCTTTTTGCTTGAAGTGTCAATACCGGCGAGATCTTCTTTTTTGTGTGCTTCTTTGAGTTCGTTCAGCGCATCTTCGATGGGCTTCTTCTTATCAGCCGGAATTTTGTCACCGTATTCTTTCAGTTGTTTTTCTGTCTGGAATATCAGCGTATCAGCCTGGTTGAGTTTATCAATCCGCTCTTTGGCAATTCTGTCAGCTTCAGCGTTAACTTCGGCTTCGGCTTTCATCTTTTTGATCTCCTCCTCGGTAAGGCCTGAAGAGGCTTCGATGCGGATACTTTGCGATTTGCCGGTGCCTTTGTCTTTTGCCGAAACATTTAAAATACCGTTGGCGTCGATGTCGAAAGCCACTTCAATCTGTGGGATACCGCGGGGTGAGGGTGGAATTCCGTCGAGATGGAATCGGCCAATCGTTTTGTTGTCTTTTGCGATGGGACGCTCGCCCTGCAGCACATGAATTTCGACAGAAGGCTGGTTGTCAGCAGCCGTCGAGAACACTTCCGCTTTTTTAGTCGGGATGGTTGTGTTGGAAGGGATGAGTTTGGTCATCACGCCGCCGTAGGTTTCAATACCCAAAGTAAGCGGAGTAACGTCGAGCAATAGCACGTCTGTTACCTCACCGGTAAGTACGCCACCCTGAATGGCTGCGCCAACGGCTACCACTTCGTCGGGGTTTACGCCTTTGGAAGGCTCTTTGCCAAAGAATTTCTTCACTTCCTCCTGAATGGCTGGAATACGTGTAGAGCCACCAACCAGAATTACTTCATCAATGTCAGCGGCCGTCATACCTGCATCGCTCAGCGCTTTTTTACAAGGCTCGATGCTCCGCTTGATCAACGAATCAGAAAGCTGTTCAAATTTACTGCGGGAGAGTTTGCGCACCAGGTGTTGTGGAATTCCATCAATAGGCATGATGTAGGGCAGGTTTATCTCGGTTTCGCTTGAGCTTGAAAGTTCGATCTTTGCTTTTTCGGCGGCTTCTTTTAGTCGCTGCAGCGCCATCGGATCTTTACGCAAGTCGATGTTGTTGTCTTTTTTAAACTCTTCGGCAAGCCAGTCGATGATTACGTGGTCGAAGTCGTCGCCACCCAGGTGGGTATCGCCGTGGGTAGATTTTACTTCAAAAACGCCATCACCTAGCTCTAATATTGAAATATCGAAGGTACCGCCACCTAAGTCATAAACTGCGATTTTGGTGTCGTCTTTTTTCTTGTCCAGGCCATAAGCCAACGCTGCGGCAGTAGGTTCGTTGATGATACGCTTTACCACGAGGCCTGCAATCTCGCCGGCTTCTTTGGTAGCTTGCCGCTGTGAGTCGCTGAAATATGCCGGAACGGTAATTACAGCTTCATTCACGGAAGTGCCCAGATAATCTTCAGCAGTTTTTTTCATCTTTTGCAGAATGATGGCTGAGATTTCCTGTGGCGTGTATTGACGGTCTTTAATGCGGATACGTGTGGTGTCGTTTTCACCTTTTTCTACCTTGTAGGTTACCCGGTTAACCTCCTGCTGCACTCTGCCCCAGGGTTCACCCATAAATCGTTTTATCGAATAAATGGTTTGAGTTGGGTTGGTAATAGCCTGGCGCTTGGCTGGGTCGCCAACTTTGCGCTCGCCATTTTCAGTAAATGCAACTATCGACGGCGTAGTACGACGTCCTTCCGAGTTGGGAATAACTACAGGTTCGTTTCCTTCCATTACGGAAACGCATGAGTTGGTAGTTCCTAAGTCGATTCCAATTATTTTTCCCATGATAAACTATCCTTTCTAATTTTGTTTTCTAAAGTTAATTTGACTGACCCTCGTCAATCATTATGCCATTCCATTTTTGCGATTTTTTATTTCTGACAGTTTTCTTTATTAATAAATAGGAATAGTTATTAAAATGCAAGTAGTCAGTTGCTTACGCGATAATCTTGTTGAATGTGTCTCCAAGGTAGATGCTGACAGAAGGAGTGTCAATTAGGCAGGAGAAAGGGATGCAGAGATGAGAAATTGATGTAGGCATAATCGAATTCACTAGCTGGAATGTTTGCTAGGGAGTGGAAATTATGAAGCAAAAAAAAAGCGACAGAAATTTTTCTGTCGCCTTTTATACTATATAAAAAGTCCCTTACATCTGATGAGGAGTTATCACCTCGATGAGTTCGGGTAAATCCATACCGAGCGACTTAAGATGTGCGATGGTGGGCACACCGTTGGGTGTCCAGCCACGGCGCTTGTAAACTGCGTCGAGGAGCTTTTCGTATTGGCTTTCGCGATGCTTGCGCAATACGGCTATCTTTTCTTCGGTGGTTTTTCCTTCCGTGTCGAAGCTCAGAATTTCTTTTAGCTGTTTGTCGTATCGTTCGGCGCGTGATTCGTATTCTTCTACGGTTACCGGGCCCGCAGCACGATAAGGCTGTGCATCATTTTTGCGCACACCATAACCACGGCGCAGGTTGAAGATACGCTGGAAGTTGTACACCCGCTCAGATTGCCGGATCATTTCGTGCTTGTCAAAAGGTTTTCCGGTGACGGCTGTGTAAATGGTTACGTAGTTATCGACATGCTCGGGAACTTTTGCAGGCTCATCGGTTTCGGCATTATTCACCGGTTCCACGTCGTTCCAGGGCAGCTTGCACAATCCCATCAGTCCGAACCAGGTACGGAACATGGGGAAATAATGCAACGCCTCGGCTTTGGCTTCAAAAGTTGGAATTTGGTTGTTTACCATGTCCATAAATATCAGCCATGCTTCATCGTGCTGCGGTCCTTTATTGGTCATTGCAAAGCCGCCCTGTTGTGCCAGCGACTCTTTGGAAACATATTCCGAATATTCAAGCCCCTTTACTTCCATGCCTATGTCCTGCAGAAACTGTGGATCGCCCCAGCCTCTTTCGGCAAAAATCTGCTTCATTTTATGAACACCTTGCCCTGCAATCAGGCCAAAGCCTTCACCGCGCGCCAGTTGGTGCATAGCTTCCATGGCGGCATCGGCATTGCCAAAGTTCAGCTCCAGCCCGCCGGTTCTCTCTTTGTTGAGAATTCCGTTTTCGTAACATTCCATTACGAAGGCCATCAGCGTGCCCCAGGTGATGGTGCAGATGCCGTAGGTGTCGCAGTAAAAATTAGATTCGATGATGTAGTCAGGATCGAAGATACCACAGTTGCTGCCCAGGCCGCCAGCGTTTTCGTATTCCGGACCGTCCACGATTACTTTTTGGTTTTTGTAGGGACCGGTTTTCAGTTCAAATTCATCCACACCTTTGGCGCAAGCCATGTTGCAACCAATCCAGCAGCCATCGGGGATGCCTTGCGTGAAACGGGTTTTCCAAACTTCCGAGTGTATTTTGTCGGCGTCGGGATGCGAGCCATATTTGTAATTGTGTACCGGCAGCAAGTCGTAGTCGTTCATAATGTTTACCAGGTGAGCGGTGCCTTTGGTGCGCATTTCGGCCTGCGAATCGTCAAGGTCGCGCATCTCTTTGTTGAACCGTTTGCCGCGTTCCATGATGGCTGGCAAATCAACCACATTGTTCAGGTTGCCTTTTACTCCGGGGATTTTACAGACGATGGCTTTAATTTTTTTGTTTCTGAAAACGGTGCCTATTCCGCCGCGTCCTGCTTGTTTCAGGCGCACAAGTTTGCGTTTGGGATCGTAAAATGTAAAGTTGAGCATACCGATGAGCGAATGATCGGCGGCGGCGCCTGAAGCTACGATGCCGATGTTTTTCTTGTCGCGTTCGTCGTCGGCATACATCTCTGTCAGCAGTTCGCCGAGTACGTGGCTGTCGCGGGCATCGATATAAGGTGCTTCGTTGATCTCGACGGTATGATTTACGCCATCAATGAAAATAATCACCTCACGTTCAGCTTTGCCTTGTATTTCGATGGCATCGAATCCCGAAAATTTCAAAAAGGGGCCAAAGAATCCGCCCACGTTGCTGTCGATGGGGATGTTAGTTTGTGGCGAAATCGACACACAAATGCTTTTGCCGCTACCCGAATATTGCGTGATACCTGCGATGGGTCCTGCCGCAATGTTGATTTCATTTTCAGGATCGTCCCATTTGGTAGTGGGAGTGGTTCCATCCCACAACAGTCGCAGCCCATAGCCTTTCCCTCCCAGGAATTTCTCTTTCATCTCAGGCGGAACTATTTTTTCTTTGATCTCGTTGCTGGAAAGGTTCAGATATAGTGTCTTATCTGTATAGCCTTTGTCGAGCGGTGTCCATTGGTACGACCACGACTTGATCAGCTTGTGTTTTTTTTTCAGTTCGGCAACTTCCATATTGATTAATTTTATGATGATTTCTTTAAATTCTGTTATAGGATTCACAAAACTAATCTTTTTAATCACCACACAAAACAATGATTATCAGCGTTTCCAATATGCATTGGCGTGCATAACGAGGTTTTTACTTTGCCATTCAGCGCTTTGATGATTATTTAAAAACAAGCTGAATAGAAATTGTAAGATTTTGAAATGAGAAAGACGGGAACGTAGAATGGGAGGTCGAGAAATGGATTTACGGCCGAGATGCAGAAAGTCTTTTGATGTTTTTCATAATGTGAATAATCTAATCAGAGGAAGAGTAAATCTTTTATCGGGTCAGGATAAATTGTTTAATCAAAATCATATTAAATTTGTTGCGATTAGGAACTGAAAAAATTCCATTAAAATTATGAAATTTGAATTCGATGATAACAAAAGTAGAGACAATAAAGTAAAACATGGGATCGATTTCATTGAAGCGCAACAATTATGGGATGACGAAATCAGGCTCGTAATACCTGCAAAAAAAATGGATGAGCCCAGGTTTTTACTTATCGGAAAAATAAATCATCAACTTTGGTCGGCGATTTACACTTTAAGAAACAATAAAACCAGGTTAATATCAGTAAGAAGATCACGAAAAGAAGAAAGGACATTCTATGAAAGCAGATGAATTTGATAAAGCATTTGATGATGGTGAAGATATTACCGAAGCACTGGATTTGAAACAAGCACAGCGCCCCGGGCTTAAAAGTAAGCGCATAAATGTAGATTTTCCAGAGTGGATGTTCAACCTTCTGGATCAGGAATCCAAAAAATTAGGTATCACGCGACAATCGATTATAAAAGTTTGGATTGCCGAAAAGCTTAAAGCCACGGCAAAAAGTTAAATGAATTCACCGCAGAGGCGCGGAGGCGCAGAGAATTTTGGTTTCTCTGCGCCTCCGCGCCTCTGCGGTTTTCCCATCTTTTCTCATTTACCGCGCCTCTCCGGTTTAATTCATCCATCTTGACCAATCCCCAATCCGCTCAAATAATTATACTTTTGAGAACTTGATGCAGAAAAGCAGTGTATGGACACCAAACAGATTGAAACCATTTTACAAACCAAAACCATTGGCATCGCCGGTTGTGGCGGGCTGGGCAGTAACTGCGCCGCTTTGCTCACACGCGCCGGCATTGGCAAATTGGTGCTGGCCGATTTTGATAAAGTGGACGAATCGAATCTTTCGAGGCAATATTTTTTCCGATCGCAGGTGGGACTTTATAAAACAGACGCACTTCTCGAAAACCTGCTTCAGCTCAATCCGGCGTTGATTATCGAAACGCACCGCATAGCGTTGACGGTTACAGATATTGCACGCTTGTTTAGTGGCTGCGATGTGGTGGTGGAGGCTTTTGATGATGCCGCTGCCAAACAGATGCTCATCGAAACCATGACACAGGAGCTGCCGGACACGCCACTCGTTGCGGGAAACGGCATAGCCGGATGGGGAAACAACAACGCCATCACAACTTGGCGCGCCGATAAAAACTTCTATATCTGCGGCGACGGAACCCATGAAACTTCAGATGAGTTGCCTGCGCTGGCACCACGGGTGATGGTGGTAGCTGCTTTGCAAGCCAACCAGGTGCTCGAAATATTATTAAACAACCCATGCCAATCATGAACATAATTCTGAATAACCGACCCGAATCTTTCGACGAAGAGACGCTAACTTTTGAGGAGTTGATCAAAAAGAAAAACTTCACTTTTAAGCTGGTGGTAACAAAACTAAACAATAAGCTGGTGCGCAAAGAACATCGCGGTACCACCGAAATCAAAGATGGCGACAATGTGACGGTACTCCACCTGATAAGTGGCGGCTGATTTCGCAGATTTTGGCGTTAAATCAATTTTGGCGAACCTCCGTTTTAAACCAAAATTTGAAGCCTTATTTTCAAATCTCTAACTTTTTAAAACAAAACCAGCTTTTGTTTTTATTTTAATGGAAAAGGTTAAACAAAATAATGTAGTGCCTTGTTATGAAATCCATTATGATAAAGCTTGTATCCGTCTGTTATTCGCTCCTAAAATATTAGCTTATTTGCACCTAAAGTTGTAGATTCAATTGATCGGAATATTAAAACAAAAACAATGAATAAAAAAGCAATAGTAATCGGTGCCGGTTTTGCCGGAATATCTGCTGCCACCGGGCTAGCTTCCAAAGGCTATGATGTGACGGTGCTGGAGAAAAATACCACGCCTGGCGGACGCAGCAGGATGTTTGAGGCGGCAGGATACAAGTTCGATATGGGACCGAGCTGGTACTGGATGCCCGACATTTTCGACGATTATTTCGAGAAGTTTGGACGCCGCGTTTCTGACTATTACGACCTGATGCGGCTCGATCCGTCGTATCGGATTTTTTATGACAAAGATGATGTTGTTGATCTTCCGGCTGATGTGGACGAGATGTACCGACTGTTCGAATCGATAGAACCGGGTTCTGCCGAAAAACTGAACAAATTCCTAAAAGAATCCGAATACAAATATAAAGTGGGCATGAAGGAGTTTGTGCACAAGCCAAGCTTGTCGTTTATGGAATATGTGAATCTGCGCCTGATGAATTCGGCGCTAAAGCTGCACATGTTTCAGTCGTTCGATTCTTACACGCGGAAATATTTCAAAAGCCCAAGACTCTTGCAGATGCTTGAGTTTCCCATCCTTTTCCTGGGTGGAACCGGCAAAAAGACACCAGCACTTTATAGCCTGATGAATTACGGCGACATCAAGCTTGGCACCTGGTATCCGCGTGGCGGCATGTACAAAATTGTGGAAGGCATGGTAAAACTGGCCGAAGAATTGGGCGTGAAGTTTATTTACAACGCATCTGTTCAAAGCTTTACCTATACCGAAGGTCGTGTTGTTGCCGCTGTTGCGGATGGGAAAGAATACGTGGCAGATTACTTTGTGGCTTCCGCCGATTATCATCATGTGGAGCAACAACTGCTACCTCCCGAATATCGCAAATATTCCGAAAAATACTGGGATTCACGCGCGATGTCTCCATCATCGTTGATTTTTTATTTAGGTGTTGATAAAAAATTGCCACAGCTCGAACATCACAATCTATTTTTCGACCTCCCGTTTGCGCCACATGCCGCCGCAATTTACGACCGTCCGGGCTGGCCTGAGGATCCTTCGGCATACGTTTGCATGACTTCAAAATACGACAACACCGTGGCACCAGCCGGTCACGAAAATCTCTTTGTGCTTATTCCGGTGGCTGCCGGACTGAAAGATACGCCCGAGGTACGCGCACAGTATCTGGAGATGATGCTCGACCGGATTGAAAAACTTACCGGTGAAACCGTGCGCGGTCACATCGACTTTCAGCGAAGCTATGCGCATGTCGATTTTGCTGCCGACTACAACGCCTACAAAGGCAATGCTTATGGCCTGGCTAATACACTCATGCAAACGGCTTTCCTGAAGCCATCCATTAAAAATCCAAAGCTTAAAAATCTTTATTACGCAGGCCAACTTACCGTGCCCGGACCCGGCGTGCCACCGTCGATCATCTCGGGACAAATCGTTACTGATCTTATTTCACAATCTTAAAATTTAAAGCCCGTGAAAGAACTTTTTGATATGATCTCCAAAAAATCGAGCAAGCTCACCACGCTGACCTACAGCACCTCTTTCTCGATGGGCATCCGCGTGTTCGACAAGCGGTTTCACGATCCTATCTATGCCATCTATGGTTTTGTCAGATTTGCTGATGAGATCGTGGATAGCTTTCATGGTTTCGATAAGAAAAAGCTGCTCGAAAATTTCAAGCGCGACACCTATGCCGGTATCGAAGATAAGATCAGCCTGAATCCTATTCTGAATAATTTTCAATGGGCTGTTAATACTTACAAAATCGACCGCGACACCATCGACACCTTTTTGCGCAGCATGGAGATGGATCTTTATAAAGAGACCTACGATCGTACAGCTTACGAGGCATATATTCTTGGCTCCGCTGAAGTGGTTGGTTTGATGTGTCTGCGCGTGTTTTGCGAAGGCGATGAACAGATTTATCAGGAGCTGAAACCTTCGGCCATGCGGCTGGGAGCTGCTTTTCAGAAAATAAACTTTCTGCGCGATCTCAAACAGGATTATCAGGGACTGGGGCGTAGTTATTTTCCCGGTATCGACATTGCCGAGTTCGATCATCGCGCCAAAGCAAAAATAGAAATGGAGATAGAAGCCGATTTCAAGGCAGGCCTCGAAGGCATTCGCAAGTTGCCCAGTGGCGCCAGGTTTGGCGTTTTTCTGGCCTACATTTATTTTTACACCCTTTTCCGGAAAATAAAAAAATCGAATGCCGAACGGCTACTACGCGAAAGGGTTCGCGTGTCCGATCCTGAGAAATACGCCTTACTTTTCTCCTCATTTTTTCGCACCAGATTGGGGATGATATGATTAAAAAAGGTTTGCTGATTTCCGTTTCGATGATAATGATGGCTTCGTCCTACAGCCAGGCGTCTGTTGAAAAATTGCGTAAAGCATTTTTTGCAATGAAAAGTGAAAGCTGTGGTTCAGAAACTTTATTTAAGCTGGCAAAACAAGAAACCTATGCCGATGGAGTCGTGCAGGCCTATGCCGGCGCCGGCGAAGCCGCAATGGCCGAATGTATGAGCAGTCCGTTGGATAAACTGGGGACTTTTAAGCGTGGTAAAAAAAATCTGGAAGAGGCGGTAGAGAAAAATGCGGCTGATGCCGAAATACGTTTCCTGCGATTTGCCACTCAGGCTAATATTCCTTTCCTGCTTGGTTATGATAATATGCGTGACGACAAGCAAATCATCATCCGTAAATTGCCACAACTGATAAAAGATGACAAAGATGGTTTTTGGAAACAAGCTGCGCAGTTTATGATCAATACCGGTGAACTCAACAAAACTGAGACTGTCGCTGTTAGAAATGCGCTTGAAGGAGCCAGGTTATAAAAGGAGGTTTTCAGGTTGTCAATCAAAAGATTTAAAATTTAATTAATAAAAAACTACAATGAAGGATACTGAAGAACAAGTGATTTTAGTCGATTTGAACGACAATCCACTGGGAACGATGGAAAAAATGGAAGCACACATCAAGGCGGTTTTACATCGTGCTTTTTCAGCTTTTGTTTTTAATGATCGCGGCGAGCTGATGCTTCAGCAGCGGGCGTTTAGCAAATATCATTCGCCGGGATTGTGGGCCAACACCTGCTGCAGCCATCCACGTGCTGACGAAGAGGTGCTGCAGGCCGCACACCGTCGCATGGTCGAAGAGATGGGTTTTGACTGCGAGCTTACCAAGCTTTTTGATTTCGTTTACAAGGCCGCGCTCGAGCATGGCCTGAGTGAGCACGAATTCGACCATGTACTCGTAGGTACCTACAATGGCGAGCCGGAAATTAATGAGGAGGAAGTGGCAAGCTGGCGCTGGCGCAGCATGGACGACATCGCTGCCGATCTGAAGGTAAACCCCGAAGAATATACCATTTGGTTTAGAATTGCCTTTGATCGGGTTTATGAATACATCAAAGCGAAGGACGATTGACGAAGGACAATTTACGATTGACGAAGGACGACTTACGATTAACGAAAAGCAACGCGAAGAAGTAAACAGATTGCTTCGCTGCGCTCGCAATGAACGATGAACGATTAACAATTTACGTAACCCGCATCCCACTACTTCTTATCTTTTCCGCCAATTCACTGCGTCGCGGAGTTGCTCCATGGCCCACTGCACCAACTGGCGCGGGCAAGCTACGTTGAGGCGCATGAAACCTTCGCCACCGCTGCCAAACATAGCGCCTTCGTTCAATCCGAGGCGGGCATTATTAATAAAGAAATCTTTTAAATCTTTTGGCGGAAGCCCCAGAGCACGGCAGTCGAGCCAAATCATGTAGGTGCTTTCCGGTTCGATCATCGTTATCTGCGGGATGTTTTGGCGTAAATATTCACGCACAAAAGTTACATTGTGATACACATATTCAAGCAATTGCTTCAGCCACTCTTCGCCATGATCATAAGCAGCCTGCAAAGCGATGGCGCCAAAAAGATTGCCCATGCCGGCGTGCAATTGGTCGTTGATCATGTGGTTGTATTTGTCGAGGAGTTCCTTGTTAGGGATGATGAGATACGAAGTGGCAAGTCCAGCCAGGTTAAAGGTTTTGGAAGGCGCGTTGCAGGTGACGGTTTGTGCAGCTATCTCCGGGCTGAGCGATGCCAGCGGGATGTGCTGATGTCCGTCAAAAATAAGATCAGAATGTATTTCGTCGGAGATGATGATCACATTATTTTCGATGCAAATCTGCCCCAAAGTTTCCAGCTCGTGGCGCGTCCACACGCTGCCACCAGGATTGTGCGGATGACACAGCAAAAGCATGCGTGCTCCCACGGCTTTTTTTCTGAGATCGTCCAGATCCATGCTAAGCCGGCCATCTTTTAAAATTAAAGGATTCTCGACAATCTCGCGTCCATTTTCGCGGATAGCACCGAAAAACGGAAAATAAACCGGCGGCTGCACGATGATTCGGTCGCCGGGTTCGGTGAGCGCCATCACCAGCATATTGAGCGCTGGCACCACGCCCGGACTAAAACTCAGCCACCCCGGATCGACGTCCCACCCATGGCGTTTTTTCATCCAATTTACGATGGCTTCATTAAATTCGTTTCCACGAAAGGTGTAGCCTGTTATTTCGTGTTCCAGGCGATTGCGCAACGCATCGATCACAAAATCGGGCGTGCGGAAATCCATGTCGGCAACCCACATCGGAAGTACTTTTTCGCTGCCAAAGACGCGCTGCAGGGCATCATATTTTACGCAATTCGTCCCTTTACGGGAGATGATTTCATCAAAATTATATTTCATATTTTCTTTTCTAATCTGTCATCAAAATCACCAGCTTACCCGAGGAGAACAATGGAAAATGCAGAGGGTTTAAAAAATCTGATTAAAGCGTGATTCCTTATTTTTTTAAAAACTCCGAAAAATCCAAAACACACTGATTGCTCTAACGTTTCTATTGCCATTTTCGCTTTCGCGAAAAAAGCAGGCGGAGGCGGATGAAGAAGTCGATAAACATTAGGAATATTTCAAAAAACGGTGTTAGCAGCAGCAGGTTTTTTTCGTGAAGGCGCTTTTGCACCAGGCCAAAGAGGATGAGTTGGCTGATGAACCGCAAAGCAAATACTGCAGCAACCGAAACCCACGGAGCCTTTAAAATAAGGAGTGCGGTCAGCAAGCCGTAGAAAAGGAACAGCGACACATTGTAGATTTCGATGAGCAGACGGTGGCCGGCTTTAAAATAACGCCGGATGCTTAGCCGGTCTCTTTCGCTGGCCAGCCAGCGCCGGAAAGAATAGGGCCGCACCTGATTGATGCGGCTGCCGGGACTTATCTGCACCGACACATTTTTGCTTGTTGCCGTATTGTTTACAAACAGCTCGTCGTCGCCGGCAAGGATGGTGTAGTGCGCGCTGAATCCTTTGTTGCGGTAAAATAGTTCGCGGGTGTAGGAGAGGTTGCGGCCGATGCCTTTGAAAGGTATTCCGCTGAGCGCCATCGAAAGGTAAAGCAGGGCATCATAAAAAGCCGTAAACCGCAGCCATTTATTGATTTTGGATTTGGTGCGCCACGAAGAATATCCCAGCACAATCTCGCGCCCGGGCTGCATGGCCGCCGTCATCTCAGTTATCCACTTTTCATTGGCCGGGCGGCAGGTGATATCGGTGAGCAGGATCAGGTCGCTGTAGGCCGACTTGATGCCCAGCGACAGCGGGAATTTACGTCCCGAAAACCAGTTGAGACTTTGCGTAAGCTCAACAATGCGCAGGTGGGGATATTTTTTCGTAAATTCATCCATCAGCTCCATAGTCCCGTCTTCGGAG
>CAZTCX010000057.1:0-20774 GCA_964612515.1 uncultured Lentimicrobiaceae bacterium | reverse complement strand
CATAATAAACAAATAGTTAATGGGCATCCATATCGGTCCGCGCCAGTTGGAGTTGCCGCCAAAAAGGGAGACGGTAGATTCTGCCGGTTCGTAATTGATGCTGTAGGTTTTCCCATCTATTGTAATATTATAAGGCGTTTCGTAGGCTTTCGATAAGGATCGGATGCCGTAGTCGCTTAGGAATTCCTTTTCGCTGAGAAAGGTTTTCATTAATACTTGCATCCGGTCTTTGGGCACCAACGACAAAAGGAGGTCGTCGCCATCAACAAAATCATGTATCACGGGATATTTAAGGATGGCGGTTCGGTATTTCTTAAACCACAAAATACTTTTTTTGAACATTGGCAACTTTTCAAGCGTCTCCTTTTTAATACAAAGCACTGCAGCCAACGACAATAGCCCAACGATGGATCTCACTTTGATGGGGATGTAGGTTCCGTTGGGAAGCACTAATTTATCATAGAAAAAGCCGTCCTCCTCATCCCATGTGCCAATATAATCCTGGCTTCTTTTGTTTAAGGCTTCGGCTATAAAAACAAAGTGCCCGAAATATTTGATGGCCATGTCTTCGTAGGCAATATCATTCATAGCTATTTCCAAACTCATTTCGAGCATATTCAAGCAATACAGCGCCATCCAGGAGGTTCCGTCCACCTGCTCCAAATGGCCCTTCCCGGGAAGGTCGTGGCTTCGGTCGAAAACTCCTATATTGTCCAGGCCAAGGAAACCACCTTCAAATACGTTATTTTCTTTTCTATCTAATCTGTTTACCCACCATGTAAAATTCAGTGCAAGCTTGTTAAACATCCTTTTTAAAAATGCAATGTCTACTTTCCCGGTTTTACGTTTTTCGATTTTATATACCTGCATAGATGCCCACGCTTGCACGGGCGGATTAACATTGCTAAACGACCATTCGTAAGCTGGTATTTGCCCATTGGGAGCCATATACCACTCACGGGTAAAAAGGATAAGCTGCTCTTTTGCAAATTCAGGATCGATGAGCGCATAACTGATGCTGTGAAACGCAGAATCCCAGGAAGCAAACCACGGATACTCCCAGGTATCGGGCATCGACAATATATCATGGTTCCTCAGGGTTTTCCAATCGCTGTTTCTGCCCGACCAGCGTTCCTCAGGAGGAGGAGGCTGATTGGGGTCGCCTTGCAGCCAGGTTTCCACATCATAATTATAATATTGCTTCGACCACAAAAGCCCGGCAAAAGCCTGCCGTTGAATATTTGCTAAATGCTTGTCTTCTTTATTAAAAATTGAATTATAAAACTGTGTGCTTTCAATTTCTCTTTTCTGAAAAATCTGGTCAAAAACAGCGTCCAAAGGAGTTTCTGATTTTGCATTGGTAAACCTTAACTTTATGGAGATGGATGCTCCTGCTTCCAAATTTAAAATATATAACGGGGCAAACTTGGTTCCCTTTTCGTGTTGGGTAGCCAGCGAAAGATCATTATCGATGAGGGCAGTATGAAACAAGTCTTTCTTAAAGGGGTGGTCGTTCTTAGTTTCAAAAACCCTTTCGGTATTCGTTTCATTTTCTGTAAAAAGCAACTCCGAGGCGTCATCAAAATAGAAATTATATTCCCCTAAATAAGGGTGATTGACAGCAGCATACGGTTTGCCATTTTGTTCTTGTTTTTCAATTACGGGAAGTATTTGCATTTTCCTAAAACTCCAGTAATTCCGAATCCAAATGGTGGGCAGCAGGTGAAGCGCAGCCTTTTTTTCGCTTCGGTTGGTTATGGTTATCTTGATTAGGATATCTTCAGCATCAGCCTTTGCATACTCCGTTAAAACATCGAAATATTCATTTTTATCAAAAACACCTGTGTCAAGCAATTCAAACTCCGGATCATCTTTTCCCCTTTTATTATTTTCAGAAACCAATAGGTCAAAAGGGAATTTGTTTTGAGGATATTTATACAGGCACTTCATGTAGGAATGGGTTGGCGTGTTGTCCAGATAGTAATACAACTCTTTCACATCTTCACCATGATTGCCTTCCAGGCTGGAAAGTCCGAACATGCGCTCTTTCAGGATATCGTCCTTACCATTCCACAGCGCTATCCCGAAGCAAACATTGCAATAGCGGTCGGATATACCGGCAATGCCGTCCTCGCCCCACCGATACGTGCGGCTGCGGGCATCGTCGTGTGGGAAATATCTCCAGGCGTGGCCGTTGGCGCTATAATCTTCACGCACAGTGCCCCATTGGCGCTCGCTCAAATAAGGACCCCAATGAAGCCAATCCTTCTTTTTGGTATAATTTTCTTCTATCCTCTTCTGTTCCTTTGTCATGTCAATCGATATTTAAAACGTTTAGCCATTCGTTGTGAAACCGGGGAAACAGGTCATCCCTCCATCCACATAGATGGTTGTTCCATTCACATATTCCGACTCATCGGAAGCCAGCCAAACGGCGGCACTACCTATATCTTCCGGAAGCCCGATCCTTTTATACGGAATAAGTTTGTTAAGCTCATTCAATCCTTCTTCCGTTCCCCACGCAGCTTTGTTTATCTGGGTTTTGATGGCGCCCGGCGCAATGCTGTTGCATCTGACTTTATGGGGGGCATATTGCTGGCAAATGCTCTCCATCAACATCTTGATGCCACCTTTTGATGCCGCGTAGTTGGCGTGTCCGGCCCACGGAATAAGCTGATGGACAGAACTCATGTGAATAATTTTGCCCAACGAGGCCGATATTTTAGGGCGCATACCCCGCCGCAGAAACTCACGGATAGCTTCTCTTGCACAAAGAAATTGCCCCGTAAGATTGACGTCTATTACAAGCTGCCAATCCTGGAGCGACATCTCGTGCAAAGGCGCATCTTTCTGCAATCCCGCGTTGGGCACACAAATATCCACCGTCCCGAAATGGCCAATCGCCTGCTTGAACATGGCGATTACCTGGTCTTCGTTGCTAACGTCGCATTTGATTGCAATGGCTTTGTCGCCGAGGCTGTCTTTGGAAATCTTGTGGGCAATCTCTTCGGCCGCTTCGGGGTGGCTCACATAGTTCACCACCACATTGGCTCCATCCCTGCCGATGGCCAGCGCCACCGCTTCGCCAATTCCTGAATTCGCGCCGGTGACAATGCAGGTTTGTCCGGAAAGTCTTTTATTAGGTTTTTGCATCGCTATCGTTTTAATAAGTTATTTTCTAATTCCTGTTCCCACCCGCTGATTGGGCGGGCATGCAACTTCCAACAATAACTTCTAACGTTCGGCAAAAATTTTTGTTTGGGATTTGGCGCAGGCCTTCCCGTCAGGATTTGAAGAATGGATTACCGGCTGGAAGCTTCGCAATCGTTCACGAATGCAGCAATGAGACGCACACAGTTTCATTGAATGGCAACTTATCTTTTATAGTTTTTTAAGCGGGGAGGATCGGAAGAGTTTTTATTTCGCTTAAAAGTAGGGGTTGGCAGATGGACAGGAATCCTTATTGGCTATATCACTTTTTAAAGGGAGGCTTTTATGTTTATTCTTTCTGGACTCCATCCAGGTATTATTTCAGTTTTTTTAATTGCCGGTTATTCACAAGAGATTTCATTTGGGTAATAGCCACCTGATTAAGTTGTACCAATCTTTCGGGTTGCGGCAGCCCTTGCCGAATAAGAACAGCATTAATACTTTCCAAATTCGACAAAACCACCAATTGTTCAATGTTAGCCATATCTCTGATGTTTCCATCGGCATTGGGGTTTTCATCCCGCCACTGCTTAGCTGTTTTACCAAACAATGCCATATTGAGTAAATCGGCTTCGTTAGCATACACAAAATTGATTTGTTGCTTTGTAAGCTGGTCAGGAATAAGATTTTCTTTTATGGCATCGGTATGAATATGGTAATTAACTTTAGCCAAAGTGCGCTGCAAGTTCCATTCAAGTTTTAGCTTATCGTTTTCATCGTCTTTTAAACGTTGAAATTCTTTAACAAGAAAAATCTGAAATTCGGGACTAAGCCACATGGCAAAATGAAAGGCAATATCTTTGTGTGCATAGGTGCCCCCAAATCTGCCGGGTTTTACTATCAGCCCGCTTGCGTTGGTTCTGGAAATCCATTGACCCGCCGACATAATAAATCTATTTACCCCCGATTCATTTTCAATTACCCCGAATTCGGGGTAATTGAAATCAGTGTTGTTAATTTTTTCCCAGATTCCCAAATATTCAATGGTGTTCTTATTTGTAATCCACTTACCAATTAATCCGCTACCTTCTTTAAATCCAGAAGTCATATCAGTGAGACAGATAAAATCAGTTTTATTTTGAGTTATTACTGAAATCTCCGTGTCGTTTACAGTTAGCTTTTTCCCTTTTGCCATAGCTTAAATGCTTGAAATTCTTTCAATCAACTGATTTTTTTATATTGCGAATATCGTTAGAAATTTCAATGAAATGCCATTCCGGATATTCATATTTATCCTTTAAAGCATTCACCGCTGGAATCCAACGATTTTCAACAAACCATTTTTTCTCGGCTTTGTCTTTGCTAAATCCACTTATTTCGTAAAGCATATTTTTTGGACGCCAAATGTAAAAACAAAACTCATGTTCTATGCCTGCTCCCCCTTGATTTATTCCCATTCTAAATAAGAGACTCCTTCAGTGTTATCATCATACATTACAATATTCACGGCTAATAAACCTCCGGCACGAAGGTCTGCTCGTCCATGGGCGGGCGGATGTAGCCTTTGCTGTCGGGGAGCTTTGTGTCCCGTTGCTGCCGCTTTCATTTTTAATATTACGGAATTCCGTAACATTAAAATTCGGGTTATTTATCTGTTCCCACAAACCCATAAACTCAACAGTGTATCTTGTGCTTAGCCAATGAGAGATTACAATCCCTGTGACTTCAGCATTCTTAAACCTTGCCATGTCGGTAAGTGAAATGAAATCTTCATTTTTTTGGGAATAGATCAAAATGCTTTTATCCTCAATGGTTATCGTTTTATTTTTAGCCATAGCTTAAATGCTTGAAATTCTTTCAATCAACTGATTTTTTATATTGCGAATATCGTTGCCAATTTCAATGGAATGCCATTCCGGATATTCATTCTTATCCTTTAAAGCATTCACCGCAGGAATCCAACGATTTTCAACAAACCATTTTTTCTCGGCTTTGTCCTTGCTAAATCCACTTATTTCGATCATCAGGTTTTTAATTGCGCCATCCTTGCACCTAGTTTGTATGTCGTTATGCAATGCGCAAATGCTCTGGCTCCAAGAGTCGCAAGTTAGGTTTTCTCCACTACCGGTGAGACAATAATCCATCTCAAGATGTAGGTTTACCAATGGGTTGCCATGTTGAGAGGAATTAACCAAGCTATTTAAACCTTCCACCATTTTCGTAAAGCATAATTTTTAGACTACAAATGTAGAAACAAAACTCATGTGCTTTGCCTGCTCACCCTTGATTTTTTCTCATTCTAAATAAGACATTCCTTCAAAGTTGTCATCATTCATTACAGGATTCACGGTTAATAAACCTCCGGCACGAAGGTCTGCTCGTCCATGGGTGGGCGGATGTAGCCTTTGCTGTCGGGGCGTTCGGGCAGCTCAAAATGTTCGGGCGTCAGGTCCTGGTAGGGAATCATGCTCAGCAGGTGGCTGATGCAGTTGAGGCGCGCCTTTTTCTTGTCGTCGGAGGGCACTACAAACCATGGCGAGAGTTTGGTGTCGGTGTAGGAAAACATCTCGTCTTTGGCGCGCGAATATTCCACCCAGCGCTGCCGCGACTCAATGTCCATGGGGCTGAGTTTCCAGCGCTTGGTAGGGTCGTTGATGCGCGCCTGGAAGCGGCGCTCCTGCTCTTCCACACTCACCGAAAACCAATATTTTATCATGATCAGGCCCGAACGGATAAGCATACGCTCGAAGTTGGGACACGAGCGCAGGAACTCCCAATATTCCTCTTCGGTACAGTAGCCCATCACGCGCTCAACACCAGCGCGGTTGTACCAGCTCCGGTCGAAGAGTACCATTTCGCCGGCGGCGGGGAGGTGCGGCACATACCGCTGAAAATACCACTGCGTGGTTTCGCGCTCGGTGGGCGTGCCCAGCGCCACCACGCGGCAGATGCGCGGGTTGAGGCTTTGCAATATGCGCTTTATCGTGCCGCCTTTTCCGGCAGCGTCGCGCCCTTCAAAAACCACCACCACGCGCAGCCCTTTCAGTTTTATCCACTCCTGCAGCTTCACAAGCTCTATCTGCAGGCGAGCCAATTCAGCTTCGTAAAACTCATCCGTAAGCAGGGGTTGCTTCTCACGATGCGCGTCATGATGTTCCGCGTGAATCTTCTCCTCATGTTCTACAGGATGGTGTTCGTGATGCTTCTCGTCCTTGTTTTCTTTGTTGTGTTTCTTCTTGTTTCCCACGGTGTTGTTGATTTTTTGTGCTATGATAATTTTCGGGCGCCATCGCCGGGTTCTATCTCATAAAAGTCGGCTTGCAAACCGGTGGCCTGATGGTATTTTTGTGCAACGCTTTCTTTAAAATTCTCAATGGAATCCTTTCGCACCAGACTGATGGTACATCCGCCAAAGCCCGCACCGGTCATGCGTGAACCGAGCACGCCGGGGGTTTGTCGGGCAGCCTCCGCCAATGCGTCGAGTTCCGGGCCAGTCACTTCGTAGTCGTAGCGCAGCGAGTTATGTGAAGCATTCATAAGTTGGCCGAGCAGCGGCAGATCACCCCGACGCAGTGCTCCCACCGCATCCAGCACCCGATGATTTTCGCTGAGGATATGCTTTGCGCGATTGCGGATGGTGACGTCGGGAATGTGATGCTCTATGCTGACAAACTCCTGAAAGGTCATATCGCTCAAATAATTGATGGGCCGCGCCTGGCTGAGAAACTCCATTGCGGTGTGGCACTCTTTCACACGTTCGTTGTATTTGCTGTCAGCCAGCCCACGGCGTTTGTTGGTGTTGGCCACAATGATGCAATAATCCGCCAGCTCCATCGGCACCAGCTCATATTTCATGGTAGAAATGTCGAGGAACAAGGCATGATCTTTTTTACCAAAACCCACCGCAAACTGATCCATGATGCCGCAGTTGACGCCCACAAACTGATTTTCGGCCTGCTGCGAAAGTTTCACCAGCTCCATCATCGGCAAGCCCGCCTGCGCCTGATCGTTGAGCATCACGGCCGTCACCACTTCGATAGAGGCTGACGACGACAGCCCGGCGCCATTGGGAATGTTGCCATAATAAAGCAGATCGGCACCATGAACTTTCAGATGGCGTTGCGCAAATTGATCATAAACTCCCAGAGGATAATTCACCCAATGATCGCCCTGGCGGGAAAAAGGCTTCCCAGGCGCAACCTCCGCCGTAAAATCGAAATTTTCGGAAGCCAGCCGCACCACCTGATCCGCGTTGGGACGCGCCAGCAGATACGTCCCGAAGTTGATGGCGCAGGGAAGCACAAGGCCATTGTTGTAGTCGGTATGCTCACCAATAAGATTGATACGTCCGGGGGCAAAAAATACCTCCAACCCTTGCGCCGTCCCGCCGTAGCGCGCAATAAAACGCTTCTTCAATTCATCAACATTCATCAGCTTCTATTTTTGTTTTTCGATCCACTAAACTAATATTAATACAGAAAAGGGGAAGAAGATAAAAAAGAGGTGAGTGGAGAGAGGTGAGGCGTATGAGGGATGGCAACCCTGAAATATTAATACAGGAATGAGAGGGGAGAAATGAGAAGGGAGAGGGGAGAGATGAGAAGGGGAAAATTTAATGGGGAAAATGGTGTTTTAAATGAATGGTGTTTGGTGATTTGGAAACACTGTTGTCCGGTTAAAAACAATAGAATCTTCGCTACGCTCAGAAAGACAAGGGTTTGCGATGAATTGGAGGAGGGAGGGCTAAGCGGGCGGCTTCGCCGCCCGCTTAGCCCTCCCAAAAACACTAATGTCTTGTCTTTCTGAACGAAACGCAGTGGAGTGAAGAATCTATTTAAAGGATATTATGTTTACCGGACAACAATGATTTGAAAATTGGAAAAAAACGAATTTCGAATATCCAATACCCAATATCGAATGATGATTTTAAAGCCCCAACGGGGCGAAATCGGTTTTTGCCAATAAACTTTTGAAAACAAAAGCCACCGCGCAACGAAATATTTCTCTACGAATATTTATGGGAGAAAACTTAAGGGTTGCCGTCCTCTCCCTCCGGTCGAGGATTGCATCCCACTGGGTGGTGGATTTTCTTGCTGCGAACTGCTGGCTTTTGGCTGTGAACTGCCAACTGCATCATGCTCCATGCGCCATGCGCTTTGCCTATTTAACAAAACTCCCTTTGAACGTCGCCTGGTAATCCTGAAACGATTCCTTCTTGTAGGCCTCATCAACGATGAAATGAAGCACCGGCTCGAGCTTTTCCGGGGTGTTGTAGCCCGGCAACACTGTGATGAGTTTTACCTCCTGATCCAAAAAGGCAAACGACGGGTACGACATCTTTCCATTGAGCAGAGCCACGGCCAATTGATGCGTGGAGCGACTTTTGCCGGGGTTGGGATTTACGTATGTGTTGCCATTAACGGTAATGGGATCGCTGCCTTCGGCGTCGAATTTTACCGGCCAGTAGTTATCGTTCATATACTTTGCAATCACCGGGTCGGTGAAGGTGCCAGAATCCATCTTTTTGCACCAGCCACACCAGTCGGTGTAAAGATCGACGAAGAATTTCTTCGGATTTTTCTTGTTGAGCGCGATGGCCTCTTCCATGGTGTACCATTTTATCTTCGTCTCCTGTTGTGCCTGCAGGGCGCCATAAGAAAGCAACAGCGTGGAGATTAACAAACCTGAAAATATTTTTTTCATAATGAATATGCTTTTTTAAAAATCTGAAATACATCGGTAATAACTCACAAACACAGGTTTCTGTTTAGTTGTGGTAAAATATAGTTACAAGCCGGACCTGTCGAGGTCGCGCTGTACGTCTTTCTTTTTGATGGTTTCGCGTTTGTCGTAATAGTGCTTTCCGCGTGCCAGTGCAATGTTGAGCTTGGCCCTCCCCTTTTCATTTACAAACAACAATACGGGAATGATGGTAAATCCTTTCTCGTTCACCTTCGTTGCCAGTTTCTTCAGCTCGCGGCGGTTGAGCAGCAGCTTACGGTCGCGCTTGGGCTCGTGGTTGTAGATACTTCCAAAAGTATAAATCGCCACATGCATTTCCCTTACAAACAGCTCGTCGCCTTTGAACGCGCAGAACGCGTCGCCGATGTTAGCTTTACCCTGGCGTATCGATTTTATCTCGGTCCCCGTAAGTTGCAGGCCGGCGGTAAACTCCTCCACCAGGAAATATTGGTAAGAGGCTTTTTTATTTCTTATCTCGATAATGTTTGCCATAACAGGCCGCAAAAGTAGCGAAAAGGATGAAAACGTGATGATGAGATTCTTTGGGGATTTGTTTTCGCTTTGTTTCGTCTTGGCGTTTCGGTTTGACGTTTCGACGTCCTGCGCACGCTCGAAAGCCAGAAATAAATGCCTGCGTTTGGCCGAGGCTGTAACTCGTCCGCTTTCTTTTTACAGGCTGTGCCTGTTACCTGTTCCACCTATAGAAAAAGTAGGCTTAGCCTGCAAAAATAGATACAGCTTAGGCCAAGCCAAAGCTGAATGCATCCGGGAATTTATTTGGTGATTGTTTTTTGGAATTTAAAGAAACTAACCCTCGTCCGCTTTATTTTTACAGGCTGTGCCTGACACCGAAACTTCGGGGCACGAAAATTGGCAACTCCCTTTTTACTTTTATCCTTTTTGACGTTTCGAGGTCCTGCGGACGCTCGAAAGTCAAGGGTATTTTAATTACACAACCAATTTGTTTTTTGATTTTTGGAATTTATCTGGTGTTTGTCATTTGTTTTTTTGATTTTTGGAATTTATTTGGTGTTTGTCATTTGTTTTTTGGAATTTAAACTAACCCAGCGGATGCACATATCGGCTCACATCTTCCGCTGTAACTTCTTTGTCGCAGAGAATGGCCAGCCGCTCCACCACATTTCGAAGCTCGCGCACGTTGCCAGTCCAGTTGTAGTTTTCGAGTTCTTCCATGGCTTCCGCGGAAAAGGACAAAGGTGCTCTTCCCATTTTGGGAGCTACCTCTTCCATAAAGTGCTGCGCCAACAGTGGGATGTCGCCGTGGCGCTGGCTCAGGTCGGGCACTTCGATGATGATCACACTCAGCCGGTGGTAGAGGTCTTCGCGAAAGCGCCCCTGCTCTATCTCTTCGCTCAGGTGTTTGTTGGTGGCGGCAATGATGCGCACGTCCACCATGATCTCCTTCTCACCACCCACGCGCGTTATTTTGTTTTCCTGCAATGCCCGTAGTACTTTGGCCTGTGCCGAAATGCTCATGTCGCCGATCTCATCCAGAAATAGTGTGCCACCGTGCGCCAATTCAAAGTCGCCTTTGCGCTGCTTGATGGCCGAAGTAAACGAACCTTTTTCGTGACCAAAAAGCTGACTTTCGATGAGTTCACTAGGGATGGCTGCGCAGTTGACTTCGATAAAAGGCGACTGTGCGCGTTGACTTTTATGATGCAGCCAACGCGCCACCAGCTCCTTGCCAGTGCCGTTGCTGCCTTGTATAAGCACCCGCGCGTTGGTAGGCGCCACGCGGTCTATCAGCTCTTTTACCTGCATCATCACCTCCGACTGGCCAATCATCTCCCAGGTTTGCGCCGTTTCCTGTTTCAGCGTCTTGGCTTCTTTTATCAGCGTCGATTTGTCCAGTGCATTGCGGATAGTGATGAGCAGCCGGTTGAGGTCGAGCGGCTTGGCGATGTAATCGTAAGCGCCTTTCTTGATGGCTTCCACAGCCGTTTCGATGGTGCCGTGTCCCGAAATCATCACCACTGGCGTGTCGGTAATTTTCATGATGTGGTCGAGCACTTCAAGCCCGTCCATCTGAGGCATCTTAATGTCGAGCAGAATCACGTCGTACTTTCGGCTGTTGACCAGCTTCAGCCCTTCGATGCCGTTCTCGGCATCGTCAACTTTATAATTTTCATATTCCAGAATATCCCGCAAGGTGTTGCGGATGCTGCGTTCGTCGTCAACTACTAATATTTTGGCCATCTTTTTTGGGTTGGTTTTTTCTTTATTAATAAAAAAATGAATTTGCTATTGCTTGATAAAAACTACGGCTCCTGCCGTTGGATCATCGGGCAGCGTCAACAGATAATGCCCTGGCACCAGCATTGAAACATCTATTTGAAACTGATTCCCTTTGGCAACCTTTTGCAGCAACTGCCTGCCATTGGCATCAAACACTACCAGACGGACGGCTTTCTGATTAGAATTGTTTTCGATCATTTGCACCGAAATAATATCTATTGCCGGATTGGGGAAAACCCGAAAACGGGCAGCCGCCGGCTCCGCGATAGACTGCGGCGTAAACCACGACCAGAAAAATTGCTGTTTGTAAAAATTACGCCACTTGAAGTTATACTCATCCCACGCATAAAAGGAGTACAAGGTTTTGTTGGCGTCGGCGTCATATTCGGAAACGCCAAGGCTGGCGTTGGCCCACCGGTTGGTGTTGTACGACCAGTAATACGTATATACCTCGCCGGGCAATCCCTGCTGATAAATGGTGGTTGTCATCGAGCGGTTGAGCCACTGGCTGCCGTCCCACAGGTACTGGATGCGCTCCTGCTGGTATGTGCTGTAAGTATAGCTCGTGAAATATTTGAATTCCCAGCTCTGCTGCGCTTTGTCAAATTTGTATTGATAGAGCTTACTGATGCGGTCATTTGCATCAAAAAAATAGTCGTACCGCTGAAAATCAATCCAGCTATTGTTTTCGTAAAGCTGATGAATGATCTGATCCAGATGCAGATTTTGGTCGTAAGTGGTAATGATGCGCAAGCTGTCCATCCATTGCTGATTCTGCCAGTTATGGTATTTGCGCAGCGAGTCGAGGCCGTGCAGGTTATAATTTATTTGTAAATAATAATCTTTAACCCACTCCCCGGTCACGGTATCGTATGCCTGGTAGTAATTTTCGTAAGGGCGTTGATTTTCATCAGTAATTATGACGATGCGTTGGCCTCTTACAAATTTTTGGGTCTCTTCGTCCCATGCTTTCAGCCAGCTTATCCGCGGATTGCCATTGGCATCAAAAGCTATCGAATCGCTCATCAACCAATCCTCGCTCGGCCATCGGCGCACATAAGAAAACCAACTTTGGTAAACCGAGTCGTTGGAATATTGCGCTTCATAGCGCCGCTGCTTGTACCATTGGAAACGTAAAGTATCGTAAACATATTCGGCGGAAGCCGTGGCTCGGCCTGCATTGTTGCGCTGCTCCTCACGATAAATCCGACCCAGGAACCACTCCTGGTCAAAGGCATTTCCATAGAAATAATGCGTTGAGTCGTTTACAAATTTGGCTTGACCAAGGTAGTTTTCCGCAGCAGCGGAATGAGAAAGATTTTGGGCATCGGCAACCGAAGGCAGCGCCAAACCAGCCAGAACAACAAGAAAAGAAAAGAGGTTTTTAATCATCAGCAAATCTTTTTTTACTCAACAAAGATAACAACTATCGGCCAGGCTCGCCGGAAAAACCTCTTCGCCATTTTCCAATAAAATTATCTTTGTGCTATGCCAATCAAGTTTTTAACATCAAAATCTCTTAAAGTTTTTATGCTGGTTTGCGCCTGCTGTCTGCTTTTCGCAATGCCAGCCCATAGCCAGTTGACGCTGCCTTTGGGATTTCAAAAAACACAACGTATTTCAGTTACCGACAGCATCGGGCAACTTCTGAAAGCTCCGTGGGCCGGCGGCATGAACGCCTGCCAATTTGGTGAAGCCGACCTCGACGGGGATGGAAAGAATGAACTCATCGTTTTTGACCGGCATGGCAACCGAACGCTGACTTATAAAAATGAAGGCAGTGCCGGCCAGACGAATTATGTTTACACACCATCGCTTGCCCGCAGGCTGCCCCATTTCGACGACTGGGTGATCTTTGCCGACTACAACGCCGACGGCCGTGCTGATATCTTTGCCTATTCCAAAGGCTACGCCGGCATACAAGTGTATCGCAACACCGGTGACACCGCTGCGCTGTTTGAGCGTGTGGTGTATCCATATCTGAAATCATTTCAGGGAAACGGCTATGTGAACGTGCTGGTGACTTACGCCGACTATCCGGCAATTTTGGATCTGGATGGCGACGGCGACCTGGACCTGCTCACCTTCTGGGGGCTGGGAGCGTTTGTAGAGATGCACCTCAACGAGTCGATGGAAAGATACGGCACGCCCGATTCACTAATATTTAGTCGTACCAACCGCTGCTGGGGGCGCTTTGCAGAAAGCGAAGAATCCAATGTGATTTACCTCGACACCTGTTTTGGCGAGAGGCAATGGATTTGGCCTGAATCAGAGCCCAAACATACCGGTTCTACTTTTCTTGTTTTTGATAATAACGGCGACGGCCTGCCCGACCTGCTCCTTGGCGACGTGGATTATCCCGCGCCGGCGCTGCTCATGAATGGCGGCACATCGGAGCTTCCGCTGATGACCAGCCACACCTTTAGCTTTCCTGATTACGACGTGCCTATCCACCTATGGTCGTTCCCTGTGATGAGTTATCTGGATGTGAATAATGATGGTGCTAAAGATTTGATCGTTTCGCCTTTCGATCCCAGCCTGGTAAAGTCAAAACACCACAACAATATGTGGCTTTACGAAAATAAAGGAGAGACGAATCATCCGGATTTTGAATTAATAAAAACCAACTTTTTGCAGGATCAGATGCTCGACTTTGGCGCCGGAGCCTATCCCGCTTTTTTCGACTATAACAATGACGGGCTGATGGACATCATGGTGGGCAACTTTGGCTACCTCGACAGCACTTATTATGGTCTGGGGTTGAATCTTTATTGCGATTATCGCGCACAGTTGGCATTGCTGGTCAACACCGGCACTACTGCTGAACCTTCTTTCCAATTGATCGACCGCAAATTTGTGGAGCTTCCTGTGAGTTCAACTTTGGATAGTAAAGCTCCTTTTGCGGCCGTTCCCACCTTTGCCGACCTGGATGGCGACGGCGACGAGGATATGCTCGTTGGCAATGCCGATGGCACTTTGTTTTTTTATAAAAATGTAGCCGAGCAAGGGCAAAATGCACACTTTCAATTGTCCGACACCTTTTATCAGCAGATAAATGTTGGAGCATACAGCGCTCCGCAGCTTTTCGATCTGGACAAGGATGGCCGCAAGGATCTGGTAATCGGGAAAAGAGATGGCAGAATTTCATTTTATCAAAATCAGGGAACTGCTGCTGTACCAAATTTTGTGCACATCACCGACAGCCTGGGATGCGTGAATGTCACCAACCCGAATCTAAGCATTTTTGGTTTTAGCGTTCCACATTTTTATAGGGATGCTTCCGGAACCACTTATTTATTCGTAAGTTCTGAATTTGGAGAAATCTATTTTTATAATCAAATCGACGACGACCCTTTCGGGGAATATCACCTGGAGATGCAGAATTATCTGTGGATCGACGAAGGGCTGCGCAGCGCCGTGGCTATCGCAAATCTCGATGGCGATGCCTTTCCCGATATGATTGTTGGCAATTACTCCGGCGGACTTACATATTTTAAAGGTACGAATCCGCCACCCGCTGCAATCGAAGAACCACCGGAAACCAAAGCTTTGGTTACCATTGCACCCAATCCGGCCAACGAAAGTTTTAACATCATCCTACATCAAAACGTTTTTATTAAAATTGAAAAAGCCATCCTCACTGACTTGTATGGCCGGAAAGTTTTTGAAATCAGAAACCCGGGCAGAAGCATTTCTACAGCCGATGTAACGGATGGAATTTACCTCCTGCAGCTTTCGCTGAACCCCGGCGATGAGAAGCAAAAGCAGGCAGTTTTTAAAATCATAATTCAACACCGATGAAACAATTTTATTTAGCAATAGCTTTTTTATTAATAACCGCTGGATTGCTCGCGCAGCCCGTGCCCGAAAAAGCTCCGGCAGACACGACCTATAAAATCAGCGCGGAGGAGTTGCGGGAGATGCAGGACAATGGAATCATTTTGCCCCTGGAAAAGCCGGCGTACGATGTCTATGTAAAATTCCATTATGATCGGCTGCGTGATTTGCCAGCGTTTTACGATATCCGCGATTCGGCCTGGCTCACTCCCGTAAAAAGCCAGTCGGGCGGCGGATGCTGGGCTTACTCTACAATGGGCGCTGTGGAAGCCCGCCTGATGATGCTTGGCTTTGGCGAGTACAACCTCTCCGACAATAATCTGAAATTTTGCCACGGATATGTTCCGTCGCGTAACACCAACGGCAACCACTGGATGTCGTCGGCATATTTTGCGCGAGCTGCCGGACCTTACCTCGAAACCGAAGACCCCTATCCTGGCGGCACCAGCAACAGCGACAATTGCCCGACACAGTTTTCGCCGCAGTTTTATATTGGCCAGTCGCGCTACCCACCGCCACAAGACGCACAATATATCAAGCAAACTGTGCTGCAATTTGGCCCCGTGTGGAGTCTGCTTTATTTCAGTTATGACTATCTCAATTCGGCAAATGCCACCTACTTTTATGGCGGCACGCATGCGGTAAACCATGCCGGCGTTATCGTGGGCTGGAACGACACACTGACCACCGCCGGCGGCACGGGTGCCTGGATTGTACGCAATACTTATGGAGCTTCGTTTGGGCAGGGCGGTTACTATTTTATTTCGTATAACGACAGCCAGTTTACAAAATACAACGGCTACTGGCCGGAAGCTCATGTGTATGATTCGACGGCGACCATCCATCAATACGACAATATTGGCGGATATTGGGGCGTCGGCTTTGGCAACACCAAAGGCTGTGGTTTGGTACATTTTGACGGCTCCGAAAAAGCTACCAGCCTTTCGCAAATCGGAACTTTTGTGGTGTCGGCCAACAGCAGCGTCACCATCAACATCTACGATACTTTTTCTGATTCCCTTTCGGGATGGCTTGGCGCGATGCAAATGCAGGAGGTAGAATTGCCGGGCTATTATACTTTCGATCTCGACACAACGGTATATCTGCAAGCCGGACAGGATTTTTATGTAGAAGTGTGCTACGATAGCAACGATCCCGACGACGAGTGGCCCATCGCCATCGAAGATACCATCGACGGCTATTCCAAGCCGCAGATCGAAACCGGACGCTTTTGGATTGCTCCCGACCCCGACATCTGGCCAACGGCCTGGTACCCGATCGGACACAACACAACCTCTCCGTATGATTTGTGCATCAAAGCAATCACGCATGATGTCTATGCCTTGTCGGGAATAGCGCAATGGGACGATTCGCTTCAGAGTCCCGCTGCGAATGTCGGCCTGTTAATATATGATGCAGTTGGAAAAGCCGTGGATTCGGTTATCGCAGATTCAGCTGGCTATTACCATTTTGAAAATCTGGCAAGCGGTGAATATAAGCTGCACATTGATTCATCAGAAAATGATCATGGAAATATCAATTCCACGGATGCGCTGGCGGTGGCTTTGCATCTGGATAGCATTCCGGGGTTTACACTTACCGGAGCGGCTTTGGCTGCCGCCGATGCCAACGCCGACCAAACCATCGACAGCCTCGACGTTACCGCCATAAAGCAACGCACCGTTTTGATGCCCGGAAAAATTGGAAACCCTCTGTTTGTGGTCGATTCACCGGCTATCACCATTGCGACAAGCGATGTTACCCATGACATTAAGATTCGTCTTCGCGGGGATGTGCATCCGTAGATTAAGATGTCGCCCCGTTGGGGCTATTATTCGTGACGTCAATCTATTAACCAAGTGCTACGCAACTGGCTGATGATTTCGCCCCGTTGGGGCTAAGGCAGAAGATAATATAAGATCAACCTTATTTGTTTATCCGTATTCGAAGATAAGCCAATAAGGTTGAAACGCTTTCTGTGCAATCAGCTACTAAGGTTTTTTTGGGGGAGATAAGGTTTCCAATTTCCCAATTGCCATTAAAAGACGGCTTTCCGAGGAATGTGAACCGCTGGCTATTGAGTGCCTTCTGCCTACAGTTTATTCTTCCCATCCTATATCCCAAATTGGCTCGACATCCCGCAAGTTCTTAATGAAATAATTCCAACGTACTTTGGTGAAATATTTCAGTGCGACGCCGGTATATCCGTGACGCTGGCTGGGCAGGATGAGCATATCAAATTGCTGGTCGGCTTTTATAAATGCTTCGGCTAATTTGAAGGTGGCAGAAGGATTTACGTTTTCATCTATCCCACCGTGGACGAGCAATAATTTGCCTTTCAGATTACCCGCCATGGTAATATTTGATTGCAGATGATACGCCGAATCCACCGGCCAACCCATATACATTTCGGGCCACCATGCTTTTTCCATGCGGTGGTCGTGGTCGCCAGAACTTGCCACGGCAACTTTATAAAAATCGGGGTAGGCCAGCAGCGCATGTGCGGCATCGTAGCCACCGGCCGAATGTCCAAAAATCCCCACACGGGTGGTATCGATCCAACTATACTGCCTTCCTAACTGCTTGATGGCAAGTACGTGGTCTTCCAGATTTCCACCCAGATTTTTGTAGGAATAATTATGAAACGCTTTTGATCGTCCCGAAGAGCCAAGCCCATCCACAACCACCACTACAAATCCCAGCTCAGCATACGATTGATAGCTGAAGGCTTGTGAAAAATTGATTGGGAACTGATGCGTATGCGGGCCGGTGTAGCTACATTCGATTACGGGATAGCGCTTTGCCGGATCAAAGTTTTCGGGCTTCCAGATGGCTCCGTAAATGGTGGTTTTACCATCGCGCGCCGTAGCGGTAAATATTTCGGGAGGCGTCCATTCTGGAAAGCCACTTATATCAGCATTTCCTAAGGTCATTAGGATTTCTCCAGTGTCCGTGCTTCTTAGCGCAGTCGTTGTCGGGATATTTACCGTCGAAAAATTATCGACAAAGTAGTTGCCACCCGGCGATATGCTGACAAGGTGGTTGCGGTCTTCCGGCGTCAATAATTTTAAATCTTCGCCATCAAACGAAATGCTGTATAAAAGCTGATAATAGGGATTCCGGCCTTCTTCTTTTCCCGAAGCCATGAACCATATCTTTTTGTTCTTTTCATCTATCCGTTCAATGCTGTTGATAACGAATGCGCCTTTGGTAATCGGTTTCTCCGCTTTGGTTTTCAGATCGAGGCTATACAACTGTCGCCAGCCACTTTTTTCGGAAAGGAAAAACAGGAGGCCGCTCTCTTCGGCAAATTCATAATGAAAATTATCAATATTGGTTTCGCTGCTTTCCTGATAAAGTTCCTCAAGTTTTTCTGTTTTCAGATCAAAACTATAAAGATGCATTGTTTGGTAGCCTCTGCTTTGTTGCGCCAGGTAAACCTTTCCGGGCGTTTCTGACCACGTTACTTCAATGCTGTTGATGTGCGTGCTGCGTGGCAGGCCGGTTTTAATTTCCTTTCCGTTTTCCACATCAAAAAACACCGGCTCCATATAAATCATGCCGGTATCGCCGGGCGAGCCACGGAAATACGACAGCAGCCTGGGCCGGTACAAAGTGTCGATGCTCCAATCGAGCAGGTACATCTTTTGCGCCGAACGCATGTCGCAAATGTTGGCCATCAGCCACTTGCTGTCTGCCGACCAGGTGGCGTCGAAATGAGGAGGCCGTTCGCCATTTTCGCCTTCGATAATGTCGTCCCACTCAAACCACGTCGCATATTCGTATCCCGCGCGGCCGGAGGTGCTCAACTGTTTCACCGCTCCGGTTTCGGTTGATTTAACGAACAGATTATAATCTTTTGTAAAAGCAATCCACTTTTTGTCGGGCGAAGCCTTTTCGTTGTCGTTGGTTTTCGCTTCGGCGGGAGGCAGCTCCAGCGAATAGTTTTCCGTATTGAGCAGCCAGGTTTTTCCCCTGGCTGTTATCCGCAATTTGTCGGCGCTTTTGTATTCTATTTTATCAATGGGAAGATCGTCGGCTTCGATCTTAGCGCCCAGCGAATCCGAAAGAAGCGCTGCCAGCTTTTGCTGATCGAAAAGCGGTGACTGGATCAGGTCGGGGAAAGTTATTTTTAGAAACTGCTTCTCATCCGCCGATTGACGGATCCACCACACGCCCGTGCTATCCGGAAACCAGTTGGCACGGATATTCAGGTTAAACACCTTTTTGTTGTAATAATTTTTGTGGAGATAGCCGATGGCCCGGCTGTAATCTTCAATAGTAATTTCGTCCTGGGCGGACAATGTGCCCGAAACGAGCATTATGAGCAGGAGCAGGGTGGTAAAGCGTTTCATAGCGTTTTCTATTCATTATTAAACCAAGCGCAAAACTACAAACATAAGAGATTCTGACCCCGACTCAAAGTTCAAGGCCAATAAAACCATAAAATTTAGAATGATTCCTAATACAAAACCATTTACTTTTGTTCGACAATTTAATTATGCAGACAAATGAAGGCTCCTGTAATAAAACTGACTAACGCATTTAACCGAGAAAATCCTGCGGTGCACCTGAGTTTTGAAAAGGATTTTACGCTCATTGGTCAGCAAGTATCGGGGTACGAAAGTTCGAAAACCACCGAAATTTACACCCACATTGCCAACACCGCTCTTGCAAAAATCAAAAGCCCTCCAGACCGTTTTTTCGAAGATAACGTAAATGATACCAACATGTTACAAAAATGAAGATAATAATAAATATAGTTAACTTAACTTTACACAGACGTAGGCGTCTATTCAAATAAATTCAACCATGGAGAAACAATTATTAGGAAATTCCTTTGACAACAATATATTAATTGCAAGAGGAAAAGTTCGACACATAACGGGTGGACCAGATATGACACTAGCAGGTTTCATACACCCGATTGCATTTGAAATGTTTTCCGCAATTAAGGGAGAACTTACTAGAGAACAGAACCACTTTTTAGCGGAAAAAATATGTATATCTGAAGAAAAGAAAATTGGCTTTTACCCAAAGTTAGGCTCGACAACTTTTTATGGACACATTTGGAATCAAAATGGAGTCCTGTCAGAATGGTATTATCCTGGAACATATACTATTTCATTTAAATGTCTATGTAGATACTACACTCAAAAAGAAGAAGAATTTATTTATAAGCTATTCAGTCCGCTTGAGCTTGAATTTTGTGTGTGAGATTAATCAAATGAACAGAGCCGGTTTAGCAATACACATTGAAGCTTTTAGGACTGAGGCCTTAATGCTTTTGAGATTTCAATTTGCATTCGATAGAATATTTCAATTTCAAGACATGAAAAATATTTCACGTTCTGATTTCGTAGATAGACTGATTGCTTTAAAGGCTATTGAAAATGACATCCTAATCCGGATTTGTAAATTTGATGACAACACCAAAGGAGTACATTCGTTTAATAAAGCAATTAAAGAAGTTTCGAATTCTCATCCTCGTATACTTGAATTAAATTGTAAGATTAAACAATTCCGACAACTCATTGAAGAGGTGAAATTGAATAGACGGCATCTCCAATTAGCACATTTAAAAATTGGAGCAGAGGATAATGAATATCAACTTCGATTCGACTTCAAACCAGCATTAAAGCTGATCATTGAAATCATTGACTTAATGAGCCAGAACAAAGCAAATTACTTATGGAGTGATGGACATTACGAAGAGTTCAACTTACGAAAAGAAGTTTTGAACGAGGAAATTGATGCTGAAAATTGAACAGCCGCTAACAGAGGCT
>CAZTCX010000056.1:0-21043 GCA_964612515.1 uncultured Lentimicrobiaceae bacterium | reverse complement strand
ATTCGCGAGATTGCCACCCTGCCGCGATAATAAAACAGGGCTTTGGAAGTTTTTAGCTTTTATGGAATGAAGTTAATAGCTGTCTTATTAATAAATCACTCTTTAAATTTTAAACCCTATGAAAAAATTTAGAATCCTTTTGATGCTGCTATTGGTTGCCGTGGTATTGGCTCCCGGCTGCAAAGACGACGATGACGACACAACGCCCTCCAGCCAAATGACCATTGCCGACACCAGTTATGAGATGTCGCAGGCAGTTCTCGAAAACTATGGCCAACATTCAGGCGCAGGTTATAACTTTGATTTGATACTACTTTCTCAGGGTTTCGTGCTTCATGAGGTAAATGGGGAGTTAGACTCAGTGTCAGGTGTGGGTAACGGACTTAGTTTTGAAATATTTACCGCAACCGAAGACATGCTTGATGCTGGCGAGTACCTCTATGATGGCGAGGGAACGGAAGCTCCCGGAACCTTTGACGAAGGAGTAGCAGTGGTGGACTTTAACACCATAACTGAAGATGGAAACTATTACGACATTACCAACGGAAAACTAACCGTCGAGAAAAGCGACAATACCTATACTTTTACTTTTGAAGGTACAGACAGTCATAATGTAACAATCACTGCTTATTATAAAGGTGTACCTAAAATCTATGATTACAGTGATGAAATGAAGTCTGCAAAAGTTTCACACCGGATTTTTTGGTAGGATTTATTCTTTAAAAAATAATAGAACCTGTGGCCGCTTCGGTTGTCACAGGTTTTTTATTTCAGGACTTGTAATGCCCTGCAAGGGATGGCAGCCCTGAGATTCTTACTTTCGCCCATCGCCATTTCTACCGTCGCCAGAAATAGATTGCGTTGTACCATTGTTCTTTAAACTGCGGATCGCGCTGCAGCTCGTAGTCGTCGTTGGTAAAAGGGTTGATGGCGCGCACAAAGTCGAAACGCTGAAAAACCCTGTTGCCCTGCCTGCCGTAAACCCACGTCTCGATGTCCTTGCGGCGGTAAACTGTTGTGGGAGCGCCATAAACAATGTATAGCATCCCGCGGTCGGTTTTCCAGCCTTCTTTGTAGGAAGTAAAAAAGCGGTTGGCATATTGTACCCGGCTGTAATAATCGCGGATAAGCTCGATGGCGCGTTCGGGATTGCCCGCCGTAGCTACCCAAAAGCTGTCGATGGCCAGCCGCGGATCGGGCGACAGTATCAGTTTATTGAACTCGGTGTTGGAAGTAAGATAGCGCAAAGGTTCCACCATTTGCTGTGCCTGCGTAACTTCCGGGTAGTCGTCGTAAAAACGTAAAAGTGTAAATCCTTCGCGTTGCGTGCTGTCGAGTTGAAAATGATAGATCCCTTCTTTGACATACTGCACATATTCGCTTTGCCCATTTGCCACAGGCAGCAGCGTTATTTTTTGCGGGCGATAGCGGTAAGCGTCAGGACGACCTCCCGCAAAGGGCGGTATTGCGGGCGGAAACGTTTCTTCAAAATAACTCACCACCATTTTGCCCAGGTCACGGCGGTTGGTTCTAACATTAAATTTTGTCTTCCAGCTAATCCAATCGGTGTAAACGATAGCTCCATTTTCATCCACAGGCAAAAAGTTTTGGGCGTTGTAGGGCGATGCCTTATAAATCATGCGCGGGTAGAGCATCGCCTCATCTTTGTTGAGGTCGGCAAAGCGTATTTGCAGCAGGTATGTTTCGGGAGCAAAGGCTCGCACGTTAAAATCGAAAGTGAGCACAATCGGACTCCTGGCATGCAGTGAATCAGAAAAACTAAAAGTCTGCTCATCGAGCACCGTGCTGCTTTCGTAAGACGAAAAAAGCTGGTAGCTGATGGAATAATTGGCTTGCAGAAAATCCTTATTGGGAGGTTTCTTGAAAAGAAGGTCACCAGTGCTGTATTGCAGATATACACGCGTGAGGCTGTCGGTTTCATGGAAGATGCGCACGCCGCTGATGGCCGTCGCCACATCGGGCTGATAGTGTGCCGCCAGATTGGTAAAGGTGGTTTCGTTGGATGTTTTGCAGGTGGCTGTCGCCAAAATAATGGCAAGCACCAGCGGAGCAATCCACCAACGCCTATTTTTATATAAATTGATGAATAGAGAAGTCGTCATTTTTCTAAATTTTAATTTGTGCTGGGTTTTGAAGAAGCGTCTTTTAATCTCTTTTAATTTTTTAATTCACTCCCAGCTCATCTTCAATTGCAGAGGGGAGCTCTTTTGTCGTGATTTTTCTATTTAATTCCGAAAGGAAAACTTCATTTTGATTATCTTCTGAATCTTCATTTTCAGCTTCTTCGACATCATTTGGTTCTGAAGCGACGAACATTGTGTTTTGCTCGAAGATGTTTTCGGGCAGTTTGCGTGTGGTTTGCGCGCCAAGCTGTCTTATCTTCTCAGCGCGATTCACCAGGTTGCCGCGTCCGGTGCTTAGCTTATTAAAGGCTTTGTCGTAGCAGTTTTGAGCGGCTTTGAGTTTATCGCCTACATCATTGAGGTCGCCCACAAAAGCCACAAACTTATCGTAAAGTTTTCCGCTTTCTGCAGCTATCTCGAGCACATTTCGGTTTTGATATTCTTTCTGCCAGAGGGCGGCGGTCATTTTCAGGATGGCAATCAGGTTGGCAGGCCCTGCCAGTAGCACTCCTTTTCGAAAAGCATAATTCCACATCCCGCCATCGTGGTGCATAGCCAGCATGTAGGCAGGCTCGATGGGCATAAACAGCAGCACGAAGTCCAGACTATTAATTTGATAAATGTGCTGGTAGTTTTTGGCTGCCAGTTCATCAATGTGTTTTTTTACGGAAGTAAGATGGTTCTTCAACTCAGCGGTCTGCATATCTTCCAGCTCGCAATTGGCGTATCGTTCGTAGGCCGTAAGCGAAACTTTGGCGTCGATTACCACGGTTTTGTCGTCGGGCAAATGAAGTACCACGTCGGGTTGCAGACGGCTGCCAGCCTCATCTGTAAACGATTTTTGTACTTCAAACTGGCGTCCTTTCACCAGCCCCGATTGTTCGAGGAGCGTTTCCAGAATCATCTCGCCCCAGCCACCCTGTGTTTTTGCCTGCCCCTTGAGCGCCTGCGTAAGGTTTTGCGCCTCCTGGCTCATCTGTTTGTTGAGTTCGGAAAGCCGCGCCACCTCTTCCTTTAACGAAAAGCGTTGTTGCGATTCTTTATCATAAACCTCTTCAATTTTTTTCTCGAAATCGCGGATGCGCTCGCCCAGCGGTTTGAGTAGCAGCTCCATGTTGGCTTTGTTGGTTTCAGTAAAGTGACGGCTTTCGCGACCAAGGATTTCGTTGGAAAGGTTTTTAAACTCATCCGAAAACTTAGCATAGATTTTCTCCAGCTCCTCCTTGTTTTCATTGAGCTTTTGGTTGAGATGATCAATCTGTATGTCCCTGGCAGCAAGCTGTGCCGAGACTTTCATCAGCTCCTGCCGGTTTTCGGTCAGTGCTTTTTCGAGCTGAATGACTGTCTGGTTTTTGTCGTTCAACTGTTGCTGATGCACCCTTTCTTCGAGGATGGTATCGTTCAACTGCTTCTGAAGCAGCTCCTGTGATTTACGGTCTGCCCCGACCTGCGTCCGTGAAATCATAAAGCCGACAACGCTGCCAACCGCGAGGCCTGCAACAAGGATGATGAGCATGAAGAAAATGTCCATGTTTTTTATTTTGCGATAAAAATATCAAAAAATGAGCAGTCGCGGCTGATTGATGGAAGTCTTCAGAATTATTTTACCTTTAAGCCCTTAATAAATTTATTAAACCCATGAAAACAATGCGTCGTATGATTTTAAAAATTTGTCAGTTGTTGATGTTGCTGATGACGGTATCGCCGGTCATAGCCCAGATGGGGACTTTTGTGGAAGCACAGCCTTATGGTGGCAAATCGGCTATGCGCGACCTGATGAAAAGTGAAATGGTGTACCCACCGGCTGCGCGCGAAGCGGGGCAGGAAGGAACTGTGAAAATTGCTTTTACAGTAAAAAGCGATGGGAGCGTTGTAGATGCAAAAGTGGTAAAATCGGCCGATGTGGCTTTGGATAAAGAAGCATTGCGGCTTTTCCGTTTACTGCAATGGATTCCGGCGATGGCCAATGGTGTTTATATCGACCAGCGACAGGAGCTTCCAATTGATTTCAATCTTAAAAAATACCAGCGTTGTGTGCGGCAGCGTGGCTACGATAAGCCAATCTATCCACACGATCTGGTGAGCACTTCGCCTGAAATATATCCGGTGTCGCAACTGGATTCCGCTCCGCATCCGCTATTTGATGGAAAAGTCACTGATTTTTCTGATTTTATCAATCAACATTTGCAATATCCGGATGCCGCCTTAAAACAAGGTGTGTCGGGAACGGTGGAGCTTTATTTTGTGGCAGAGCCGTCGGGTCATGTGAGTAATATAAAGGTGCTGCAAAGTGTTGGTGCCGGTTGCAATGAGGAAGCAATACGGCTGTTGCAATTGATGCGCTGGTTTCCGGGCATCAAGGCGGGAGAGGCAGTACGCACGGCGCTTACGTTAAAAATTACCTTTGGGCTGGGCAATCAAAATAAGCATCAGTACGTTCCTTCCAACAATGCAAACCAAATATAGCCGATGACGCGCATAGGACTTTTAAGCGATACCCACGGGAGCCTCCCGGCAAGCGTTGCCGATTTTTTTAAAGGCTGCTGCCAAATATGGCATGCTGGCGACATTGGCTCACAGTTGGTTTTGGATGATTTGCGTAAGCTGGCTGAGGTAAAAGCTGTGTATGGCAATATAGATGGGACGGATATGCGGCTGCAACTCCCTGAAATCCTGGTGGAGCAAGTGGAACAGGTGAAACTGGCGATGATGCACATCGGCGGATATCCCGGCAGATATACCCCCGATGCCCGACGAATCATTGCGGCAGAACGCCCGTCGTTGTTCATCTCCGGACATTCACATATCCTCAAAGTGATTTATGACAAAAAGAATAACCTGCTGCATCTTAATCCTGGTGCTGCTGGTAATTCAGGCCTACACACCGTTATTACCATGATGCGCTTTGACATCGACGGAGAAGAGATAAAAAATCTGGAAATATTTGAGAAGACCCGAGCTACCCGCTAACGCAGTCGATTGGCTGAGCGTATCAGCTTCTCGTCTTTGCGTATGTAATGGTTGGCCAAAAAGATCATCACCACCGACAAGAGCGGAAAGAGAGTGGCAATTTTATAATCGGCGGTGGCTCCGGAAGCTGTTTCGAGCATAGATGCATAATAGAAAATGCCCCCGATGAGCAGCACATTCAAAAGGATATTCAACAGATTTAATCTGATTTGAAAAATGCGCCGCTTGTATTGGAACAGGGTGATAAAAGCAAGAAGGATTATGAAAAACTGACCCAGCGCTAGTGGCAGCGTAAACCAGCGGCCATAAGTAAATGCTGCATCGCCAAAAGGAGCCGGCGATAAATCCTCGACGGAATAAAGGTAGAACCGGAGCATGTTCATATCGCCCGTAAACTCAGCGATAGGAAAAAGAAGCGCCAGCACGCCAAAGACGACCACCAGAAAAAGAAATACCGATTGAATACGTTGAAGCATGTCTGAATGAGTTTAATTTTTAAAAATATGGTGCGGCAAATATACGATCATTTGGGTCTTTGAGCAGGTGGGGGTGTCATGATTTGTAACAAAATAAAATTTAAAAAAGTCATCGTAAAATACAACGGTATCAAAATTAGTTATCTTTGTCGCCTTGAAACTTAAACTTTCATCATTCATTTATCTCAATTTCTTTGATAAATTTCCTTTTTTAATATTTCAAAGCACATTATAAAAGAGCTGCTGCATAGGCAGTTGGATCGCTTGCTGAACCATATTGCCTTAAGCAACTATTTAAGTTCTTTTGCAGCCAGTTAAGTTGCGGTTGACATTCGTAAAAGCCACCTTAATTAATAAACATCAAAACCTTTTTTCGGGGAATGCCTCATGGTAAGCCCGAAAAGCAAGAAGATTTCAAAAAAACAAATTTTACATCAATGTACGATATTATCGAATTGAACGGCAAACTGCTGACGGAACTCAAACAAATCGCAAAGGATTTGGACATCAGCAAAACCAACAATCTCAAAAAACAGGATTTGATCTATAAAATTTTGGATCATCAGGCTTTAAATCCTCCCGAAAAAACAGATCGCAAAGGCCGCCCGGAATCATCTGCCGACAATAATGGCAATGGTTTCGATCCACGTAACCATGATCGCAACCGCCGCCGCCGGATCAGTCCGGAACCGGTGAAAGAAAAACTGGCTTCAAGTACCACAGGTGGTCAGCCACCAATTGAAGCCAAAGCTGCTTCTGCAAATGGTGCCGAACAAAAAACAGAAAAAGACGCACCTCAGCAGGAACGTCCATTCCGGCGCGAAAATCAGCAACGAACTGACAAAGATCACAACAAAAATCGATTTGAACGTCGCGACAACCGACAGGCTGCTCCCACGGAAAATAAACCACAACCTGCACCCGAAAGCCGTTCCGGCGACAATCGTCCCACAGATAACCGCCAGGCAGACACGCGTCAAGCAGATAACCGTCAGCCAGACAATCGTCAAGCAGATAACCGCCAATCAGACAATCGCCAGTCAGATAACCGCCAGTCAGAAAATCGTCAATCAGAAAATCGTTCCTCAGAAAAGGTATCTTCAGATAATCGTCACACCGACCACATTATTGATCCGGGGAATGCCGATGAAAATTACCAGCCGCAGCGTAGTAGCCAGCAGCGTCATAATAAAAACGTGGCTTCCGAGCTCGATGGTGCTGTAATTACCGAGGGCGTGCTGGAAGTTATTCAGGATGGATATGGTTTTTTGCGCTCGGCTGATTACAACTACCTCAATTCGCCTGATGATATTTACGTTTCACAATCACAGATAAAACTCTTTGGCCTCAAAACCGGCGATACCATCCGTGGCGCCATTCGTCCGCCAAAAGAAGGTGAGAAATATTTCCCGCTGATCAAGGTGGAAGAAATCAATGGCCGCACCCCGGAAGAAGCCCGCGACCGCATCCCATTCGATTTTCTGACGCCGCTTTTCCCGGAGAAGAAATTTAATCTCACCGGACATCCCGGCGAAACAGTTTCTACTCGAATCATTGATATGTTTACGCCCATTGGCAAAGGCCAACGTGGACTGATTGTGGCGCAGCCTAAAACCGGAAAGACCGTTTTGCTTAAGGAGATTGCCAATGCCATCGCATACAACCACCCCGAGGTTTACATGATTGTGCTACTCATCGACGAGCGTCCCGAGGAGGTTACCGATATGGCTCGTAGCGTGAGAGCCGAGGTAATCGCCAGCACCTTTGACGAGCCTGCCGAACGCCACGTAAAAATTGCCAACATCGTTCTTGAAAAAGCCAAACGCCTCACGGAGTGCGGCCACGACGTGGTAATTCTGCTCGACTCCATCACCCGATTGGCGCGTGCCTATAATACCGTGTCGCCAGCTTCGGGTAAAGTATTGTCAGGTGGAGTGGAAGCCAATGCGCTGCACAAACCCAAACGCTTCTTTGGCGCAGCACGTCAAATAGAACATGGCGGATCGCTCACCATTATCTCCACAGCACTTATCGACACAGGATCGAAAATGGACGAGGTGATCTTTGAAGAATTTAAAGGAACCGGCAACATGGAGTTGCAGCTCGATCGCAAGCTCTCCAACAAGCGTATCTATCCATCCATCGACATTGTGGCATCAAGTACCCGCCGTGACGACCTGCTGCTCGACAAGGAAATCCTGCAGCGCATCTGGATCTTACGTAACCATCTGGCCGACATGAACCCGGTGGAAGCTATGGAATTCCTTAAAGACAGGATGCGTTTTACGCAGACAAACGAGGAGGTTTTGATCTCGATGAATAGTGAAAAGAGTTTTTTTTAGAAAAAGTTAGAAAATAAATTGGCCATCTTAAAATTAGTAACTAATTTTGCCGGCCTGAAAAAATTGAAGGAAACAGAAAATGGCAAAAAAATCAAAAGACGCACGCATCCAGGTAATCATGGAATGCACCGAGCACAAAACCAGCGGTTTGCCCGGAACATCACGGTACATTTCTACTAAAAACAAGAAGAATACACCGGAAAGATTGGAACTCAAGAAGTACAATCCAATCATGAAGAAAATGACCGTTCACAGAGAAATCAAATAAAAATAATACAATATGGCAAAGAAAGTTGTTGCAACACTGCAAACTAGCGGTAAAGACTTCGCAAAGGTGATACAGGTTGTACAATCTGCAAAATCCGGCGCTTACACCTTCAAGGAAGAAATTATTCCTAACGACAAGGTGCAGGAGTTTCTTAGTAAAAAATAATTGCCCACCGCAGGCAATGATACATGAGCCTTTTCCGCAACTGGGGAGGGCTTTTTTTGTTTTCTAACAAATTAAAAAAACCGAAGAACTTATGGGACTTTTTGACATGTTTTCGAAAAAGAAAAAGGAGAAACTCGACGAGGGCCTTGAAAAAACCAAGGCCAGCGTATTTTCGAAACTTACCAAAGCCGTTGCCGGAAAATCAAAAGTTGATGACGAGGTTCTCGACAATCTTGAGGAAATTCTGGTTACCTCCGACGTGGGTGTCACCACCACACTGAAGATCATCGAGCGCATCGAAGCACGTGTGGCGCGTGATAAATATGTGGGCACATCGGAGCTTAATCGCCTGTTGAAGGAAGAAATTGCCGACCTGTTGGCTCAAAACGAAAGCGGAGTTTTGCTGCCTTTCGATTTTGCACCACGATCAGAGCCTTACGTGATTATGGTGGTTGGCGTGAATGGCGTGGGCAAAACCACTACCATTGGTAAGCTGGCGCATCAGTTTAAGAGTGCCGGCAAAAAAGTGCTTTTGGGGGCTGCTGATACTTTCAGAGCTGCCGCCGTGGATCAGCTCACCATCTGGTCAGAGCGCGCCGGCGTTCCAATTGTAAGTCAAGGGATGGGCGCCGACCCGGCATCTGTAGCTTTTGATACGCTGAAATCGGCTGTTGCCGGAAATTATGACGTGGTGATCATCGACACTGCCGGAAGGCTGCACAACAAAATCGGGCTGATGAATGAGCTGACGAAAATTAAAATGGTGATGAAAAAGGTGATAGCCGATGCTCCACAAGAGATATTGTTGGTGCTGGATGCTTCCACCGGACAAAACGCCATTGAGCAGGCCAGGCAGTTTACAGCAGCTACCGAAGTGAATGCGCTGGCGCTTACCAAGCTCGATGGCACCGCAAAGGGTGGTGTTGTAATCGGGATTTCTGATCAGTTTAAAGTGCCCGTGAAATATATTGGCATCGGCGAAAAAATGGAAGACCTTCAGATTTTTAATAAAAATGAATTTGTCGATTCTCTTTTTGCATCCGAATGATAGAAGGAAGAAGAGGTATTTGAAGATGGTTTTTTAATAAATAATACGATACCTATTTGTTAACAAAAAAATCCATTCAGGATATTCACATCGTCACCCTGGGCTGCTCTAAAAATGTAGTGGATTCCGAGGTGCTTTCGCGACAATTACGCGCTGGAGGCTACACTGTTCAGCATGATTCCGAAGAGATTGGCGGAGGTATCGTCATTATTAATACCTGCGGATTTATCAACGACGCCAAGGAAGAGTCGATAGATACGATCCTCCGTTTTGCGAAAGCGCGAAAAGCTGCAAAGATCGATCGCCTGTATGTGATGGGCTGCTTGTCGCAACGATACAAAACCCAGCTCGAAGCTGAAATTCATGAGGTGGATGCTTTTTATGGCGTTTCTGATCTTGCCGTTATTCTCAAAGATTTACAGGTTGACTATCGTAAAGAGTTGATTGGCGAGCGCACCGTTACCACACCCAATCATTATGCTTATCTCAAAATTTCGGAAGGTTGCGATCGCAACTGTGCTTTTTGCGCGATTCCGCTCATCCGGGGCAAACATATTTCCCGAACCATCGAAAGCCTGGTTGCCGAGGCGCGATTTCTTGTTGAAGGTGGCGTAAAGGAGCTGATCCTGATTGCGCAAGACATTACCTGGTATGGGCTTGATATTTATCGGCGTCGTGCGCTGGCCGAATTAGTTCGTGCGTTGGCAGCAGTGCCGGGAGTGCAGTGGATAAGATTGCATTATGCTTATCCCAGTGGTTTCCCGATGGATGTATTGGATGCGATGCGCGACGAGCCAAAAGTTTGCCGCTACCTCGATATCCCACTACAACATATTTCCGATTCGATTTTGCAAAGGATGCACCGCGGTCATACTGCCGCTCAGACGCGAGAGCTTTTACAAAAAATTCGTGTAGCCATTCCCGGTGTGGCATTGCGGACTACACTTATCGTCGGATTTCCGGGCGAAACCGATGACGACTTTCAGGCGTTGAAGCAATTTGTTGCGGAGCAGAAGTTCGAAAGGCTTGGCGTGTTCACCTATTCTCACGAAGAAGATACTCCTGCTTTTGCTTTTGCCGACGATGTGCCGGAGGAAATAAAACAGGAGCGTGCTCAGGATCTGATGGCCTTGCAGGAAAGTATTTCGCTGGAGCTAAATAATCAGCGTGTGGGGACGATTTGTAAAACTATTATTGATCGGAAAGAGGGAGATTTTTGGGTGGGACGTACCGAATACGATTCGCCCGAGGTGGACAATGAAGTGCTGATAGAAGCACCTTACCCGTTGATGCCGGGTGAATTTTATCAAATAAAAATCATCGGTGCCGAAGCTTTCGATCTTTACGGGGAACCGGCAGGGGAGGAGTAGGGATTTAAAAATTCAAGCCGCACCGATGCGCCACCTTCCTTTTGATTTTTAACGGAAACATTGCCGTGATGCAAATCCATCACCAGCTTCACCGCAAATAAACCCAGGCCAAAACCATCGTATTCCAGTTCATAGCTTTCCTTAGCGAACTTTTCAAAAATTAATTCCAGGTCTTTCGGATCGAAGCCTTTGCCATCATCGTTGATGTCCAAAACGATCTTTTCCTCTTCTTTACTCATTTGGTAAGTTATCTCACATCGGTCGCCGCAAGCTTTGATGGCATTCTCGGTAATCTTTCCAATGATGTTGTCGATGAGATTGAAATCGCCATAAACCTTGCTGTCGCCAGGGACGAAATTAAAATGAAACTCCAGATGCTCTCCCTTAAAGGAGCTCTGGTAACGGCGTGCATTGTCCTTGCAAATGGTTTCCAGGTCGATAAGTGCAAAATTGGGTATGTATTTTCCTAATTCAATTTCAGTAATTAATAAAGCTGTTTCAGTAAGCGAGATAAGCCGATTGGTCGAATTTTTCAGTTCCGCCAGCTCTTTTAGGTGCGGAGTATTTTGCAGCGCATCATGTAGTATTTCAGTAAAACCGCTGATGATATTAAGCGGAGTGCGGAGCTCATGGCTGATGAGCCTCAAGAAGTTGGTTTTTGCGTTGTCGAGTATTTCCAATTTTTCGTGTGCCTGACGAATCTCCGCTGTGCGCTGTGCGACTTTTTCTTCGAGTGACGAATTAAGGCTTTCTAATGCTTCGCGCTGTTTTTTCAGGTCGATTTGTGTTTTTACGCGCAGCAGTAGTTCACGATTGTTAAATGGTTTAAAGATATAGTCATTAGCACCCAATTCCAGCCCGGTGAGTATGCTCTGACTATCGGTTTTGGCGGTAAGAAAAACGATAGGTAACCGGCTCAAAGCAGGGATGGATTTTATTTTTCGACAAACGCTGAATCCGTCTTGCCCGGGCATTAACACATCAAGTAGCAGCAGATCATATTTTTGATTCTTATCCATCAACATATTTAGCACTTCCGTGCCACTGGTAGCAAACGACAGATTGTAATTCTGCGCCATTAAAATCTGTCCGATAATCTGAATATTTTCGATATTATCATCTACAATCAGAATGTTGATGTCCTGACTTTTGTAATGTGGAGTCATGCGAGATTCATTTAGTAACAGTGTAGTGCTCCCCTATGATTTGTGGAAATTGCTGCAAAAGGTATTTGACTTTTTGCGTATCAAAATTTTTCACTGCCAGGTTCATCGTGCTGGCATAGAGGGCGAGTTCATTGAGTTGGTGTTGTGTTGAAAAAGTATAAAGGTCGGCTGCAAAAGTGAGATATTTGTTCATGGCATTGGTTTCAATTATTTGATGCCATTGCGTTATAAAATCATGTTTCAATTTATCAGCAATCTCACTGGTCAATCCGGAGCTGTCTTCTGTAAAATCAAATCCATCCTCTTCCTTATCCCCATCAGCAGTGCCTGCAAAGGAAATCGTGTGGGGTAATATCTCGGCGGCTTTGTTGTAAAGTTCATCAAGGATAATGGGTTTGCTAATGAGGCCTGAAAAAACTTCATGCTCTTGCGCTGGCATTTGATCGAAAATATCGGAAGCCGAGAAAGCCAAAATTTTAATATTATTAATTTCCGGATCGTTTTTTATAGCATGGGCAGCTTCAATGCCATCGGTTACCGGCATTTTTATGTCCATCAATATCAGGTCAGGTTTATAGCTGCGAGCCATCTTAATTGCTTGCGCTCCATTTTCAGCTTCAATAATTCTGAGATTGTTTTTTTCAAAGCAGGTCCTGATCAGATCGCGGTTCATCTCTTCATCGTCAGCAACCAATAACAGGCTGTCTTTGAAGTCGTATTTAGGCTGAGTCGGCACGGCCGATTTAGAAGGTGTAGCAGCGCTGATTTCATAAACCACCGGAACGTTATCGAAATGTACCGTAAAAGTACTGCCTTTACCTTTGGTGCTGTTGACGGTGATGCGCCCGTTCATCATTTCGGTAAGGCGCCGCGAAATTGCCAGACCAAGTCCGGAGCCGCCCAATTTCTTCTGCTCCTTCAGGTTTACTTGCCGGAATGGTTCAAAAATGCTTTCCAGATCATCAGTGTCGATTCCAAGTCCCGTATCTTCAATTTGTATTCTGATGTTTGTTTTCCCCGACATCTGCGAGCTGAAGTTGTTGACTCCCGGGCAATCAATGGTCACTTTAACATGTCCCGTATCGGTAAATTTTATGGCATTGCCCACCAGGTTCATCAATATTTGCCGCAGCCTGACTTCATCCAAAAATACTTCGTGTGGCACACATTTATTTATTTCCAGAAGAAAGCTAATGTCCTTTTGCTGGGCTTTGAGCACAAACAATTCGCGAATGCCCTGGGTCAGAAATCTAAGGTTCACCCTGTCACTGTTCAGTGTTACCCGGTTGGCCTCTATCTTCGACATATCCAGAATGTCGTTAAGAAACCGAAGCAGGTTGTAGCCGCTTACTTCGATGGATTCGGTGTATTTTTTAAGTTGCGGATCGTCGATATTTTTATTCAAAAAACTATTGAAACCGATGATAATGTTGAGTGGCGTTCGGATTTCGTGACTCATATTGGCCATAAACTGCGATCGAAATTCGAGTGCCCGTTCGGTTTCTTCGTTTGAGTGCTTCAGGTTTTGATTCAGCTCTTCCAGGTCGTGCTGCGATTTTAACAATAACCGGTTGCGTTTTCGGATTTGTACTATTAATATTGTTACGACGACTGCTAATAATATGAGAAGAATGGTTACAGCCAAAAAGATATTATTAATGAGAATGATTCTTCGGCTTCTTTCCTGCTGTATCGTCATCTGCTCCTGAAGGCGCTGGTTTTCGGCCTCCTTCTTCTCCGATTCGTAGCGTGTAGTTATTTCGTCAAGTGCTGTTTGTGCTGCGAGCCTGTCTATTTCATCATTCATCAGTATCACCGAGTCCTGGTAGTAATAGGCCATTTCGTAATCTTTCATCGACTCGAAATGGTTGCGTAACATCGTGTAAATAAGACGCCGTTTTTCGATGGCGCCATTTTTACGGGCCAGTTTCAGGCTTTCGTTCATGTACTTAAACCCATTGTCATAATCGTCGAGTTGCAGATAAGTATCGCCAATATTGTGTAGTAGCGTAATACGATCATAAGTATTGCTGGTTTTATTCAGCTCGATTTCGGCCAGGAAATAGTATTTCAAGGCATCATAATAACGCTTTCTTACCTTCTGAGCAAGTGCAATATTAGTGTAATTGTTCGCTATATTGGCGTACAAAATATATTTTTGTATTGAGTTTTTCAAGAATCCAACCATTGGCAACAACTCTTCAAAAATCTGCTGCGCCTCTGGCAGGCGACCGGCATCCATATAAGTATTGCCAATATTCATACGCGTCATCACCATCTCAGCGGTATCACCGATCAACTGTTTGTATTCAACAGCTCTCGTGTAATATTTGATGGCTTTGTCGTAATCCTGGATTTTCTGGTACAGCACTCCCAGATTATTTAGCGACTTGGATATAATGAAGGGATTGCCGGAAGCTTCGCTCACGCGCAGCGCTTCAGTCCAGTAAAAGCTTACCTTTTCGTATTTGCCTTCGTAATAATAGGATGTGCCGATACGTGAATAGAAAGAAACCTCAAGCACTGCATTGTGTGCAGTCTTAGCCAACTCGGCACCTTCCAGGCAGAACATACGGCAAGAGTCGAGATTCGTATTGAAAAGATCCATTGTGAAATCTTCGTAAGTTGCGAGGCGAAGCGAGTCGGAGTATTTTGTGTTGCGGGCTATCCCCACCAGGCTGTCGAAGTTGATCGAGGCAAACGATTGCATCGAAAATATTATCAAGAGCAAGCTAATGACGATTTTCATCCTCGTGTGATGATTACCTGTCTCGGTTGTGTCACGCATATCTATTTTCTGGTGGCTGAGAACGATTTTTCTTGTGCCGGCCAAAGTTACTATTTTCCATGAACGTTGATTTTTTTTAACAATTAAATTATCTGTCGCATCATGCAGAAATTGTAAGAAACACCGGAAGGTCTTGCTTAGCGGACTTTTTAGGTGTCGATTAGAAATAAAATGATAAAAAAAGAAAATAAATTTTGTTTTTAAAAAATTGCGTGTACTTTTGTGCCCGCTTTTGACGCAAGCATTTATGCCCAGGCAAGAGCACAGTGAGAAGAGAAATTTAAAGGAAACCTGATAAAATGAGGTAGTAAAAGGTTTCTAATGTGCGCTTGCAGTAGAGTGTTCATTTTGCCTCGGAGAATATTGGTATCCCTCCTTTTTATTTCCCACCACACTTGTACGTAGTTTTTTTAATCTGAAAAAAAAATTCAGGTGGAAATAGTTTGTTTAATTTTTTTTGTACTTTTGCACCCCCAAAAAAGCGGGGTTAATTTAGCAAAAATTAAACCAAAGTTCGAATATGCCTACAATACAACAGCTGGTTCGTAAGGGCCGCAAGAAGTTAACCGACAAGAGCAAATCGCCTGCTTTGGACTCATGTCCACAGCGTCGTGGCGTTTGTGTACGTGTTTACACCACCACACCCAAGAAGCCTAATTCGGCCATGCGCAAAGTGGCAAGGGTAAGGCTCACCAATCAAAAAGAGGTGAACGCCTACATTCCCGGTGAAGGTCACAACCTGCAGGAGCACTCCATCGTGATGATTCGCGGCGGCCGTGTAAAAGACCTGCCAGGTGTACGCTATCATATCATTCGTGGTGCGTTGGATACCTCCGGAGTTGAAGGTCGTACACAACGTCGCTCTAAATACGGAACCAAGCGTCCAAAACAGAAATAGTCATTCACGTAACAGGATTTAATTCATAATACAATGAGGAAAGCTAAACCAAAGAAGAGAATCATTCTTCCCGACCCGAAGTTCAATGATATTGTTGTAACAAAATTTGTCAACAATCTGATGCTTTGCGGTAAGAAAGATCTTGCTTTCAAGATTTTTTACGACGCTATGGAGATTGTAGCCGAAAAGTCGAAAGAGGAGGATACGCTGGAAGTATGGAAAAAAGCTCTTGCCAATGTTACGCCTGCCGTGGAAGTACGCAGCCGTCGTATTGGAGGTGCTACTTTTCAGATCCCTACAGAGATTCCTGCTTCGCGTAAACAATCCATCGGCATGAAAAACATGATTTCGTTTGCACGCAAACGCAACGAAAAATCGATGGCTCGTAAACTGGCTAGTGAAGTTTTGGCAGGTTTCAAAGAAGAAGGCGGTGCCTACAAGCGTAAGGAAGATATCCATCGCATGGCCGAAGCAAACAAAGCCTTCTCACACTTTAGATTTTAGTATTAACACATTAATAAAAGCAGAACAATAACAGGCGATGCCACACGCATTACAAAATATCAGGAACATTGGAATTATGGCGCACATTGATGCGGGTAAGACCACTACGACCGAGCGTATCTTGTATTATGCGGGCATCAACTACAAGATGGGCGAGGTGCACGACGGCGCTGCTACCATGGATTTTATGATCCAGGAGCAGGAGCGGGGCATCACCATCAATTCTGCTGCTACCACCGTTTTTTGGGACTACCGCGACAATCATTACAAAATCAACATTATCGACACCCCCGGACACGTCGATTTTACTGTTGAAGTAGAACGTTCACTGCGTGTGCTTGATGGTGCCGTGGTGGTGTTTTGTGCTGTAGGATGCGTAGAACCTCAAAGCGAAACCGTTTGGCGTCAGGCCGATAAATATCACGTGCCCCGCATTAGTTTTATTAATAAAATGGATCGCACCGGTGCCGATTATTTTAAAGCTATCAGCGAGATTCGTGAAAAACTGGGCGCCAATCCTGTTCCATTGCAAATCCCCATTGGAGCCGAAGATGACTTTAGAGGAATCGTTGATTTGATTACCAACAAAGCCTACGAATGGGATGAGACGTCAAAGGGAATGGTTGTTAACGAAGTGGCAATTCCTGACGACTTAAAAGAAACTGTAGCTTCCTATCGCGCCAGCCTCATCGAAGGTATTGCCGAAGAAAGCGATGAACTGCTCGAAAAATTTATTGCAGATCCTAATTCACTGACCATCGAAGAGATGGTTGCCGCCATTCGCAAAGCTACCCTTGAGATGCGAATTATCCCGGTACTTTGTGGGTCAGCATTTAAAAATAAAGGAATACAACGTCTGGTTGATGCTGTGACTGCATACCTGCCTTCACCTCTCGACCTGCCACCGGTAACGGGAATTAATCCTTACACCGAAAAAGAAGAAGAACGTTATCCTGATCCTAATAAGGAATTTGCCGCTTTAGCATTCAAGATTTCAACCGATTCTTATGTTGGCAAGATTGCTTTTATCAGGGTTTATTCAGGACAACTGAAAGCCGGCATGCAGATGCTCAACACTGGTACCGGTAAAAAGGAACGCGTCTCGCGTATTATGCAAATGCACGCCAGCAAGCAAATTCCTGTGGACGTGCTTGAAGCTGGTGATATTGGTGCTTTGGTAGGTTTTAAAGAAATCCGAACCGGTGACACATTGTGTGCTATCGATGCTCCGATTGTTCTTGAAAACATCAACTTCCCGGAGCCAGTTATTACCATGGCTGTGGAGCCAAAAACGCAGGATGATTTTGAAAAGCTTATCGAAGCACTTGGAAAACTTGCTGATGAAGATCCTACTTTCAAAATGAAAACTGACGAAGAAACCGGGCAATTGGTCATCAGTGGAATGGGCGAGTTGCACCTGGATATCATCCTAGATCGTTTGCGCAGAGAATATAACATTGACAGTAACCGTGGAAAACCACAGGTAGCTTACAAAGAAGCTTTGGCAAGCACCATTACCCATCAGGAAATTTACAAAAAGCAAACTGGTGGCCGTGGTAAGTTTGCCGATATCACCTTCGAGATTGGACCTGCCGACGAAGGCATCATTGGATTGCAATTTATCAGTGAAGTAAAAGGCGGACGCCTTCCCAAAGAATACATCGAGGCCGTGCGCAAAGGTTTTAGCATGGCAATGCTCAATGGTCCGTTGGCTGGCTTTGCCGTTTTAAATATGAAAGTGGTTTTGCTTGATGGTACAACCCATCCTGTTGACAGCGATCAGCTTGCTTTCGAAATTGCTGCCAACATTGGTTTCCGCCACGCTACCAAAAAAATGAAGCTGATCTTGCTGGAGCCAATCATGAAGCTGGAGATTTCTACTCCAGATCTTTATATCGGCGACATCAGCGGTGATCTCAACAAGCGCCGTGGACAGATAGAAGATGTTACTTCAAAAGTTAATTTCCAGGTTTTGCGGGCGCAGGTGCCATTGGCCGGTATGTTCGGCTATGTTACCACATTGCGCAGCCTATCCTCTGGCCGTGCCAGCTCAAGCATGGAGTTTTCGCACTTTGCTGAGCTGCCACACGATTTGTTAGAAGAAGTTCTGTATAAAATTAAAGGATACGTAGTAAAAGTTTAGAGTTCCATTAAACACTAAAACATAATTAAGGTGAGTCAAAGGATTAGAATAAAGCTTAAATCTTACGATCATAACTTGGTTGACAATTCAGCCGAGAAGATTGTAAAAACTGTAAAGAGTACAGGAGCTGTAGTAAGTGGCCCGATCCCATTGCCAACGAATAAGAAAATATTCACGGTGAACCGTTCCACTTTTGTGAACAAGAAATCCAGAGAGCAATTCGAATTGTCGTCGTACAAGCGGCTTCTCGATATCTACAGTTCAACTACTAAAACCATCGACGCATTGATGAAGCTCGAACTGCCAAGTGGGGTAGAAGTAGAGATCAAAGTGTGATGATTGGTTACGCTGAAAGATTATAAAAGAGTTTCGAAAAAAAATTAAACATTAGTAGATAATGTCTGGAATAATAGGAAAAAAGATAGGAATGACCTCGGTTTTTGATGCCTCTGGAAAAAACATTCCGGTAACGGTTATCGAAGCTGGTCCCTGTGTGGTAACACAAGTCAAGACCAAGCAAACTGACGGCTATGAGGCGGTTCAGATGGCTTATGAAGACAAGAAGGATAAGCACACCACTAAGTCACTCAAAGGTCATTTTGCCAAGGCAGGCGTCACGCCAAAGAAGATCGTAAGAGAATTTACGCGTTTTGAAGTTGGTCACCAGAAGAAAGTTGGTGAATCCCTTGATGCCAGCATCTTTATCGAAGGCGAATACATCGACGTGGTTGGTACTACCAAAGGCAAAGGCTTTCAGGGAGTTGTTCGCCGCCATGGATTTGCTGGTTCGGGCGGTCAGACGCATGGCCAGCACAACCGCTTGCGTGCTCCTGGTTCGATAGGTGCTTCTTCATGGCCCTCACGTGTATTTAAAGGTATGCGTATGGCTGGCCGCATGGGCAACTCGCGCGTTAAGATGATCAACCTGCAGATCGTTAAAATCATCAAAGAAAATAATATCATTCTCGTGAAAGGTTCTGTACCAGGGCCCAACGGATCATATGTAATAGTGGAAAGATGGAGCTAAAAGTTTATAAAATCACAGGAGAGGTTACCGATCGCAGTGTAGCACTCGACGATGCCATCTTTGGCATCGAGCCCAACGACCATGCGATTTATCTCGATGTAAAGCAGATCATGGCGCGCCGTCGTCAGGGTACGCACAAGAGTAAGGAAAGAGCCGAGGTATCAGGAAGTACACGCAAACTGAAAAAGCAAAAAGGTACAGGTACTGCCCGTGCCGGTTCTATCAAGAGCCCATTGTTCAGAGGTGGCGGTCGAGTATTTGGTCCCAGACCTGCCGTGCATGGTTTCAAGCTGAATAAGAAACTGAAGAAACTTGCCCGCAAATCAGCACTATCCTACAAAGCTGGTGACAACCAAATCACCATCCTTGAAGACTTCAACTTTGATGCGCCCAGAACCAAGGAGTTTATCAAATTGCTGAAAAACTTCGAACTGGAAGGCAAAAAGGTACTGCTGCTTACGCCCGAGACCCGCGAAAACATCTACCTCTCGTCACGCAATCTGAAAAACGTGAAGTATCAAAACTCTGCAAGCATCAACACCTACGACTTGCTGCATGCACAGCAGATACTGATGCTCGAGAGCTCGCTGGAAACCATTGATGCATTGTTTAAAAACTAATTCTATCTAATAGAATAAATACAGTAAGGTAAAATGAATATCATTATTAAGCCGATCATTACCGAAAAGATGACTGAACTGGGCGAGAAGCTCAACCGGTATGGCTTTATCGTTCGCAAGGAAGCCAATAAAGTTCAGATTAAGCAAGCCGTTGAGGGTTTGTACGGTGTACAGGTCGAAAGCGTCAACACCATGAACAATCCGGGAAAATTCAAATCGCGGTATACCAAAACTGGTCTCATTAGCGGGAAAACCAAGGCAACAAAGAAGGCCATCATTACATTGGCCAAAGGTGAAACTATTGATTTTTACAGCAATATTTAAGGATAAATGGCTTTAAGAAAATTTAAACCAACGACATCCAGTCAGCGCTTTAAGCTAATTAGTGCGTTTGATGAGATAACTACCGACAAACCTGAAAAGAGTTTGCTGGAGCCTAAGAAAAGGTCAGGCGGTAGAAACAACACCGGAAAAATGACCATGCGGTATCTGGGTGGTGGTCACAAGCAGAAGTATCGTATTATCGACTTCCGCAGAGATAAAGAAGGGATGGGCGCCGAAATACAAACCGTAGAATACGATCCCAACCGCAGTGCACGCATAGCGCTGGTGCAATATGAAGATGGCGAGAAACGCTACATCATCGCTCCAAATGGCCTCAAAGTAGGTCAGAAAATTGAGTCGGGCAGAGGCGTATCTCCGGATATTGGTAATGCGCTTTATCTGGCAGAAATTCCTTTCGGTACATTAATTCATAACATTGAATTACGTCCCGGCCAGGGAGCTAAGATGGCGCGTAGTGCTGGTTCATATGCTCAGCTTATGTCACGCGATGGAAAATTTGCAATCATCAAGCTGCCCTCAGGCGAAACCCGTATGCTGCTGCAGGCTTGTAAAGCTACCATCGGCACCGTGGGCAACTCCGACCACAGTCTTGAAGTTTCAGGAAAAGCTGGTCGTACCCGCTGGATGGGTCGTCGCCCACGCGTTCGCGGTGTTGTAATGAACCCGGTTGACCACCCAATGGGTGGTGGCGAAGGACGCGCTTCTGGTGGTTTGCCAAGATCACGTAATGGCATGCCCGCTAAAGGTTTCAAAACCCGCAGCAAGAAGA